>JAQWLX010000098.1 GCA_029247075.1 Halieaceae bacterium | reverse complement strand
AATATCATTCGTGACCCCGAATTTTCGGAAGGTGTCAGGGCGTTGCTCATAGATAAAGATAAAAGTCCAAATTGGCAGTTCCCTGACGTTAATAGCGTTCCAAATGACAAACTTGAAAAAATGTTCGCCCCGCCTTGGCCTAAAAATCCTTTGGCAGACCTAGACACGTAATTTAAATATAGCGAGAAAATATATGGCAACAGTTGGATTTATAGGTCTTGGAAACATGGGCGGACCAATGGCAAAAAACTTACTCAAAGCTGGACACCAAGTAAGCGTTTTTGATCTAGTGCCTGCAGCCTGCGATGCACTTGCCAAAGAAGGCGCTTTAAAGGCGCCAACCGCTAGGGATGCAATAACGGATGCAGACTATATAATCTCGATGCTTCCAGCCGGCAAACACGTCGCAGAAACCTATATAGGTCAGAGTGGTTTGCTGGAGATGATCGGTACCGAAACCTGTGCTTTAGACTGCAGCACCATAGACGCTGAAACCGCACGGAAGGTAGGTCAGGCTGCCCAAAAGAGCGGCGTTGGCTTTATGGACGCCCCGGTGTCTGGCGGTGTCGCCGCTGCGGCAGCCGGCACACTCTCTTTTATGTGTGGAGGTGATGCAGAGACATTTGAAAAAGCAAGACAAATACTCAAGGATATGGGAAAGAATATCTTCCATGCCGGCCCGCACGGTTCAGGCCAGGTTGCCAAGGGTTGCAATAACATGCTACTTGCTATTCATATGCTTGGAACGGCAGAGGCTCTAGCCATGGGGGCAAAACACAATCTTGATCCTAAGGTCCTTTCAGAGATCATGCTAGCCAGCTCGGGTCGAAACTGGTCACTCGAGGTGTACAATCCCTATCCCGGCGTAATGGATAAGGCTCCGGCCAGTAATGATTACCAGCCAGGGTTTATGGTAGACCTGATGCTAAAAGATCTCAGACTAGCGATGGAGATTGCAGACACTGCAGGAATAGATAACGCAATGGGTAAGCTGGCTAAGGATCTTTACGAGAAACATCAAGAAGCCGGGCACGGTAGCCTCGACTTCTCGAGTGTGCAAACCCGTCTGACCTAAGAAGCTCCTTTTAATGGAGCCCATGCCAACAATGTACTGTCGCCAGGGGCAGTATTTGGAACTAATTTAGCTCCCCCCTCCTCTGCTAACTGTATGTACTCCATCCAGGACAAAACAGCGAGAACGGGAGTACCTTTGCCAGAGTCAAAGAACAACGGACCGTAGACATTTGCCGTGTAGATAAGGTCCTCGTCATTTAAACTTTGTGTCGCTTCATGACGCGCTCCAGGTGGCTCGTAGAACCAGACTCCGGGGCCATAACCTTCTGGAGGGCCTGCTCGGTATCCTATCCGTCCTGATAGAACCAAGAAATCCGCACCTCCTATATGATTATGCGGAGTAGCAACACCGTTATGTCTGACCATCAAGGAAATCACTCCGGTATCTTGACTGACTCTCAATATCTTGAGTCCAATATCAGGTAAATCCGGGTTGACCGCCCAAGGCACCGAGCGACAATCGATAAAGTGGGGATGACAAAGATTAGCTGTATCGCTAACAGCCGCTGCAGTAACAAGCGCGGCTCCAGCATTGTTGCTTGATGCGATTGCCAACGGTTCTCCTGTTCCAGAAAATGGATCCGGCCTATCATCCATGCAAGCAGCCAAGGTATTTGGAACCAGTGTGATGCCTGCTCTCTTGGCCATCAGCTGTATGTCTGCGCTGGTGAGAATGGATTGAACTAACTGATCTGAGTTCAAAAAGGCAACAGCATTGAAGAAATTCATCAACAATTCAGTATCTTCCGCAGCTACCATCTCTGCTATTCGAGTATTCGCCGACACGTATCCCCAGACACCTGGTTCCAAGATACTTGTTGACTCGCCGTCCGAATAAGCCACCTTCCCTGACAAGACCATTAGATCCATCCCACCTAGGAAGACACTGGAAGAAAGCCTAGCCCCGGAATTGATTTTCATTACGACAGAGAAAAGACCACTTTCCATACTGGCGCGGAGCGGCTTTACGGCAACTCCATTCAGACCTGGCACTGGAAGCCATGGTAAAATGTTGGTATCGACACCTCCCTCAATACCTGTGGGATCAAATTCTGGATTATAAGCGCGCGCTGATTCTGCCACGTTATTTCCTCCTCAAGTTTTTATTATCTTAACAATTTGCCTAAAAATGTAACTGGAATATATACTCCACCGCCAATCATATCGCAAACGGTTTTATCAAATGACTTCATCCGACCCCAAAAATTTTAAATTCAACCAGACCATGCTTAGAATTAAGGATCCTGCGATATCAATTCCCTTTTATTGCGATGTGCTTGGAATGACCCTGCTTCATAAATACGATTATGAAGCAATGGATTTCTCTCTCTACTTCCTAGGCTATGAGCAGGAGCTCGTTGGAGAAATACCCCGAGAGGGTCCTGAGAGAACCAAATGGATCTTTTCTCAAACCGGAACACTGGAACTAACCCATAACTGGGGAACCGAACATGATCCCGAGTTTTCTGGCTACCACAATGGAAACGAGAATCCACGAGGTTTCGGACATATTGGAATTTCCGTAGCTGACGTCTATGCTGCGTGTGATCGCTTTGAGGAACTTGGTGTAGAGTTCGTCAAGAAACCTGATGACGGATCCATGAAAGGACTTGCCTTCATTAAAGATCCTGATGGGTACTGGATTGAGGTGTTGTCGCCAGAAGGCATCGCAAAAATCAATCACGATTAGGGATAATAAAATTAAAATAGTCCTCGTGTGAATTGATTCTTATAGAATATTAATGGCTATTTTCCCAATATATATCCTGCCTATTGCTAGTTTTACTCAGCATCTATCAGGTTGCTAGAAGTACCTTAAATTAAGGAAATAATTGGCACATTCTAGGATTTTATAAAAATCATAAAACTGATATCTTTCCCTTGAATAACATTCAAACAAATTCGTTAAAGAAGTTCCTTAGGCGACTTTAAATGTCAAAAGAGTTAGAAGATGTGCTTAATCGCCTCGATCGACTTGAATCGATCGAGGAGATTCGCCAATTAGCTACCGTTTATGCGGTAGCGTGTGACGAGCATGACATGACTCGTTTAATGAGTCTATTTACGGCGGATGCCGTCTTTGATTCCCCTACAAAAACAATGGTCGCTGAGGGACGGGAACAAATTGAAAAAATGTTCGTTGACCTCTTTAGGATCCGAGGACCTGCCTTCCACTGGACTCATGACAAAAATATCACCCTAGATCCAAAAGATAGCAACAAGGCCTCAGGGGTAATATATAGTCACGCCGAGACGACGCCTAATAACGTTATAAGCCTAGCTGCCATGAAGTATCTGGATGAATATGAGCGCCATGATGGGACTTGGCAGTTTTTACGAAGGGAAATTCATTTTCTTTACTATGTGCCTTTCAGCAATTACTCGAGAGGCCTGAATAATCGACTTAGAGTTTGGGTAGGAGACAAAGCATATCCAGGAGATTACCCAGAATCTCTTCCTGCCTGGCAAGAATACGTTTCCAAATATCTATCGTCTTGAAATGGGTATAGATCCACTAAATCTGGCTGAAAAAGCGCTCAGCCATTTTCGCGAAGGTTCAACAGATCAGTCAGAATCAGTGATGAAAATGCCGATCGATGCCTATACCGACCCCGATCGCTACAAACGAGAAAGTAATCTCATATTTCGACACTTGCCAATGGCTGCCGCCCTCAGTATCGAGCTGCCAGAAGCAGGAAATTATAAAGCGATGACAGTGCTGGATGTTCCTATACTGCTCGTCAGAGGCAAAGACGGAAAAGCTCGAGCTTTTCTGAATGTTTGCCGGCATCGCGGGGCTAAGCTCTGCCCTGATGGCAGTGGGACTTCAAGAGTATTTTCATGCCCTTATCACGCTTGGACCTATGGACATCTGGGAGAACTAGTCGGTCGTTATGGTGCTGATACCTTCGGCGAGATAGAATCTGAAGAGTATGGACTTACCTCGCTAGATTGCCAGGAACAGGCAGGTCTTATTTGGACTCTATTGTCTCCAGGAAAATCTTTTGATGTCGACCTATGGCTCGGCGACTTCAAAACAGAACTGGAATCACTACAACTAGGTGACTGGGTACTGCACGAACAAAGAGAACTACCCGGTCCCGGCTGGAAGGTTGCTATGGATGGCTACTTAGAGGCCTACCATCACCAAATCGTTCATGGTAGGACTGTTGGCAAACATACGGTCGGTAATCTACTGGTACTTAATACCTTTGGTCCACATCAAATTCTTACCTTTGCCAGGAAGTCTATTGGGTCGCTCGCCGACATTCCTCGCGAGAACTGGAAACCAATGGATCATATTCGGCTCATTCATTCCTGCTTTCCAAATCTATCCATCTCCGGAATTCTTGGTGGCCAGTGTTTAGTATCTCAAGTTTTTCCAGGCCCCACTACTGAGACCACGGTAACCCGACAGAGCATTCTTGCTGCTCCATCTGTAGACGAGCAAAGCATTAAGGTATTTAGCAAGATGACATTAGAAGCTGTTAGAGATGAGGATTATAAGATTGGAGCAGATATCCAATCCTGTATCCACGCGGGTGCAAACGATCATTTTGTCTTCGGAAAAAATGAACCCGCGGTACAAAATTATCACAAATGGATATCTAACTTCATGGAAAGTGAAACGTATATCTGGAGCTAAACTAAAAATACACCAGCTAGCTTTTTATCTAATCCAACAATTTTGATACTACCTTAGACACTGCAACCTTTCCTTCGTCAAAAAGCGCTTCGTGATTAATTTCTATACGGCCTAGATCATAAAGGTAATTAACCATAATTCCACCCGATTGCTCTCTCCCTCTGGAAGACAAGTCCGCGCCTCCATGAAGACCATATAATAGAGCTCCATTACCTAAATGAAATCTAGCGACAGGGTCTAACGGAAGATCACCAGATTTGACGTTCAACAAATAATGAGCACATAGCTTAAGCATGGCATTGTAAATCTCGTCCGTTATGACACTTCCCACTGACTCCTTCACTGTATCAACAATTTCAGGATCGACGATACCGCTTAAATCTGCCTTAAGTAGCCATTTCCTAAACCCTGGAACCGGGGATAAAGTAACAAAGGTCTTTAGCCAAGGCATATCTCTTGCTAATTCTTCTACAACGCCTTTTATGAGGAAATTTCCGAAGGACACCCCTGCTAGTCCTTTATGACAATTACTAATCGAATAAAAAACAACGGTAGTTGGACGGGCGCCGCTCTCAACTTCTCTTGTCTGCTCTAACAGAGGTGAAATAGCAGTAGGGATTTCATTTGTTAAAGCGATTTCCACGAAGACTAAAGGATCATCATCGAGGGCGGGATGAAAAAAAGCGAAACAACGTCGGTCATCTCGTAACCGACTTCTCAGATCATCCCAACCATTAATTTCATGCACCGCCTCATAGTCAATCAGCCTCTCAAGGACCGACGCGGGAGACTCCCAACTAATTCGACGTAACTCCAGAAACCCTTTGTTAAACCAAGAAATAAACAAATGTCGCAGATCGTCATCTACAGATTTAAGTCTTGGGTTCTCTCGAAGGTGAGTCAACAAATCGCCTCTCATAGAAACCAGGGTACGAGTCCCATCTGGGGCCATATTGATACGCCGAAAAAGCTTTTGCCTCGGTGCCTCTGTACTTCTAATGATCGAGGTTAAGGCATTACGATCACCCTTTTCTCTATATTGTTCTGATGCAGTTAAAATTGCTTCTCTATCGACTTCAAAATCAGCCTCTAGCCCAATGAAAAATTCTTCTTGGGCTTCCTCCTCCAAAGAATCATAGCCTCGGATAATTTCACTAGCTAAAGCGATCCCCGAGGGCTCACCTCTATGATCCAACAGTTCTGAACACATCTTGAGCAATGTAGTGGAATCCAAAGGTGCTGATGCAATGCCTATCCTTCGGCGCGCAAGTAATTCCTTACCAACGTCGAGAACACTTTGAAACGTTCGCTCTAGAGCTCCTAAAGGACTGGATAGATCCTGATCAGAATTCTCAGACTTAGCGGTGGATTCCTGCATTATTTCTCCGAGTTAAACTTGGCTGTAACTGATTCAAAGCGTCATGTTACCGGATAACGACACGTTAGTGCGAAAAATCAAAATTAACCACATCGGCAGGCGTATCAATATCTATTAGAATGCCTTTGTCAGAAACAGGGATTTCTATGACTGATTGAGTGTTAGCCTGAACAATATTCTTAGCTCCAACATCACCATCGAGCTTCTCTAAAGAAGAAAAAAAACTGCGTCCAAATGCTACAGGGTTACCAGGATTACCCTGGAAAACAGGAATACAGATAGCATCGCCTCTCACAGCATTGGCTAAACTTAGATAAGTTTCTGTCTTAACAAATGGCATATCTCCGAGAGTGACTAAAAGCCCTTCCCAGTCATAACACTGAGAAACACCCTCTGCTAGACTAAACCCCATGCCTCGATCTAAGCTAGGACAGTTAATTATCCTATCTACCTCAAGTTTTTGAGACTGCTCAAGCAACTCATCATTCTTATCCGGCAAACACACTCTCACTGGTAGGCCACTGGCAATAGCTGAACTCAAGGTCGTATGCAGCAGAGCTCGCCCATCATTAAGTAATGCGAGTCGTTTATCACTGCCAAATCGAGAACTTCGACCAGCCGCCAGAATAAGCAAACCTACTGTCACCAAGCACCATCCATTAAAAACAATCTAGATATGAAGACTAGGTCTCTCCACCTGGTAGTAAATTTCAGAAGTTTGCTTGTCTATATTTCTACCATACTCATGCCCAGAATATACTGCATGGGCAATAGTTCCCGGCGCCACACAATCCCCTATTGACTTAATATTAGAGACGCCGGAGCGTTCACTAAATTCTGATCTAGCGACTAATTCCTTGTAAAGCATATCTTCTGCTGTTCTTACTCCAACAATAATTAGCGAGCCCGCTTCGATAGTCATTATTTGAGAATCACTATAAATACTTGTCAATTGGAGATGACTCTCGTCCATCCCAATCAGATAATGCTCTAGTAAGATTTTTATATCCAACTCAATCATTCTGCCTCTAATTTTCCAGGATTCGTTATTCATCCAAGTCCAAGCTGAAACTGCATTGGCCGGTGTAACTAGTGTGATTTCTTTATAACGCTCTCGTAGAAGTTCGGCGAGGCAGCCTCCCATATAATAGTGATCAAAATCATAGATAACCACTGGCTCAAGCAGAGTGGCGCCATCAAGTATTTGGTCTGGAGTAAAAATTCTATTGCTTTGAAAACCAGCGATCGGATAGCCAGAATCGCTTAAAATATCGGTCGACCATCTGGACCCTGTGGCGATCACGATCTGATCGTAGTCAGAATGATCGATATCTTCTGAAGACATCGAGCTATCTAAATAAATATCGATGTTCGGCATGGTTTTTATTAGACTAGTTCTATAATCACGAACCCTTATCCAACTCGCCAGACCTGGCAATCCTGACTCACTAATAATCCGCCCACCAAGCTCCTTTTTCTTTTCAGCAAGGGTCACTGAAAATCCTCTTTGGCCGAGTACACGGCTGCACTCTAGCCCTGCTGGCCCAGAACCGACTACCAAAATCTTTTTCTTAGGATCCCCAGGTGGAATTCGTTCTGGATGCCAATTCCTTCTCCATTCCTCTCCAGCCGTTGGGTTCTGTGTACAACGGACGGGAACGCTATCGTGATAACAAGATACGCATATATTGCATCCTATACACTCTCTAATTTCGTCTTCACGACCTTCATCGATTTTTTTTGGAAGAAACGGATCAGCGATGGATGGCCTTGCTGCACCTATCAAATCTAGAATTCCACCACGGATTTGTCTCACCATTTCGTCAGGTGATGTAAAACGGCCTACACCGACGACTGGTTTAGTAGTTAAAGATTTTGCAAAACTATTCCAACTCTCCTGGCCACTCTCACCTACAAACCGCGCCGATGCTGTTTCGACAGTCCAATCAGATGATTTGATGTCCCAAAGATCTGGTAAATCTGAAAGCATCGAAACAATTTCGTGCGCCTCAGATTTCATGTTTTCGCCTTTAATTTTTAAAAGATCGTCAGAACTAAATCGAATGGCTACTGCACAGGTATCTCCAATTGCTTCTTTCATCTCCTCGAGAATTTCGCGCATTAATCTAACTCTGTTTTTGAGACTTCCTCCATATTCATCAGTACGTTTGTTTAACCAAGGAAGAAGAAATTGGTACGGTCCGAAGCTCATCCCGGCATAGATGTAAACAATATCAAACCCAGCACTTTTCGCTCGTCTCGCAGCATCAACATGCCAGCTTCGCATGTTCGCAATATCCTTATAATCCATAGATCGAGATTGGGTAAGGCTAATCCAACCAGGATAGGTCGAATTAATAGAGATGCCTGATGCTGAAATAGGAGTGATACGAGTCGATCTATTAGCACAACTACTTCCACCATGGTAAAGCTCGATACCCGCGAGCGAGTCATGCCGATGAATTGCATCCACCACTAAAGCATGCTCCCTAACATCGTCATCATCCCAAAGTCTGCTGGGCAATAGTGGTGAATCGTCAGAACTTGGGTGAATAGAACAATATCCGGTATTAACCACTCCCCAACCACCTTCTGCTCTAACTTCCCTCATTGCAGCGTCAGTATGAGGCATTTGATGTCCAGTCCCTATTGCGTGCGGAGTCTGGTAAAAGCGATTTGGCGCTGTCACTGGACCAATTTTCACTGGATCAAACAAAATATCGTAACGGGAGTTTCTAGCCATCATGATCCGAAAAAAAAAGTGAACCTAAACTCTTGATAGCGCTACTCATGACCCATAAAACTCACTCGATCTTCTAAGTTGAGTAATTTCTCCAACAATCGCCACAGCAATTTCCATCGGCATCTTACTGCCAATGTCGAGTCCTACTGGCGCATGCAACTGATCTCGAAGTTGTTTAGATATGCCCAGACTTTTTAATCTCTTGAGCCTTTCTTTTGTAG
>JAQWLX010000097.1 GCA_029247075.1 Halieaceae bacterium | reverse complement strand
CTGATCCATTCTTCGTTCGATTACTTCAGGCTTATCTTGTCCTCTACTCATCAACCTTTCCTTAAGTGCGTTTTTAGAAGGAGGCAAGATAAAAATTGCGCAAGCTAAAGGCATATGTTCCTTAATTTGTTTGGCTCCCTGCCAGTCGATCTCTAATACGACATCAGTGCCAGCATCTAGTTGGCTTTGTACCCATAATTTTGATGTTCCATAAAAATGATCAAAAACTTGCGCTGACTCAAGAAATTCTCCTTGATTAATCATTTTGTCAAAAAAAGACTTTTTGACAAAATGATAGTTGCTGCCTTCTTTTTCCCCAGGTCTCGGGGATCTAGTGGTGTGAGAAACTGATGCATGGAGATTGCCGTCTTTTTCTACTAATGCTTTTACCAGAGAAGTCTTTCCCGCTCCGCTGGGGGCTGAAATTATAAAAAGTGATCCGCGCGCGTCTACCATAATATGATGATACTACTCGATATTCTGTACTTGTTCTCGCATTTGCTCGATTAATACCTTCAATTCCACTGTTTGAAAAGAAATGTCTTTGCTTATAGATTTTGAAGCGATGGTATTTGTTTCTCGGTTGAGCTCCTGCAGTAAAAAATCTAATTTTCGTCCACAGGGCTCGTTAAGAGATAGTACACGTTTGATTTCAATCGAATGACTTTCTAAACGATCAATTTCTTCGTCAATATCAGACTTGAGTAGAAGTAAAACTAATTCTTGTTCTACACGATTAGGATCCGAATTAATATCTAAAACATTAATTTTCGACAAAACCTTTTCCTTCTGATTCTTTTGGGATATTTTTAATAAGCTATTAACTTTTTTACAAATCGCGTCCACATTTTTCAATCTCTCGTAGATTAAAACAGCTAGTTTTTCGCCTTCAATTCTTCTATTTTCAATAAGCTTGTCAGTACAATCCTTAAAAGTCTCAACTATGCTAGTTTCAAGTTCGCTAGGAATGCTAAGCGGCGTCTCGCATAAAACGCCTGGGAACGCAAGAAACCGTGTAGCTTCATATTTGCTACAAGTAACCTTGTTAGAAATTAAATTGCAAGCGTCGATAATCTGTTCGAGTCGTTTTTCATCTACCCAGATTTTATTTTCCAAAAGCCGATCCATTTTTAAATTAACGACATAATCTATTTTACCTCGGCTCAATCTCTTGCCTGTGATTTCTCTCAATCTAGGTTCTAAATCTCGCAAGTTTGAAGGGATCTTCATATTAATGTCGAGGTAGCGAGAATTGACCGATCGAGCTTCAACGGTAATTTCTGCTAGGTCAGTATTGCGCGATAAATTAGCGAAGCCGGTCATGCTTTTTGGTGAATGCAATTAGTTTCTGCCCAAAATAATATTATTAGAGATAGTTTAGCAGCTTGGAGATATACCTCACAGCGTGCTTTAATAAATTATAAATTTTATGGACCAGATTGCCTATGATTCGTGTTAGTGGTAGAAGAGAAAATCAATTACGTAAGGTTGAAATAGAAAGAAATTTTATACCTTCGGCGGAGGGCTCAGTACTCGTGTCTTTTGGAGGCACTAGGATTATTTGCACAGCTTCGGTAGAGAACTCGGTTCCTAGATTTTTAAAGGGGAATGGCAAAGGGTGGATAACGGCAGAGTATGGAATGTTGCCGAGATCCACTGGTGAGCGAATGAATCGAGAAGCGAGCACCGGGAAGCAAGGCGGCAGAACTGTTGAAATTCAGAGGCTTATTGGGCGTTCGCTTCGTGCCGCAGTTGATCTCGAAAAACTTGGGGAGCGCACCATTCGGGTAGATTGCGACGTCATTCAGGCAGATGTCGGCACTAGAACAGCGGCTATAACTGGGGCTTGTGTGGCTATTGTGGATGCCTTGAACTATCTAAAATTTAGTAGTGTCATAGAGGAAAACCCTATGAAAGAGCTAATGGCGGCAGTTTCAGTAGGGCTTTATAATAATGTGGCTTTGCTCGATTTAGATTACTCCGAGGACTCCTTAGCTGATGCTGACTTGAATATAGTTATGTTAGAAGGTGGTAGATTCGTTGAAGTTCAAGGTACTGCTGAAGGTCGCACTTTTGATAGAGGACAGCTTGAAGAGATGCTAGATTTGGCATCAGAGGGTATAGCTAGCCTAATAGGTTTTCAGCGTGAAGCGCTATTCTAAATAGTCACCTTGCTAAAGAAACAGCATAGATTAACGCTTGTACAGCATCCTTCCTTTTCGTCAGTTTTGACCGGATTCTTATTGGTATGCCTAATCGCAAGTTGTGCTATATTCGATTGGAAATAAGTCTTCTTTAGTTAAATTTTGAGAATATTGATTTTTTAAACCTAAATTACCACCGGGGTTCGATTTGAAAACATACAAGCAACAGTTCATTGAATTATCTCGGAATTGTGAAGCCTTAAGTTTTGGAAGTTTCACCTTAAAATCTGGGAGGAATAGCCCATATTTTTTTAATGCAGGCAAGTTTTCTTCCGGAACGTCTTTATCTAAGGTGGGCCGATGCTATGCTCAGTGTATTGTAGACTCGGGCATGAGATTCGACATGTTACTTGGCCCCGCATATAAAGGCATACCTTTGGTTACCGCGACCTCTATCGCACTATCGGAAGAACACAATATTAACGTTCCAATTGCTTACAATCGAAAAGAGCATAAAACTCATGGCGAAGGCGGTATGCTAGTAGGATCCCCTCTGATCGGCAGAATTCTGGTAGTTGACGATGTCATCACTGCTGGGACTGCAATACGCGAAACTCTTCGCTTGATTTTTGATGCCAAGGCAGATTTGGCTGGAGTAGCTGTAGGAATTGATCGTGAAGAACGGGGGATCGGTGATACTTCAGCTGTTCAAGAAATAGAAAAAGATTTTAAAATTAATGTATTAAGCATGATAGGTTTGGGGGATTTAGTAAATTACTTGGAAAACACTGAGACGAAAGATAAAAGATATCTTTTGGAAATGCAAGGCTACAGAGTGCGCTATGGGGTAACTAAGAATCCATAATTATTGACGATAAACGGAACTCCTTTTTTCTATCTGCTCTGGGTTATCTTGCTGAAAAAATTCCCAACTACTAAGTTCCACTGCATATCCCAGTCCTTGGAAGGCAGATTGACAAAATCTGTTCTAACAAATTGGCAAATCCTCCCTTCAACGATCGCTAAGAGTAGGTTTGTAGCAGCAATTAGCGGAATTTTGGTTCTAATGCCTTCTTTGAGCTCTGCCTCTCGAAGAAGCTGTCGAAGTTGGCTTTCTATTCTATCGAAAAACTGGCAGACTCGACGACGAAGGCGCCCATCTTCTCCAACCAAAGCTTCTCTGGACAATATCCTAGAAATGCCTGGGTTTTTCTCCGAAAAAACCAAAATACCTGTCAGAATATTTTTGCATTTTGCTTCACTAGAAGCATCGCCTTGGCAGATTTTCCCTATGAGACCAAAAATTGCATCTTCGGCAAAAACTATAAGTGCTTCAAACATCTTTGCTTTGCTTGGAAAGTGTCTATAAAGGGCAGCTTCAGATACGCCTACCTTAGAAGCCAACGATGCGGTGGTGATTTTTTGACCTCTCTCAGATTCTAGCATTTCCGCTAGAGCCTCAAGAATATCTTGTCCTCTCTGACTTTTTCTTCTTGGCATGAGGATAGCGCTCCAATATACCGACTCATCCTAGCCGCTCAAAAAGCGTTCGGCAAATTCTTTACATTAATTATTTATATTGCTAATTAAAGTGCCTACACCTGCGCTAGTAAAAATCTCTAGAAGTACAGCATGCGGAACTCGACCATCAAGTATATGTGCGCTAGTAACACCAGCACTGATTGCATCAGCGGCGCATTTCACCTTTGGCAGCATTCCCTCAGTGATCGTTCCATCTTTAATTAATGAATCCACATCCCCAACAGTAAGGCCAGATAGCAGCGATCCTTTCTTGTCCAGTAGTCCTTCTGTATTAGTAAGAAGTATTAGTTTTTCAGCTTCCATAACCGATGCAAGTTCACCTGCAACCAAATCTGCGTTGATGTTATAGGTATTGCCATCGGAATCGACTCCAATGGGAGCAATAACTGGTATAAAATGACTATCAAGTATGGTGTTTAGAATCGCAGTATCTATATACTCTACTTCTCCAACATAGCTTATATCTGTTACTTTGCCAGCCTCGCTTTGTAAATGTGAAGAATCAACTTGGATAGGCTTCGCTCTGATTAGTTGTCCATCTTTGCCCGTGAGTCCGACAGCACTGCCTCCGCTTCTATTAATGCTTGAAACGATTTCTTTATTTATGCTTCCTCCCAAGACCATTTCCACGACTTCCATCGTTTTTTTATCTGTTACGCGAAGCCCATCAATAAATTGGGTAGGGATGTTGAGGCGATTCAAAAGGTCACCAATTTGAGGACCTCCTCCATGCACCACAATAGGATTCATTCCAACAAGCTTCATCAGCACAATGTCGCGAGCAAAACTATCGAAAAGAGCGACATTTTTCATTGCGCTTCCTCCAAGTTTCGTCACGATAGTTTTTCTCGTGAATCGCTGTATGTATGGCAGGGCTTCTGTTAATACCCTAGCGATATCTAGCGCCTTGGCTTTATCAAGGGACATTGATGTTAAATCCTATAACTTAAAAAAATATTATAATAGGTTGCACAAAAAAGAACTTAAATTAGGAACGTTAATTTTCCTAATTTTGCGAATCTTTATATAGTGCAGCAAGGCGATTAATTATCTGCTTAGCTATTACAGTTTTACTAGCTTGCTGCAGTTTCTCCTCTCCTTTATGCCATATGAGGGAGACTTCGTTAAGGTCACTGTCAAAACCTATTTCTGGATTAGAAACGTCGTTAGCAACGAGCAGGTCAAGCTTCTTGGTTAAAATTTTTTGGCGCGCATTTTCTAAGACATGATGAGTTTCAGCGGCAAAGCCAAGGCAGAACATTCGCTCAAATTTTCCGGCAATGTGAGATACGACATCTGGGTTTCGAATCAACTCCAATTTCAATAGCTCATCAGTCTTCTTGATCTTTTCGGAGTTCCGATATTTGGGTCTGTAGTCAGAAACAGCTGCGCAGCCAATAAAGATATCGGCAGAAGGCGCGTGCTCAAGACAAGTCTCTAGCATATCTTGTGCAGTTTCTACCTCATAGCGAACAACGTATCTAGGGGTCTGGAGGTTTACTGGGCCCGCTACGAGCGTAACCTTAGCGCCAGCAGAACAAGCCGCTTCAGCGAGCGCGAAACCCATTTTTCCAGAGCTGTGATTAGTTAAATATCTAACCGGATCAAGTGGCTCACGTGTAGGACCAGCGGTGATTAAAATATTGGTACCTGTCAGTAAGTCAGATTGAAATAGCGTGTTTGTTAGAGAAATTATTTGAATGGGTTCTGCCATTCGCCCAGGCCCAGTTTCGCCACAGGCTTGATCTCCATCTTCTGGGGTCGAAATGTAATAGCCTCGTGACTTTAATATAGCTACATTTTCTTGGGTAGCAGGATTCAGCCACATTCGTTGATTCATAGCGGGAGCCAACAATATATCCGAGGATGTTGCTAAACAGATTGCAGTTAGTAGATTGTCTGAACGGCCATGAGTTAGCTCAGCAATTAAGTTCGCACTTGCTGGAGCTACTATTAGGAAATCGGCCCAGCGCGCCAGTTCAATATGGCCCATTGCACTCTCTGAGACTTCATCTAACAGTTCTGTATGCACAGGATTTTGAGATAGTGCTTGCATGGTAAGTGGAGTAATGAATTCCGTTGCACTTTTTGTCATTACAACTCTAACCGTGGCTCCGGAATCTTGAAGCCGACGAATGAGTTCTGCGGATTTATATGCCGCGATACTGCCACTTATTCCTAACAATACATTTTTATTAGATAAATTCGACATTTTTCCCCAAGAGAAAAGTTATGTTGCTAAAGACAGCATAATACCATTTTATAGCTCTAAAAATGCCTAGCGTATTGCCTTAACCAGGGTGTTTTGATATAAAGTCGCGCCACCGAACCGTGGATTAGCATAAACCGTCCATGTATTATATATAGGTTATTGATTGGTGCGAGTTTTCTCAACTGGAGAAGTATGATGTCTAGAGTGTGTCAGGTGACCGGGAAGCGACCGCTTTCAGGTAACAATGTTTCCCATGCTAAAAACCGAACGCGCAGAAGATTTTTACCTAATTTGCATACACATCGATTTTGGGTGGATTCTGAAAAAAGATATGTAAAATTAAGAGTCTCCAGTAAAGGCATGAGGATTATTGATAAGAAGGGTATCGATCAGGTGTTGTCCGATATTAGGGCTAACGGAGAAGCTATTTAATTATTTCAATTTAGCGAGTATTGTTGATGAGAGAGAAAATTAGGATGAATTCGACAGCAGGGACGGGCCATTTTTATACTACTGATAAAAATAAACGTTCTACACCGGATAAGCTGGAAATGAAAAAATTCGATCCTGTCGTTAGAAAGCATGTCCTTTACAAGGAAGGTAAGATTAAGTGACGATTTTCTGTTAAAAATCGAAATTTTATTCGGTAGCTTCACTCTTAAAAACGTAGTTTTATCGTAAATCCTTAAACCGTCCTAGAATTATGCCTGAGTTACCTGAGGTTGAAACCACGCGGAGAGGATTATTGCCTCACCTTTCAGGACGTTCCTTTCAGAAAGCCGTAATTAGAAACCCCTCGCTTCGTTGGCCAGTGCCCATGTACTTGGCAAGTAGACTGAAAGGGCAGTTGGTTCGCACCATAGAGCGTCGCGGAAAATATCTACTCTTTCGCTGCAATAGTGGAACTTTAATGATTCACTTAGGCATGTCTGGGTCGCTGAGGATTGTCTCATCCGAGGAGCCCCCAATAAAGCATGACCACATTGATCTGATTTTTAACTCAGGTGATGTGCTGCGTTATCATGATCCAAGAAGATTCGGTAGTTTTCATTGGATAAAAAATGGACAGGAACACCCCCTTTTGACTTTCCTTGGGCCAGAACCACTTTCAGAGAAATTTGATGGGAACTATCTTTTTGAGCAATCGCGGAGACGTTCTATATCAGTAAAGCAGTTTATTATGGATGGGAAAATAGTTGTCGGTGTTGGTAATATCTACGCAAGCGAAGCACTTTTTTTAAGCGGCATCAGACCTGGAAATGCAAGCAAGAGGATTTCACGCGAGCGGTACTTTAAACTAGCCGCTTCCATAAAAATTGTACTTCAAAGTGCTATTAAGCAGGGTGGAACAACGCTTAGAGATTTCGTAGGCGCATCAGGCTTACCAGGATATTTTTCATTAAAACTTAATGTATACGGGCGGCAAGGGAGAAAATGCAATCTTTGTCAGGCTATTATTCGCTGCAAAGTTTTGAGCCAAAGAGCAAGTTTCTATTGTCCTGCTTGTCAGAGTTGAAAATATTGCCTCTTGCCTAAAACTTGTTTTTAAGTGCAGTAGCCACGTTAATCGGGACAAATTGAGAAACGTCGCCTCCAAGCTCCGCAATTTCGCGAACTAAGCTTGAAGAAATATAGGATAAATGTTCAGAAGGAGTTAGAAAAACACTCTCGAACTCTTTATACATCGCTCTATTCATGTTAGCCAATTGAAATTCGTACTCAAAATCTGCAACGGCTCTGAGGCCTCTTAGAACGCATTCGGTATTTTGATCGCGAGCAAAGTCGATTAATAAACTAGAAAAGCCCATTACTGAGACATTGCTCAAATGAGACAAGGCCTCTTCACTTAGGCTTATCCTTTCCTCCAAAGTAAAAAAGGGAGTTTTTTTTGAGCTATGGGCGATTGCGAAAACAACTCGATCAAATAAGCGAGCAGCTCGCTCCGCTAAATCCACATGACCATTAGTCACTGGATCAAACGTGCCTGGATAGATAACTGAATTTTTTTTCACTCTCCCCTCCTAGCCTAATTCGCGAGTCTATTTCTAGCCGCATAGCGACACTAAACATAGTATACCTTTAAAACTCAAGAATTTAGATATAGGCAGTATTTAACTGAACCTGACTTCTTTTCTCGAAAATTTTTCCATCTCGGTGAAATACAATCTGGTCTATCCGAGGAGGAAAATTCTAAATATACCATTCCTCCTGGCAGCACTAGATCTTTATTTGAAAAAGATCTGCAAGTCTCATTCAGTAATCTAGTATTAAAAGGTGGATCAATAAAAACAACGTCGTAGCTGTTTGCCTCGGTTACAGATAAAAAGTCAATTACATCCCTGCAGTGAACCTTTGAAAGGTTGTCCGCTTTTAGATCGTATAAACAGGTTGCTAATGCCTTGGTACATGAGCTCGATTTGTCTACGAAGTCGCAATGTCGAGCTCCTCTAGAAAGAGCTTCTAAGCCAAGAGAACCAGT
>JAQWLX010000090.1 GCA_029247075.1 Halieaceae bacterium | reverse complement strand
TGCTCTATGCACCGTCTGAGATGAAAACAAAATGATATCTCCGCACTCAACATTAGATACATGCCATAATTTCTCGTCGCTAAATATTTTGCATTGAACGCCACCCACACCTGGCGACTGAACCACCTCCCGCACTCCTTTTAAGTGTGATCGATCAAGAATTGCCAGCCTTCCCATCGTTTCATCGACGTCATGCAAAGCCACCCATATGCCTGCCATCGTGGGTCCAGCATGGTGGGAGTAAGCATCCTGATGCGGAGGAGTTTCAAATCCACTTTTTCGCGGCGTGGCAATTCGTGCCATTTTCATTGGATAAACAAAAGGATCGGCATTTAAGATACGTTTCATCAAAGCTAGGACTTCAGGGGTATGGAAAAACTGATGAAAAGTTTCTAGGGATTGCAATTCAGGATAAATACGATCCCAGGTCTTGTCAGTTTCAACAAAAGGCTCCCCCACCAGTACCGGAGACCAAGAATCCTTAGGTATTTCTATCTCTCCCTTCATAACAGTGGTCATTATCTTCAACAATGAGTTGCATAGGGAAGGGTTTATGGCGCCCTTTAAGAACAGGTATCCATCTTCGGAAAATTTGCTTCTCAACTCTTCGGAGGTTTCAGTAGCAAAGGACTCTCTAAAAGGGGTTACTTCAATCATGTCGCTCAAAGAAACCAAGAACCCCCATCCACCATATGGGTTTGGCCGGTTACCATCAAACTGTCATCCGAAGCCAAATAAATCAAAGTTCCTACCAAGTCTTCTGGCTCCATGCGGTGTTTTAGGATCTGCATTTGAGCAATGGCACTGGTTGCCTTTTCAAATCGATCGCCAAAAAATTCAGAGGTGCCCTCCGTCATTACCGCCGAAGGAGCAATCGCGTTAACGCGGATCTTTTCATCACCGAGCTCTCGGGCCATCGCTCTGGTCATGCCTATTACAGCCGCCTTAGAAGCTACATAATCAAGGCCTTGCGGCATGCCATATACGGCAGCTAGAGAGGCGATGTTAATAATAGAACCACCTCCAACGTCACGCATCGCAGGTAATACTGCTTTTGAGCAGTGCCATGTGCCTTTTACGTTAACGGCCATTACGTCGTCCCACTGTGATTCGGGCAAGGTTTCGAAATGACCACGTTCAAGACTGCCATACAGAGCAGCGTTATTGACGAGTATATCTAAACGGCCAAATTCTGACATCGCCATGCCGGCCGCTGCCTGACAATCAGACATATTGGACACATCAGAAATACAGCTTGCTGCACTTCCGCCGGACTGAATAATACTGCTGACAACATTTTCACAGCTAGATCTATCAGTAAGAAAAACCGACGCTCCTTGGGCCGCCAATGCCATCGAATAGGTTTTTCCTAACCCTCGAGCTGCTCCGGTAATTAACGCCACTCGATCAGCTAAACGCATTTCGATCTCTCCAATTAAATTCTAGTCTAGTAAACCAAGTATAAGGGAAGTTAGAGTGAGATGTGAAAACCGAATATACACACCACTAGATTTACTACCCAGCTACGCGAGAGATTGATAAGCTCGTCGAAAAACTTGGACATTATTCATGCCTAGACTGAGAGAAGTACCGCTGAAAGATACGGACCCTTTTTCTAGGGACTTATATAACGTTATCTTTGGTGATCGAGATCCCGTAGAAGAACCGGGGACTGATACCGGCACTCCTGGCAATTGGTGGACCGTTTTTGCATTGGTTCCAGATGTTTTAAAACACGCCGTCAAAGGTTTTTCGCTATATAGAGATCCCTCTCGAAAATTGAATCCCCAACTCCGAGAACTCAGTCAAACGCGAGCAGGCTACGCTAGAGGCTCTAATTTTGTTTTTTCGCAGCACTGTAAATCCTGCAGGGCAGTCGGTCTAACCGAAGAAAAAATTGCTGCCATTCCTTATTGGCAAGTAAGTAACGTGTTTTCAACTTTAGAGCGCGCAGTACTGGCTTATGCAGATGCCTTAGTTAATGAAGGTGGCCGTGTCAGTGATGTTCTTTTTGAAGAACTGAAAAATCATCTAAGCGATGAAGAAATCCTAGAATTAACTTATATAACATCCCTATATGATATGCATGCCACCATCTCCAAAGCATTGCGCCTAGAATATGATGATATCGAAGAATCCGTCAGAGAGATAAAAGCACCCGCTGATGGAACAAACAACGACGTGATGCTAATGATTGATAAGACAGATCAGGAGAGAAGCTAATGACATACCATCATCTTGCCCTGGCAGTCAAAGATATGAGTGCAATACACAATTTTTATGAAACGATAATGGGATTTCACTTGGCCAAGGTAGAGATTGCCCCGATCAATGAAGGCGGCTGGGCAAAACATTTTTTTTATAGTATGAATGAAGAGGACACTTGCTTTATCGCATTTTGGGAATTACATGACGTGCCTGGTTGCAAAAATATGGAAACCAACTTGTCGAAAGCTTCGGGATTACCAGACCCAATTAATCACTTTTCATTCTCTGTTAACTCTATTGAGGAACTCAATGCTCGACGAGAAGCATGGGTGCAGGCGGGATTAGAGGTTTTAGAGATTGATCACAACTGGTGTCGCTCAGTTTACTGCCGTGATCCCAATGACAACGTGGTTGAATTTTGTTTGACTACAGCACAATTCACCAATGAAGATAGAAAATACGCTCTAGCCGCGCTTAACACACAAGAAGTTGCCTTCTCACCTCCTCCTGGAGAAATCGTTCACCACAAATCTCAGCTATGACTGCGCAGAAAAAACTCCTACTATATGTTATAGCTAAAACCTGTCATTTTTTCGCTGACCTCCCACAGTTGTTTAGCAGCAGAAAAATCTTCAGCCCATGGTTTGGGTTGAGCTAACTTGCTATCAAAAAAATACTTTCCCGTCACAGTAGCCAATTCTGGGGCTTGGCAAAGATAGACTGCGGTAGCAGCCCCCTCTTGCGGAGTTTTAAAAAAGGGTTTCAGCAACAATGGCAGAAATCGCGCCATCATGCCTTGGTTTTGACTACCCAAATTTGTGCCAACGGCGCCCGGATGCACGCTGTTACATGTAATACCCTTAGTCTGAAGCCGACGTGCCAGTTCGATAGTAAAAAGCATATTGGCCAACTTGGATTGGCCATAGGCTTTAAATATCCTATAACGCTGCTCGGAGTTAAGGTCATCAAAGTTAATTCCTCGAACAAAATCGTGCGCACCCGACGCAACATTGATAATTCGACTACCCGAACCATTAATTCCTGACAACATAAGGCCGGTAAACAAAAAAGGGGCTAAATGATTGACTGCAAAAGTTTCCTCAAATCCGTCAATAGTTAACTTTCGTCGGCTATTTATTATTCCCGCATTATTCACCAGAACATCGACCGGTCGCGCTGCCATTAAATATTCTCTTGTTGCATTGCTCACAGATTCCAGGCTGGCGAAATCCATTCCCACAATATCATGTTGAGCGTCGGGACCGATCTCTCTGAGCTGCGCGAGAGCAGCTTGACCTCTCTCGCGATTGCGAGTTACCACGGTAAGGTGCGCGCCGGCTTTTGACAGCAAACAAGCGGTAGCTAAACCAATTCCGCTAGTTCCGCCGGTCACCAAGATATGTTTACCGACTACCGACACCGGTCTAAACTAGCATCGCACTTACACCGCCCATATTCCGAGCTCTGATGGCTCAAGGCAACTTGCGATCTCTTGTCTTTTCAAACTACTATGCGTTTCAATTTTGCTATTCACCTATAGATTGCGCAATTCTCGTTTTAATACTTTGCCCGTTGAACCACGCGGCAAAGCCGAAATAAATTCAAATATTTTCGGGATCTTGTATCCGGTTAAGATCTTCCCACAATATTTTCTCAAGTCCTCACTATCTACACTGTGACTCACTCTTAGTACCACATAAGCTTTTGCAGATTCGCCCCAGTAGCGGTCAGGCACTCCGACAACTGCAGCAACGTTCTTCAATTGATGGCAGTGTTTCAAGTATCACGGACAAGCAATGAACCGTTTGGGGATGGTTCTAGATCGGTCCAATGGAGTGCCACCGGACCACCGACGCTAACTAAAATAAAGTCTACTCCCTCTGGGCCGGGATCTTCAGGACCATAGCTAAAGCCGCCCTCCACCTGTCTAACCTCTCCTGCTCTATATATGCCCTCCTCGCCAAATTGCATTGATCCAGCGAGAATAAAGTACCATGTATCAAAATCGTGCCAATGCTCTGCAGCACAAAAATCCGGCGAAAATCGCGTTCTAAGCACGGAAACTGGTCCTTCTGAAAGCATTTGTACTGGCTGTGTAGGTCGGTCATTTGGATCTGGATAATCTACGAATGGTCTGCCTGCTCCAGATATAGTCTGAGATTTCTCCGGAGCATCAATCTCATTTAACTTAAGCGCAAAAAATTCAGCGACACGTCCTGTTTCAGCGGTGATATCAAGATCAGTCCCGTTACCTAGCCAGAGATCCCCGACTGTGATGACTCCATCTTTTGATTCACAATTACCACTAATAGGAACCACTAACCAACACCCGGCTTCAAATCCACGTAGCTCTCCATCGGAACTAAGTTTGTAATGAAGTAATGTCCCTCTCTTGTTGGTTAACCGTCTGCAGCACAGTCCCTCGCTAAACTCTTCTTCACCCTCCTCAATACTCAATTTCTGCCAATTCACCCAATCATTCTCCAAAAACTCTAGTCATCAATTTAAGGTTTTTTTTATCCTAGAGAAAAGGTTGTTCAGCGTATTACCCGCATAGGTCGAACGAAGCGAAGCGGCTTGGACTGAAAATTCATGACTGATCATGTCATCGTGACTGGAATTGTGATTCGCCAAAGCCAGAGATTTTTTTGTTTCTTCTATCAATTCTCTAGGAATCAATCTAATGGAATCACAAAATGACAAACATCTCTCCTCTAGGACTTCTTCTTCAACACATTCAAGTGCAAGTCCCGCATCGACGGCATCAGCACCCTGCAAAGACTTTCCGAAAATAAGCGCCGAAACTGATTGCTCCCAGTTCAAATAACGCTGAAGGAGCCAAGTGTGACCACCTCCACTATGAATTCCAAGTTGGGTAAATCGAGTATCAAACTTGGCATTGGGTGTCACTATTCGAACATCACAGGCAAGGGCTAGGTTCATACCAGCACCCACCGCAGGCCCGTTGATCGCTCCCACCGTAGGAATAGGACACTTAGCTACCGCCAAAAATCCAGAGTAGATGTCATGTAAAAGTTCAGGTTGCTCTCTAGCTTCAAGCAATTCATCAAGCGCGCCACCTCCACAAAATGCAGGTCCCTCTGATGCCAGTAAGATCGCCTTAATGCCGCTGTCATCGCAGACCTGGTCTACCGCCGCTTTGAGATTCTGACTCATTTCTAAATCGAGGATATTACGCTTCTCTGGATTTGACAGCGTCAATTTGGCGACATGATTAATCTTCTTAATCTGAATCTTCATCTATCAACAGCACCGTTGTATATAATTATTTTTATAGGTTAACAAACTAGAGATAATATTACGCTCGCAGGAGATCAATTAAGTCCCTAGAGCAAATTAACAGATCCTATGCGACAAGAAAATACAAAGAATATGAATCAGCTACTACCAGTTAAGGAAAGACCAATATTAGCGAGCAAGATCATGAAGAGGATCGTTAAGGATAATCTAGACAGAAAGTAGTTTCCAGCTTAAAAAAAGTAAAAAATCAGGTGGCGTGGAGAAGCGTGATGTGATCTAATTTTGCAGCCATCGGAGTCAGGGCATACTGAGTTCGGAGTTCGCACTAAAGGTTGGCATATATTACGGCTTTCGTGATGTTCCGTTATAAGATCGGAGCTGAAAGATGATACTTCTTAACCCTCCTTCGCGATACTTCTTGTAGCCTAGAGACCGCTTTGATAATTTCGATAATAGCGAAGTAAATTAGAGTTGTTTGTGTAAGGATGATTATTTTTTAAACTCAACGAATTAATCGGTAATCCTATTACATTTTTTTGGACGATCTGCAGCCTTTAGGTAGCCAGAGAGATATGACTAGGTAATCTTTTAGCCAGGTTTGTCCGTATTCAGAACATGTAGGTAGAGTTGGAGCAGATATGAATATCGTAGTTGCACTTTTATTTTTGGTCATTGGTTCCGTTGTGTTCCACATACTGAGCCCGTGGTGGATGACTCCTATTGCATCAAATTGGGGCACTATCGATACGACTATTGATATCACGCTTTATATTACCGCCGTAGTCTTTGTCGCGGTGAACCTATTCCTGGCCTACTGTATCTATAAGTATCGCTATGATCCAAATAAAAGAGCTGAATATGAACCAGAGAATAAAAAACTCGAAACCTGGCTCACATCCATCACCGCAATTGGGGTAGCGGCAATGTTGGCGCCAGGCCTAGTGGTATGGGCAGATTTTGTGGATGTCCCTGAAGAGGCGCACCCTATAGAAGTGATGGGAGAGCAATGGCAATGGAGATTTCGATTGCCGGGCAGTGATGGAATCCTTGGAGAAGTCGACTCCAGATTCGTCTCTGAAGATAACCCGTTTGGCATTAGCCCAAATGACGATGCTGGACTAGACGACGTACTGATAGATAACAGTGAACTTCATCTACCACTAAATAAGCCTGTCAAAGTGCTACTTAGATCCAAGGACGTTCTGCATGACTTTGCGGTCCCACAGTTTCGAGTAAAAATGGATTTAGTTCCTGGCACGGTGAGCTATGTCTGGTTTACTCCAACTCGGGAAGGCAAATTCGACATCCTCTGCATGGAATTGTGCGGAATAGCGCATTATGCAATGCGCGGGCACGTGGTGGTCGATAATGAATCGAATTATAACTCCTGGCTAGAAGATCAAAGCACTTGGGCTGACGTGCAAGGAATTGCACCGGGAGATTCAATAAAAGGCGCTGCTCAATATGCAGTGTGCAGCTCTTGTCACGGCATGAATGGCGAAGGCAATATCGCAATGAACTCTCCTAGAATTGCTGGGCTTCCGGACTGGTACATCGAACGCCAACTTGCCTACTATAAGCAGGGTATAAGAGGTGCTCATGAGAAAGATATCTATGGTCAACAGATGGCTGCGATGTCTAATGTCCTAGCAGATGATGCTGCAATTAGAGATGTGGCGGCATATATAGAAACCCTTGAACCCGGGCGTGCTAATCCAGTGCTTCGTGGAGATGCGACACGAGGAAAGTCTCACTACACCTCGTGTGGTGCTTGTCACGGGGCTAAAGGACAGGGAAATTTTGCACTTCAGGCGCCGGCATTAGCTGGTCAAAATGACTGGTACCTCAAACGTCAACTTGAACATTTCCGACTAGGCATCAGGGGAACTCATGAAGACGACAACTATGGACATCAAATGGTATTAATGGCTCGTTCACTACAGAATGAGCAGTCCATAGACGATCTACTGGCTTATCTCAGTGGGTTATAAGTTTTAAAATGATTCACCACGACTTTAATTAGGAGTAATGGAATGCAGCACGTAGCAATAGCTGATCAGGTCGATGAACTTCATGATCCCACCAGCTTTATTACAAAATACATTTGGAGTCAGGATCACAAAGTAATTGCGATCCAGTACGGTAGCACCGCAATTTTTGTCGGTCTTATCGCCTTGGCGCTTTCAGGACTTATGCGACTGCAGCTTGGTTTCCCAGATACCTTCGATTTTATCGATCCCAGTTCCTATCTCCAATTTGTAACCATGCACGGCATGATCATGGTGGTATACCTACTTACTGCGCTTCTGCTCGGTGGATTTGGAAATTACATGATCCCCCTAATGTGTGGCGCACGAGATATGGTCTTCCCCTATCTTAATATGCTCAGCTTTTGGTTTTATTTTGTTTCCGTGCTCATTCTTTTGGCAAGCTTCTTTGTGCCAGGAGGTCCTACCGGAGCGGGATGGACTCTTTATCCTCCTCAAGCAATCTTGAATGGAACACCGGGCTACGACTGGGGAATTATCTTGATGCTGGTTTCGTTGGCAGTCTTTGTGATCGCGTTTACCATGGGCGGACTCAACTATGTCACTACGGTTCTTCAGGCCAGAACCAGTGGTATGACCTTAATGAGAATGCCGCTCACAGTATGGGCTATTTTCGTTGCCACCATACTGGGACTTCTTGCTTTCCCTGCTTTACTAGTAAGCGCGATAATGATGCTGCTGGATAAACTTATTGGAACCAGTTTTTTCATGCCAGCGCTTGTCTCTCTTGGAGAAAATTTAGATTATACCGGTGGGAGCCCCGTTCTATTTCAACATCTGTTTTGGTTCTTTGGTCACCCAGAAGTCTATATCGTCGCTCTTCCTGCTTTTGGAATGGTGTCAGACGTGATCTCGGTTCACGCGAGAAAAAACATTTTCGGATATCGCATGATGGTTTGGGCAATCGTTGCTATTGGAGCGCTAAGCTTTGTTGTTTGGGCTCACCACATGTATGTTAGCGTAATGCATCCGGCTTTCGGATTTTTCTTCGCCACCACCACATTGATTATTGCTGTACCTACAGCTATAAAAGTTTATAACTGGGTGCTTACCTTATGGAAAGGGAATATTCATCTAACAGTGCCTATGTTATTCGCTATTGGCTTTATTTTTACATTCACTCACGGTGGGCTAACAGGATTATTCCTTGGAAATGTTACGATTGACCTTCCTCTGTCAGATACCTACTTTGTTGTAGCGCACTTCCATATGGTAATGGGAGTCTCACCGGTTATGGTGCTCTTCGCGGCGATATACCACTGGTATCCACTGATGACCGGAAGAATGCTAGACGAAGGACTGGGCAAACTGCATTTCTGGGTGACTTTCCTTGGAACCTATGCGATCTATCTTCCTATGCACTATCTGGGATTTCTGGGAGTGCCAAGACGTTATTTTGCTATGGGAACGACTGATTTTATTCCCGCTTCGGCACAAGACCTGAACGCGAGCATAACCATTGCTGCACTGATAGTGGGAGCAGCCCAAATGATATTTATCTATAACGTTATTGTTAGCCTTCGCCATGGTAAAAAAGCTGGGAAAAATCCTTGGCGGGCGACTAGTTTGGAGTGGCAAACCCCAGACGTCCCCCCTCATCACGGCAACTGGGGACCAGAGCTACCTAAAGTTTATCGCTGGGCATACGACTATAGCGTCCCAGGCGCCAAGGACGATTTTATTCCTCAGACACAACCAGTTTTAGAGGGTGAACAGTCTGAAGAAGCGGAGGCAATGCGAAAATGAGCCTATTTAAAACACTACAAGAAAAACCTTGGGAAACACCAGAGGCGGCAGGATCGATTGCGATAGCCCAGGATTTTGATCCCGCTAAAATTGCAGTGCGCTTCATTATGGCTGTAGTAGGAGTATTGTTCTTCCTATTCATCATCACGTTTTTAGCACGATCCCAATATCCCGATTTTGAAGCACTCGCTGGACAACCCTGGCAACCCTTTAGCGATGCTTCCAGACTCTGGATAAATACATTTATTTTAGTATTCGCAAGTCTCTTTATACAGTTTGGCGTCAGAAAAGCGAAAGAACAAAGACAAGATGCGGTTGTAATTGGAGTGAGTTTAGCGGCCTTTTTCTCAGTGTTATTTCTTGTCGCCCAACTTGATCTCTGGCGAGGGATGTTGGCTATGGGATTCTACGTAAATACTAACCCTGCCAACAGCTACTTCTATGCGCTAACAGGCATCCATGGACTTCATCTTCTTGGAGGTTTAATTGTGCTTGCAAATGTCGTTTTTCGAGTTTGGTATGATGATAAATTCTCTTCTATATCAAGACCATTGCAACACTGTGCAACTTACTGGCACTTCATGCTGGGCATCTGGGTGGTACTGTTCGCGCTTTTAACCAGTGAATCGGAAACCATAAACACGCTGGCTGGACTTTGTGGATTTTAAGGAAATAATGTGACAACAAATATCGAAAAAACTAGCTCTTTTGAAGAATCAGGTGTCACGGGATTGGTGGCAGACTGGTCATCAGATAAACAAGCGTTCGATATGCCTTGGGGCAAGCTCATGATGTGGATTTTTCTTTTGAGTGATACGTTTATCTTTAGCTTGTTTCTGACTAGCTATATGAAAGTCAGGATGTCAGTAACTGATCAATGGCCTCCTGTCAGTGAAATATTTGCACTAACTATATATGGAGTTCACGTACCTCTACTTCTCATCGCTATTATGACCTTCATCTTAATCACAAGCAGTGGTTCTATGGCCCTCGCTGTCAACTATGGTTACAGAGGTGATAAAAAAACCACGGCAATCCTCATGTTCATCACAGCAGTTCTAGGTGCATCTTTCGTCGGTTTACAAGCATTTGAATGGAGCAAACTCATTTTTGACGAAGGAATAAGGCCATGGGGAAATCCGATGGGTGCGGCCCAGTTCGGTTCAGTATTTTTCATGGTCACCGGATTTCATGGATTCCATGTGACATGTGGAGTGATCTATCTCTTAGTGGTAGCTTGGAAAGTCGCACGGGGCGACTATGAGAAAAAAGGGTATGCGATAGTTGAAATTTGTGGTCTTTACTGGCACTTTGTGGACTTGGTGTGGGTATTTATATTTGCCTTCTTTTATTTATGGTAGAGCGACATTATGAGTGAAACTGGACAGCAACATCCTCTAGGTATTTATTTAAAAATATGGATTCTTCTATTCGTGATAAGTGGTTTTTCTTATGCTGTAGACTTCTTTCAGTTACAAGGAATGTTAAGGTGGTCTCTGATTCTTCTATTCATGTTCCTTAAAGCCGGATTTATTATCGCGATATTCATGCACCTTTCTTGGGAACGACTATCGATGCATTACCTGCTATTCCTACCACCCATTGCGATTGTGATACTGATCGCCTTAATGTCTATCGAAGGTGACTATACCAACTTCACAAGGCTTTTATTCTTCGATCCCCCGAGCTAATTTAAATGGATAAACTGCCGTTTCGAAACAAGATGTTTCGAGGTTTCCTGTTCGCCAATCTTGGGGTGGCTGCAATTGCAGCAATTCTCATTTTAGTTAGACCTGATCAACCACCAATAATTCACGGTGTTCTGCTGCCTGAAGCAAGATCTATCGGCGCTTTTACTCTTATTGATCATACTGCTCGTTCGTTCACCCAGGAAGATTTAAAAGGTCAATGGCACCTAATTTCTTACGGTTTTACCACTTGCCCCGATGTATGCCCTACTACCCTTGCACAAATAAATACCATGCTAAACGGGCTCAAAGAAGATCGATATGCGAACCTACAGATACTATTCTATAGCGTTGATCATAGACGCGACACTCCCAGCAAGATAGCCAGCTATGTCCCATTTTTTAATAGTGATTTCATAGGGCTAACACACCTCGATGACCCCAAAAATCCGCATCTTCCTTTTGAAAAAAGTCTTGGAATTACAGCTCAACTTACACCACGGATTAGCGATTCAGAAATTATACATCCGAATGATTATGACGTAAGTCACGGAGTGACCCTCTTTCTAGTTAACACCGAAGGCAAACTTCAAGCCATCTTCAAACCTGATATTAACGAAATGGGCTATGCAGAATTCAATCCCACTCGCCTACGAGATGATTATTTAAAAATCAGGGAATACTTAGGCTAGTTGCGCTTTACAGGATTAAATAATTCTAAAAACCTGTCCTATCGCGATCTTCCGCATTAAATCTCTTAGTCGCCATACGCCACCAATCTAAAAAGGGACCAAAGACATTGTGCTGAAAACTACGATAGTCTTTCTGCGTTTCATCGCCCAAACCCCAAGGCGTGAATTCATCTTTTTCGGGAATATAGATGGTGCCGAATAATCTATCCCAAATACTAATCACCGCTGCCAGGTTCGTTTTTAAATGTTGGGGTAGGTAACTATGATGCGAATGATGCACTTTATGCATCGCCCAGAAAAACGTGAATCTATGCATCGTATAATGTATGCCATAGAAAAATAGATCATAGAGAAGGAGTATCGTTAAACTATAAAAAAGCATCCAAAAGTAATTCGCGTCTAAAGCCGGAGTGGATCCCAATGCCCATTCCTACCTTCTTATAACGACCGTTTCAATGCCAGATGCAAAAACCATCAACAGACTGACTATCCAGAACGGACGCAGCACTCTCTCTAAACACCAAATCCAGATGCCCACCCTCGCAGAAACATGCCGATAGATATCTGCTGGAAACAAATATTCAGAAAAAGTATTACTCTGCCTTTCTCTTCCCTCGGCAGTTTTAGCCCCGCGTCCGCCACGTATCCAATATAATAAAATTGCCAAAGCTAGCATAATTAAAAGCATAGATGACCAATGCAGACTCCCTGCCACATTGTCCCCGAGCAGTTTCCAGAAAGCTCCACCAGAGATTCTGGGTCATCTCGGTAAAGGGCCCTATAACCTCTATCTCTTCGAACTCCGAGAACTTTTCGACCTAGTTATTTGTATCGACCATCTAATCCATGCTCAAATATAGGTTTAATTTCATAGAAAGAAGCTTAGCGTGTTTAATAGTTACTCTGAAGCTACATGTTAGGAATAATAAGCCAACTTTAAATAGGTATGAAATATGGAGAAGGAACCTTACGTAATTTCAGAAAACATCGGACACATTACATGGCTCACCTTGAACCGACCAAAACAAAGAAATCCTCTCTCAAATGACATGATGCTTTCTCTAAAAGAGACTCTTGATAATGCTGCCAGAAGTCAAGAAACGAGAGTTGTAGTTATAAAAGCAAATGGACCTGTGTTTAGCGCTGGTCATAGCTTAAAAGAAATGAACGCAAAGCGAGAAGATCTGCCGGAAAATAATCGACAGCAACTAATCAAAATGATACTTGCTAACTGCTCGACATTAATGCGCTCGATCATGAGCAATCCAAAACCGATAATTGCAAGCGTCCAAGGCCCAGCCACTGCCGCCGGATGTCAGTTAGTTTCTGCCTGCGACTTAGCTATAGCTACTAACGAAAGCAGCTTCTGTACACCCGGGGTAAACATCGGAGTCTTTTGCACCACCCCTCTCGTAGGTATCGCAAGGAATATTCATCGAAAACATGCAATGGAGATGGCTCTAACTGGAGATGCCATAACTGCTGAAAAAGCGGAGAAATATGGTCTAATAAACGAGGTTGTTAATCCAGAGGAGTTAGAATCTGCGACCACAACCTTAGCGGAAAAAATTGCATCTCGATCCGCTCAAACTATTGCAGCAGGAAAATCTATGTTCTACCAGCAAATAGAAGTACCGATTGCTGATGCATTCGCTCTAGCAAACGAGACAATGCTCAACAACATAATGTCAAAAGCCGGTGACGCAGATGAAGGCATAGGTGCATTTCTTGAAAAACGCGCACCAAACTGGAAAGGCCTGTAATTTAATTTCAGGAAAATTTCCTAAAACAATTACAATTATGCGAGAACTATCAACAATTCTTCTTGGACATTTCTTAAAAAGAGGAGTACTCACGAGGATTCTTAATCCATGAAAGGTCTGAAAATTATTTGTGCGACAAGAGAAACTGAAGATGGTTTCTATGAAAACTCGCTACTGGGAAAGGCAATCAAGTCAACTTACAAGGGGTATGGACTTCATTTGCACATCTTCTTTGAGAACTCCAAAGGTCTTTCTGAATGTTACAATATCGGAATATCTCAAGCTGATGAAGATGACATCCTCATCTTTGTTCATGATGATATCGCCATATCAGACTTTTTCTGGGTGAAAAACGTATTTATTGGTCTAGAAAGATTTCATATGATTGGAGTGGCTGGAAATCGCAGGAGAATCAAAAATCAACCCGCTTGGCCATATATAAAATATGACCAGGAAAACAAAAAATGGACAAAAGATAAAAGTAATAACCTCAGTGGGATGGTAGGACATGGAAATGACTTTCCATGTGGCTTAAGCATTTTTGGGCAACCCGAGCAGCAATGCGTACTTCTTGATGGTGTATTTTTAGCTGCAAGAAAAAGAATATTTATTGAAAGAGGGATTAAATTTGACGAGCGATTTAAATTCCATTTTTATGACATGGATATTTGTCGACAATTTGAACAAAATGGTTTGTCCATGGGAACAGTTCCGATAAGCATTGTTCATGGTAGTGGAGGAAATTTTGGTACTCCAGATTGGATCTCGGCATACAAGATATATCTAGACAAGTGGGAGTAAAAAATCCTTTTAAGGTCAAAAAAATAATAATCTACAATATTTGAAATTATCACCGACATCTAGACCTTAGATAAAAATACAGGTACATTGGCATGTCGGACTCACTGGATCCTGCAAGGAGAGCATCTCTCCGTGAAATTGACCAAGATATTGATGATAGTATTGTTATTTTGGATGATACCCGCTGCAGTAATACCAATCTTTGACTTGGTTATCTGGTTCCCTTACGTTACTAGCGTCCCCTTAGATGATCTCGCGAATCATCGCTTGCTTTGCGTTCGCTCTGCTACTTTTATAACTATTGCTTATTTCATCATTAACCATCTAAGGCATAAAAAGCCTTTGTCATCTGTATCTCCTGTTTTCGTCTATGTTAATTTCTTATTGATGTTCTCTATCATTTTACTGATCAAAAATGGTGGACCGTCAACAGAATGGTTTATGGTCATATTTGGTGCCGTTTTCTCAGGAATACTTTTTTATGAAAACAAGAAAGAATCTAATAAAATTTTTAAAGATGCCTGGTAATTTTCGCGTGAAGGAATTTTCTAATGCAGGCAGTTAAATTTTTTCTGATTGCATTTTTAATGTGGTTTATTATCGCTGCAATATCCCCATTTTTCGATATTTATTTTTGGTTCCCTTATATAGAAACACCTATAAATAATTCTCTTGGTTTTCAACGAGCGCTTACCGTTCGCTCGGCAATGTTTCTAACCCTTTCCTATTTTATTGTCAATTACCTGAGGCACCGAAAACCACTATCATCAGTAGTGCCAATCATGATTTTCACCATTTTCTACTCTATTTTTCGGGCTGGCTTTTTAGTAAAGAATGGCGGTCCATATACCGAGTGGTTAGTTGTCACTTTCACTGTCATATTTTCGATAATGCTTTATTTCGAATACAAGACGGAAACAAATAAGATATTCTCTAATTCTTGGTAAATATTGCTCGCCTTGAAGGCCAATCATTGCAGATGCCTAGCGACTCATAAAGAAAATCATAAGGCAGGCAAACAAGGAAATTCATCCGATCATCCATTATGCACCTTTCGCAATTTCTCGCATATCATTGATATCAAGTGTCGGGGCATCTTCTTTTTGTTCTTCTTTAGTATTCATTTAGGCGGCCTAACATAGATAAGATCCTCGCACATATAGTAACTAGCTCACCTTACTTAAAATATATTTTTACTAAGCCCCCTGTCCCTTTAACCCAAAATTCGTCAAATATTGACTTCTATAAGCAGAAAGACTTTGCCAATACCAAGTGATGCAGACTGGTCCTATCAATAAAGCAGTAGAACTAAGTGAAAGAGACAGAGAATTTTCGGTATAAAAAATAAAGTCATTGAAAATCGCCACCAAGCTAGGCCCTATTCCAAAACCAATGCAATTCACCGCTAACAAAAATACCGCTGACGCTTGTCCACGCATCTGATTTGGCGTGATTAATTGTATGGCCGCGACACAGACTCCTGAAATCATCTGAGTAAAAAAAATCGCGAAACCCATCACCAATAGCGAAAGCGTCGTGGCAGAGATTTGGGGAGCCAAAAGATAAGCCGGAAAAGACATGGTCGCTGCAACCGCAATCACTCGCATATTAGCATCTAGCACGCCTCTTTTTGTTAATTCGGAGGCTAAAAGACCTCCTGTCAGCGCTCCTGATGAGCCAAAAACTAAAAAAATTAGTCCAAATGCATAACCCGTCTCAATAATTGAGTATCCATGAGTTCGAATTAAAAGATTTGGATACCACATTAAAAATCCGGCACTTAGGGCTGTCATAAAAGCTGTTGAAAAAAAAAGTGCGGCGTAGCTAGTTCTTTTTGTCCAAAGATAATCTATGACCTCACGTACCGTATATCCAAGGTATTGAGCTTTTGAACTTCTAATAACTCCTTTCCTAGTAGGTTCGATAACGAAGCACATTGCTAAGGCGATCAATAATCCAGGCAACCCAACCAAGAGAAAACAAATCTGCCAAGATTCAAAACCAAATAATGCTTTCAAATTCAATATATCCATTTTCGAAACAAAAGTGATTAGCGCTCCTCCTCCAATCAGTGCCAAGCCTGTACCCAAAGTTCCTCCCATACTAAAAATAGCGATGGCCGTGTTTAGCTTCTTTGGCGGAAATGCATCGCTTAGCATCGAATAAGCTGATGGCATGAGACTAGCCTCTCCAATACCAACACACATCCTAGCTACGAAAAGATGGCCAAAGGATTTCGCCAATCCACATAGGGCTGTCATTAAACTCCAGGTAGCGATCCCTGTTCCTATAATAACGCGACGATTCACATGATCGGCCAGGCGACCCAGAGGAAGACCTGCTACAGAAAAGAAAATGGCAAAGGCGAATCCATGTAATAAACTAATTTCAAAATCTGAAAGTCCTATGCTCTTTTGAATCGGATCAACTAGTAAGGTTAATATCTGACGATCAATAAAAGAAAGCGTATAAGCGATAAATAAAACAAATAATAACCAGCTAGACTGCCAAAATTCAGGGTAAGAGGAAATTATCTCGTTAGACTTTTTTTTGATCATTTTCTGGAAAATCTAAGTATTTTATTTAAACTAGTAGAGACGTTACGCCCAATAAATTTCTTTATCAAGAGTAGAAGCTTTGCACTCAATAAATAATCCCATTAATACTGAAGTTCAAAGATCACATGAGCTATATGCTCTGGAGATTTTTAATGACTCCGCCTTAAAAAAAGAACGAGAAAAAATTCGAGCCTATTGGCTAGATTTAGTTAATCCGACAGAAATAATGTATTCATGTTTTGAAACAGCATTCGAAGAAGTCATGTTTGGTGCAGTAATTTGGGCTCTAAACCAAAACCCCTTAAATCCTAAAGTAACTACTATAAGCAGAATTCCTCACTTTAATAACGGACACTCAATTCCAGGTTCGAGATGGGGAATAGATAATCCTGATTCAATTTATCGAGTAATCCCTGTGGACGCTGAACAGTCCTACATAATATCTGGTCAGCTAGGTCGACAACAATTCAATGAAAATCATTTTACTCTTTGGGATTCAAACATGAAGACTATTGATCTCATTTCAGGGCAACATCTTGAGACTGATAAAGACGGTTTCTTTGAAATAAGCGTTGATTCTGCTGCTAAAGGACGAAAAAATCATATACAAACCAAGTCAGGTGCTAAAGAGTTTTATATTCGAGATGTAATGACAGATTGGTCAAACGACAGACCAAACATACTCAACATAGAATTATTAAATTGTGGAGACGGAGAGTACAAGACAACTAAACCGGACGAATTGGAAATATGCAAAAGATACATGAAAAAGTGGGCTACTAATACCACACGATGGAATCAACAAGCATTGTCAAAACCAACTAATGAATTCAGTTTTAAAATCGATCGAGATACTGACGGCGCGTTAAGGAACCAGGTTTATGTTTTGGGTCATTTTTCTCTTCCAAGTGAAGACCACTGTATCCTTCTGCAAATATCTCTTTCAGGAGCCAATTACTTTATAGCTCCTATCACCAATATCTGGGGAACAACAAATAATATTGTTAACCGAAATGGAAGCCTCAACAATAATCAGGCAAAAAGTAACGACGACGGAACATATACCTTTATACTAAGCCTTAAAGACCCGGGGATATACAACTGGCTAGATCCATGCGATATGAGCGAGGGAATACTTACTCTTCGCTGGTCAGGTTTTGAAGGAAAAGCGCGAGGAAACGACACATATGCTGAATCACATACTTTGTTATTATCAGATGTAAAGAATTTAATCTCCCCTAATCTTTATGTGACTAGCACCGAAAGAAAAAAGCAGCTTGCTACAAGGTCTAGTAGTCATGAATGGCGACTAAGTGACGAAATTTTCTAGATGAAAGCAAAAATCGATTCAGAAACTAAAGTTTGGTTGATTACCGGCTGCTCCTCTGGATTCGGACGCGAGATTGCGCTTTCAGCACTTGCTGCCGGTGAAAAAGTTGGCGTCTCCGCTAGAAAGATTGGAACCATATCCGATATTTGCGACCGGTATCCAAAAACTGCCATACCAATCACGCTAGATGTAACTCAAGAAAAGCAAAGAAAATCGGCTATTAATAATCTAAAGAATAGTTTTGGACGAATTGATGTCTTGGTAAACAATGCTGGTTATGGCTACTTAAGTGCTATAGAGGAAGGCGAAGATATCGAAGTATTCAAATTATTTGAAACCAATTTTTTTGGTGCTCTCTCGTTAACTAAAATGGTATTACCTCACATGCGTGCCCAAAAAAGCGGAAGAATTATTAACAATTCTTCCCAAGCTGGACTGATGGCAAATCCAGGAACTGGTTACTACAGCGCAACTAAATATGCTTTAGAAGGCTTAATGGAAGCCCTAGCGAAGGAAGTAGCTCAATTCAATATATTTGTAACTTCTATAGAACCTGGTGCTTTCCGAACAGATTGGTCCGGGAGATCGATGAGACGATCTAATATTGAAATACTTGACTATGCAGACAGCGTAAAAAACAGGCTCGATATGATAAGCGATATCGATGGCAAGCAACCAGGTGACCCAGAACGGGCAGCAAAAATAATATTTGATCTATCTAGGCATCCAACCCCCCCAACTCAACTACTATTGGGTGCCG
>JAQWLX010000088.1 GCA_029247075.1 Halieaceae bacterium | reverse complement strand
AAACAGATGCGGTCGGTTTTTGATCAACTGTTCGGCCCAAAAAAAATCAAAGAATTAGAACCAGAGATAGAGAAACTTGCGTATAGCCTAATCACCAAATTTCTTTCAGACGGATACTGTGATTGGGTTGAGCAATTTTCTATACCTTTCCCACTAATGATCATTGGCAGACAAATGGGCATAAAGGATGAAGAGGATTTGTGGAAAATAAAACGAGGAGCCTCTGCTTTCTTTCAAAGAATCAGTATGATGCTGTCCGAAGAAGAGGAACTGGAAGCGATCGAGAAAGAGATCGAGGCACAACATTACTTCCAACCAATTTTCGAAGAATTACGAAAGCATCCAGATGACACGTTGCTTTGCCAATTGGTTAATACCGAAATTAAAGAATGGGGCCGGAGACTCAATGATAATGAGCTTCATGCCGAGATGATGGCAGATACTTTTGTAGGTGGCAGCGACACCACTCAAAGCGCTCTTGCTGCTGGAATGAAATTGCTAATCGAGCAACCTAAGGTTTGGCAGCAGTTAAAAGAAGATCCAGATAAATATCTCAAGGTTTTCGTTGAGGAAGTGGTGCGCTTAGAATGTCCAGTGCAAAGCTTAATGCGACAAGCTTCCAATGATGTATCCATAGGGAGCGTTAACATTCCTAAAGGGTCCGTCATTAACGTCCGGTATGCATCTGCAAACAGAGATGAAGATATCTATGAGAATCCAGACGAGATCGATCTAGAAAGAAAAAAACCGGGATCACATCTGGGCTATGGTTCTGGAATCCATCACTGCCTGGGCGCGCCATTAGCGAGAAGAGAACTCTATTGGGGCTTTAAAGCAGTTATCGACTTAATCGAAACCATGAGGTTTGCGGACGGCAAAAACGATTTTCAATATCATCCTCATTACTTATTAAGATCTCTCAAGACGCTACACATCGAATTCGTCTCAGCTAACACATAGCGTCTGTTATCAATCGAGGATTAGTTAGGGAAATTATTGCGTTATTGTTTAGAGTGAGAATCTGAGAATTCCAGTTTGATAGCGGAAAACAAACTATCCACCATATCCCAACCATCATACCAACCGTCAGTTATCGTTTGGCCTTCTTCTCGCGGCCAAGCTGAGTTAAGAACGATAACCATATTAGCTTGCGGTGCTGCTCGAATAATTTGCCCATTGATCCCAAGCGCCTCAAAATCCCCCTCACCATTTCCTACACCCCAAAAAAGACTCCTGTAATAAGATGAATAATCTTTTGAATTCTCATAGGGATAGTCAGGATCACCCGAGTGATTAATCACATCGTCAAAAAAGCTGGCAGGAGCTATTTGCCGATCACCCATACGACCACGATTGAGCATCAACTGACCGAACCTTACTTGATCACGAAGCGTGGCACTCATGCCTCCCATGGCCAGAGCATATCCACCACGATCAACGGTAATATTAGCGTCATATTCTGCTCCAATGGGCTTCCAAATTTCTTCGGCTATCAACTGCGCCACCGTCATACCAGAGATCCTCTCAAGCACCCAGGCAATGACATCTACTGTTCCAGATTTATAAACGAACTTTCCCGCCCACGAGTCATCACGACCAATAGTTGGCAGAAATTCGTAGGATGATTGAGGACCATCTTTGGGGCAAACAGGTCCCTCTAGCCACTGAATAGAACAAGCGTGCTGGAGCATCGCACTGTTAGGATCATCGTAAACTTCGTCGTAAGCTGACCCATCTCGCATGTCAAGCAAGCTTCTAATATTGTCTCCAGCCCATCCACTATTTTTCATCTCTGGCAAATAGTGGAGTACAGTTTTTTCTAAATCCAGGAGACCTCTTTGCGCATATATTGCGGCGATAGTGCCTATAACAGATTTACTCATAGACATCATAAGGTATGGTCTATCTCTCTGATGCTCTCCGTAGTAACCCTCTACCAAAAGCTTGTCATCTTTTAAGACCGCAATCCCTCGAATATGATACTTTTTTGCTATCGCATCTAGATTCTGTTCTTGGCCCTTAATTAATAAGCTAATATCAGAGGGATGAACAGGTCGACCCTCGAGCGGTCTCACCTTTCTAGGATCATGTGAGATATTCACGGTGGGGAGCAACTCACGAAAATGACTAAAAGCCCAACTATGATGGGTTAATAATTGCACCTCGCCAGTTTTCAGGTCATAGCCTACCCATGCGGAATTTATATTGATCCCGTCTGGTCTGTCATCACCAAAAACATGGGTTGCAGCAATAATTAGACACATCATTAGAAATGAATTGCATCTAATCAGCTTCATTACGGGCCTCACTTTTTAATTGTATAACTTCATCCATGAGCTTCTCTTATCCGTGAAAAGACAGAAACCGATAACACCAAACCTATAATCCTATATCCAGATCCAATTTAAGGGTCTCAATGATAGAAAAGATAGCATTCATCTGTCTCAATAAAATCTTGGCATCGTCAATAAAGTCCTCTCTACTAAAAATGGATCCTGGTTCAAACAAATTGCGATTTAGTGATATCAACATAAGCAGCGAATTATCATAAAAAGCACATTCCATTTTCTGCGACTCATATACGTCATTCAAGTCTATTAAGCGCTGCATAAAGGAAGTCGTTAGAAGATATCTTGATTCGATCTGATCAGTAGAAAAAACCTCGAACTGCTTTTCAAACTCTGGATCCTCTAGATTGACCACCGCCAAATCTGAAAGCTTATCCCTTATCCAGTTATCCAAACCCCCTAAATCTCGCCTAATTATTGTTTTGCCATGAAACTTTTTGTTGATGCTAAGCTTTAATACGACTCCCTCAAACACAATGTACGATCGTTGCTTTTTGTATCCTCTTCCCTTCTCAAGCACTGATTCGAATAGAGTGATCTTTATACCGTTATATTCTCCCACAATCAGATCTTCAAAATAGCTGTAATCGTGTTGCGGCACTATGTCATAACTTTCGTAACGGTCTATATAGAAGTCCTCCATCTCTACCGAGTAAGTAAAGTTACCTAGGAAGGAAAGAATGTGAGGAAAAATTTCCGTCTTAACATCATCCCAATACTTAAGTATCGGCTCCTTTATAAGAAAATAATCGAAGGTCAAAAAAGCTACCGCAGCCAGCAAGGATCTAAACGGAAAATCGTTTTTTGAATTAACGTCATCCAGTACCGAGACTAAGAATAAAAACAAAACAAAAATAATTGGAATAGAAATGAATAACCTTCTTCGTGCAGTTACTAATGCCTTGATGCGGTTCCGCTCAAATTTTTCTATAGGCCCTTTCAAATATTTTTGGTAATGCTTGTTAAAGCCCTTCTCATGTTCTTCCCATTCAACAAATTCTTCCACGACTGACGGTGATTCAATACCCTCACCAGAAATCAATTTAAAAAGAAATAGCATACATATGATCCTTTAAATCACAAATTAATACATGTACTAACGGTAGTCATGCTTCTTCTCTCATTCATGTAAAAATTTCCCAGCAGCACGCAGCTCTCTGTCATCCAGATCAAATATCTTTTCAAATTTTAAATCGCCACAGAAAGAGATAGGAACACGGCGGTACTACCTTGGAAATCATCTTGTTCATCTAACTTTTCTTAGGGGAAAGTGGCCGGGGTGGAGGGACTCGAACCCCCAACCGTTCGGTTCGAAGCCGAATACTCTATCCAGTTGAGCTACACCCCGACGCTGGGTGCGAAGGATAACTCAGAGCCACTCACTTGCCTAGTCACGCGATTTTTCGAGCAGGTGGCTAAAGAGCGTACTGCCATCATTTGAACCTATCGTCTTAGCCGGCCAACGGCCATCTTTGAAGAAAAAGAGCACTGTTGCTCCTTCAGGTCCCGCTACCAGTGGCCCATAGCCGCGATTCGCTAGTCCCAATCTGACATCACCTGGAAAATGCCAATCACGTCCAACTTTCTGAGAACCTTCGAGAATAATCTCGGTATAGTCACACTCGTGAGTATGAGCTTCGATCTCACAGGCTGGTGGATAGTAGACCCTGAATACTGTTGGTGACGAATCATCATCGGGCAATCCAACTCGATACATTTGAGAGATAACACCGTTAGGTAGCGTTATCTCTTCAATGTCAGACCAATTAAACGCGAAATGTCCTCGCCTGCTCAGTCCTTCGCTCACATTAGAATCGCTCATGTCTACCGATGTCGTATTATTTTGAACACTCTGAGTCATAAAATCCCTCAAACGACGCATTAAGTTCAATCACTTCAGACTAAATGTCATCAGCTAGTCTACACAACTATTTATCTAGAAAACGAGTCGATTTATATTATTAAAAGGTATAATTTCAAATCCATTAAAAAACTCTGATTCGCAGAAAGCATCGCATCCCACAAGTGCTCCGCGTGATCAAAAGAGAGCATGATTCAAGAGGCCTTTCGATGTCAAACCAATCCAACACCCTAGATCAATGGCCTTCAAGCAAATTAGGCTGGTATACTGCGATATTACTTACCGTCGGCTACAGCTACTCCTTTATAGATAGGCAAATCATCAACCTGCTGGTTGAACCAATTCGTGCTGACTTAGAGATAAGCGATACACAAATCAGCTTCCTACAAGGATTTGCGTTCGCAATAACGTACGTGTTCATGAGTATACCTATTGGCAGAATTGTGGATCGATTCAATCGCACCCTGGTGCTTGCGGTAGGGACCACAATTTACGTGATCAGTACCTGCCTATGTGGGCTCTCCAACACATACGCGCAATTATTGATGGCGCGACTAGGTCTGGGTTTCGGAGAGGCTTCTGTCACCCCCGCTTCATGGTCGATGCTTTCAGATTACTTTCCCCCAGAAAAGCTGGCTCGACCGATCAGTATCCTTCTCATGGGTCCTTATATTGGAGCGGGTTTGTCCTTGATGATAGGAGGTGAAATTTACATGTGGGCCGAAGGACTCGATGTCTTGAGTATTCCATACTTCGGTGAAATCAAATCTTGGCAGCTAACTTTTTTGGCCGTGGGAATACCCGGATTCTTAATCGTTATCTTGATAGCAACAATTGCTGATCCACCAAGATTACAAGCAGGAAAAGGCATGGTAGACAGTGCTCCAGTAAACTGGGAAGAGGTTAGAACACAATTGCGGTCAAATTCTAGGATATATGGAGCTCTTCTTCTAGGTGTCCCTGCTGTGGTAGTGACTCTGTATGGTCTGCAAGCATGGGTACCCAGTTTTCTTGAACGAGTCCATGACTGGGATCGGAGTCAAATCGGAAGAATTTACGGTCTCGTCTCACTAATCGCTGGCTCGGCTGGTGTTTTGGCTGGCCCCACGTTAGCAGGATTGCTGAGAAAAATGGGCTATCTGGATGGGCCATTGAGACTGACAGTGATTGCAACCTTAGCAACACTTTTCAGTGTCACGTGCATCCCATTTATGCCGTCTCCCATGCTATCTATGGCTTTTATTTCCTTAGCGAGTTTTTCGGTAACTGTGCAGTTCGCTCCGGTCACCACCTCACTCCAGATCGTAACGCCAAATAAAATGCGTGGAGTGGTGGCGGGTATGTATGTGGTGACCGTAAATTTGATTGGATTGGGGCTTGGTCCCACCCTGGTCGCGGTATCAACCGACTACATATTCAATGACCCTAAGGCTGTTGGCTACTCTCTCGCTTTGGCAGCCGCTGTAAGCACCCCATTTGCATTAATATTCTTATATAGAGGCTTAAAACCGTTTCAAATATTCATTGAGAATATGGAGAAGAACCAATCGGTTTAACAAAGAGAAAAAGTTCTCTATGTGAAATTCGCGTCCTGAATGATGCTGGCAACGAGGCCTCGGAAGATGAGATTGGAGAAATGGTCGTTAGAGGTCCTACACTATTTAGCGGGTACTGGAATGCTGAAACTGCCAACAAGGCAGACTTTAGAGATGGCTCGTTTTATACCAGGATCTCTTTGCGAGAAGCTCTAAGGATGAACTCTCCTTCAAGGAAAGGATCAAAGTATATGATTAAATCAGGTGGAGAAAATATTTATCCCGTCGAAATAGAACAACTGCTATTAAAGGACCCTCGAATTGCCGAAGTATCAGTGGTAAAACGTGCTGATTCTAAGTGGGGCGAAATCCCGGTTGCCTTTATCGCTCGAAACGATGAAGACTTAGCTGCGGATGAGGTCTTTACCATCTGCAAAAACAATATTACCAGTTACAAATATCCACGCCAAGTTTACTTCATTTCAGAAAATGAATTTCCCCAAAACTCCATGGGCAGGATTGAAAAAATGGCTCTAGAACAAACGTTGGAGGTGATTTTGCTGTGAAAGAATCCATGATCAGAGGTAACTCTAATGCCTAATCTAACCTACCCAGAGGCAGTTTCTATATACCCTTTCAATGACAACGAAATCGATGTGATTATGCATAATGCGATGGAATGCACCTTGATGTGGTCTACAAAAGACGGATGGCCAGTCGGCGTGATTCATAGCTTTATTTGGAAAGATAATAAGATCTGGCTGACCTTTGTAGCTCATCGGCACAGAGCGGCGGCTATTCGCAGAGATAATCGTGTGTCCGTCACAAATAGCTCTCGCGCCTATGAACCGGATGCTCAAAATCTCCCAGTAGGAGGTATCACCTTTAAAGGAAAAGGTGTGTTCTTTGACGATGATGATACCAAGAGGTGGTTTTACAAAGCCCTCTCAGAAAAGAATTCTCCAGATAACCCTGAATCTATGTCTGAAATACTTAATTCACCAACTCGCTTGATACTCTGCGTTACACCTACAAAAAAAATTATGTATAACAAACTTCTAGCCGAGGCACATGCTAGGGGTGTAGCGAGCGAAGAGATGCTTGGAAAACCGCTAGAAAGTGACGCTATTAGAATGAATAAACCACGGTGATTTATGATCTAAATATTAAGACTTCAGTAAGTCATTTAGACAATCCGCTATCCAGGAGAAATGTATGAGTACAACCTTCGCACTTGAAGACCGTATAAAACGCCTTGAAGATAAAGATGGAATAAGAGACCTGATCGTAATGTACTGCATTATAATGGATGAAAAAGACTTTGAGGGTATTGAACGGCTTTTTACAAAAAACGCAAGCCTGACATCTGCTGATGGTGTCTTCAATGCTCACGGCCTAGACGCAATAAAAAGCACTTATCAAGAAAGATGGTCAGTTCTTGGAGCCAGCAACCATGTAACCCATGGTAATGTGGTGCGTTTTGCAAATGACGACCCAGATCAGGCAACGGGTGTTGTCACAGCGCACGCAGAGGTCATTAGAGCAGAGGCTGCTTTTATAACGGCTCTGCGATACAAAGACAAGTACCAACGGACTTCACTAGGCTGGCAAATTAGTGAAAGAGAGCTGTCATTTATGTATTACGTATCCTTTGACGAATTTAATGACGCCTTGGTTAGCGATGAAAAAATTCGAGTCTATGGCGATCGAAGATCGGCTGACTGGCCAGAGCAACTGTATAAGGGAGATAGCCCGAGATGGATAAAAGATTACATTAGCTAGCTCAATCGCGTATTGACTAAATACGCGTAATGATTAAGGATTCTTTAGAAATTTGGAACCACTGGAATAAATCATATGGGTATTGATCTTTCAAAAACATATCATATAGGTATGGCCGCAGAAGATTTAGAGCAGTCTTGTAAGCAAATCGGTACTGATCTAAATTTAGACTGGCTTCCCATTAAGACATTTGACCCACTGCCTTTCTGGACGCCGGAGGAAGGTCTGCTTGACATCTCGGTAAGGGCAACCTATTCCAGACAAGGTCCTCAACGCTTGGAGATCGTACAAGGTACGAGCGTCTTTTATGATCCGAATCGAGTTCCAGATAGCAGGCATATTGGGGTATGGGTAGATGATTTAGTGAAAGAAGTGACCCATCTGATAACTAATGGCTGGACCGTGCTAGCTGCAGGCGATGAGCCTTCATCAGGTTATGGAACAATTGCCTACCTTTCTCCACCCTTCCCAGGACTAGTAATCGAGCTGGTGTCACGACAACTTGAACCCATGATGAATGAGTGGTTTGCTGAATAACTCTATTTAGGGAATCTATTTAATTTTATAACTTTATATATAAAATCAATACTTTGTATTCGTTATCTAATATAGTTCTAGATCATGATCTTCCTGCATAGCTCACCTAAAAGTTAGAAGTTTTTCTAGTCACTAAAACTCATCGCACATCCTAGACACCCCATGAAATTCAGTCTCCTCCAAGAGATAAATTCCGTTGTTCCTGCACCCGCTTCCCACGCCACGCTTGTTGAATTACGTATGCTCTTATGTCGCTAGACTGCTCTCTTGACAATAGCTCACTGAAGCTTGCCATGCCTTTTTCACTCAGTGCTCCATCAACAACAACCGAATTCCATCCGTCAGCATCATGGAGATATCCCGAACCACGCAGATCAGTAACGAGAAGACCAGATACCGCATTTAATCCATGGCAGCCGTTACAGTTGTCCATGTATTGCCCATAACCCCGTCGAATAGTTTCTGAATCTGCCTCCAGCTTGGGGGGATCAAAATAAACTTTTTGCTCCCACTCAGCAGGCGGCAATTCACTTTTCGAACCCAACTTGAACGTAAGAACTCGCGAGACATTAGGCATGGACTCGGCTCGAACATACTCGCCAAAGACCAGCGCATATGCACCACCCCAACCTACATTTACCGAAATATATTGTTCGCCGTCTACCGAATAACTCATTGGCGCTGCAACCACTCCGGTCTGCGTAGGGAAAGACCATAGACGGTCTCCAGAATCCGCCTTATAAGCTACAAGTTCGCTATCGGCAGTGCCTTGAAACACCAGATCTCCGCCTGTGCTTAGTATCCCGCCATTCCACGGACCTGTATATTCCACCCTCCATGCCTCCGCATTTATGGAGGGATCCCATGCCAATAGTCGACCACGCATCATCGCCCTCAAGGCATCCCGCTCCGATTGAGCGTCAGGGAGACTGCCAATAATTCCATCGGTGCCCAAGTTTGCACCAGCAGCTCTGTAACTATAATTCTCTGGTTGCGCATAGATTGCGGGAAAATCTAAGACTGGAATGTAAGTCAAACCAGTGTCTGGACTAAAAGACATCGGATGCCAATTATGTCCGCCCAGATAGGAGGGAAAAACCATCGCCGGCTTTTCAGGATACCGAGCACCATCGACCTCTACTGGCCTACCAGTGGCAAGATCTATATGTGTCGCCCAATTTACATCAATATAATTATTTGCACTAATCAATTCACCAGTCACTCGATCCAAGACGTAAAAGAAACCATTTTTCGGTGCCTGCATTAGTGTCTTTCGCTCCTCTCCTTCGAGCATAAGATTCGCCAGAATGATGTGCTGTGTAGCGGTGTAATCCCATGTTTCCCCGGGTGTCGTTTGATAATGCCAAACGTATTCACCGGTTTTCGGACGTAGCGCAACAATCGAGGATAGAAAAAGATTGTCACCTCCATCCGGAGATCTGATACTTTGATTCCAAGGGGTCCCATTACCAACTCCCACATACATGAGATTCAATTCCGGGTCGTAGGCCATAGCATCCCAGACTGTACCCCCACCACCACCTATCTCCCAGTGTTTACCAGTCCAGGTCTTAGATGCTATCTTCATCGCTTCGCTCTCAAAACCATTCTCTGGATTACCTGGCACAGTATAAAATTTCCACACCTGTTCACCGGTCTCATAATCGTAGGCTGCGATGAAACCACGCACACCAAACTCTGCTCCGCCATTACCAATCATTACCAGGCCTTCTATCACCCTGGGAGCACCGGTTATGGTATAAGGCAACTCCGGATCAACAGTCGCAACGCTCCACTCAACTTCCCCAGTCACCGCATCTAAGGCTTCCAAACGACCATCTAATGTGCCTACGAATATTTTACCTTGCCAAGCCGCAACTCCACGATTAACCACGTCGCAACATGCGTGTCGCTGCTTATCCTTGGCGACCTTAGGATCATATTTCCATAGAAGCCTTCCGGTTGTCGCATCTAATGCGTAAACGATGCTCCAAGCAGATGTCATGTACATAACTC
>JAQWLX010000082.1 GCA_029247075.1 Halieaceae bacterium | reverse complement strand
CATTTTGGTTAGTGACGGGGTGTTTGATCTCGCCGCCACCGTCATAAATGATCATGTCAGGTGGGATGCTTAGGAGCTAGTTTGACTGTAGATGAGAAGATGAGAATAGAAATTGATACCGGAGAGCTTAATAATCTCTCTGCTCCTTACGAGCTTGTTAAGACTATGAGAGCATCTATTCTTGTGATGGGGCCACTCCTTGCTCGCTTTGGAAAAGCTAAGGTTTCTTTTCCCGGTGGATGTGCTATAGGAAGCCGGCCAGTTGATTTGCACTTGAAAGGTTTCGAGGCAATGGGAGCTCAAATTTCCATAGAGGATGGTTATATAACAGCTATTGCTTCTGATGGTCTGTTGGGTGCAGATATTTATTTTGATGGAATTACTGTAGGTGGCACAGAAAACCTAATGATGGCTGCTACTTTGGCAAAAGGTAAGACACGATTAAGAAATGCGGCACGTGAGCCCGAGGTAGTTGATCTCGCTACTTGCCTTATTAAGATGGGGGCAAATATTTCTGGACATGGCACAAATATCATAGAAATTGAAGGAGTAAATTCGCTTTCAGGCTGTAGTTATGACGTAATGCCAGATCGTATAGAGGCGGGAACTTATCTGGTTGCAGCCGCTGCGACAGGTGGTAATTTGCGATTGCGAGATGTTATACCTGGGCATTTGGAATCGGTGTTAAATAAATTGGAAGAAATGGGAGCCTCGATAAAAAAGGGAGAAGATTGGATAGAGTTAGATATGAATGGCAGAAGACCTTACGCTAGTGATATTGAAACTGCACCTTATCCGGGATTTCCTACGGATATGCAAGCTCAATTTACTGCATTAAATGCTATAGCGGATGGTAAGTCTGTAGTTAAGGAAAATGTATTTGAAAATAGGCTTATTCAGGCACATGAGATGAATAGGATGGGTGCTGACATAACCATTTTTGGAAATACAGCCTACGTTAGTGGGCAAAGTAAGCTTAAAGGAGCGCCTGTAATGGCGACTGATTTGAGAGCATCTGCGAGTCTTGTCATTGCAGGGCTCATAGCTGAAGGTGAGACTTGTGTAGATAGAATTTATCATATTGACCGTGGCTACGAATGCATTGAGGAAAAGTTACAGCAATTAGGAGCTGATATAAAGCGCTTAAATATTTAGAAAATTATGAAAAATAATATTGTCCTGGCCTTGACTAAAGGTCGAATACTAAGAGAATCTTTGCCCCTTCTAGCCGATGCTGGAGTAGAGCCTACTGAGCCAATAGATGCTACTCGAAAGTTGCTTTTGGCAACCAATCATGGAGATATAAAATTAGCAATTTTAAGAGGTGCGGATGTTCCAACTTATGTCAAATATGGAGCTGCAGATTTAGGGATTGTAGGTAAGGATGTCTTGCTTGAATATGGGTCGGAAGGGCTTTATGAAGCAGCAGATCTAGGTATAGCATGCTGTAGATTAATGACCGCTGGAATTCCAAATCGTGTGCCCAATGTGGGCACATTAAGAGTCGCAACTAAATTTGTGAATATCACGAGAGATTACTTTGGAAAAAAAGGTAAGCAAATAGATATTGTCAAGCTCTATGGGGCCCTAGAGCTGGCTCCGTTGATGGATTTAGCTGATGTAATAGTTGATCTTGTAGATACTGGAGATACTCTTCGAGCAAATGGATTAATTCCTTTTGAGGAAATTCTTCCAATTAGTTCTCGTCTTATAGTTAATAAGGCGTCAATTCGTCAGAAAACCCCGTTTTTATCGCCGTTGATAGATTTGCTGGCAAAATTAAATTAAATTAATGAGTGATCGCATTACAAGTCTAGATACTAGAGATAACAGTTTCAACTCAAGTTTGGTTGGTTTGATAAGTCAGCATGAAATAAATAAACCAGAAGTAGTAGATGTAGTATCAAAAATTATTTGTGATGTTCAAACCAGAGGTGATGAAGCGATTATCGAATACACGAAAGATTATGATCAGCAAGCTGTGTCTCGTCTTTGTGATTTGGAATTGTCCAGAAAGAGTTTCGAGGATGCATGGTTACGAATTTCTGAGAAAGAACGTTTGGCTTTGCAGATTGCTGCGGACAGAATTTTTGATTTTCACCAGCGACAGGTTTTGCAGAGTTGGGAATATAAGGATGAATCCGGAAATTTATTAGGACAAAGAGTTACGCCCCTGGACGTGGTTGGCGTATACGTGCCGGGAGGGAAAGCAAGTTACCCTTCGTCAGTTTTGATGAACGCGATTCCGGCAAAAGTTGCGGGAGTGCGGGAAATTGTAATGTTGGTGCCCGCACCTAGGGGGGAGTTGAACGACATGGTGTTGGCTGCTGCTCATCTTGCTGGGGTTGACCGTGCCTTTAAGTTGGGAGGTGCACAAGCAATTGCTGGCCTCGCTTATGGAACAGAAACCCTTCCAGTTGTGGATAAGATAGTTGGTCCGGGGAATCAATACGTTGCTGAAGCGAAGCGACAAGTATTCGGGAAGGTTGGTATTGACATGATAGCTGGACCTTCTGAGATATTGATAATATGTGATGGATCTACACCGGTGGATTGGGTTGTTCTGGATCTTTTTTCTCAAGCAGAGCACGACGAGGAGGCTCGAGTCTTTCTTCTTTGTAATCAGTCAAAGTTTCTCGCGTCTGTTTTAGATAGAATAGAAGTAATTCTACCGACCATGGATCGCAAGGATATTATTTCAGAATCACTGCGCAGAAATGGCGTTTTCATTTTAACTAAGGATTTGCCTGAAGCAATTTCAATTAGTAATAGAATTGCTCCAGAGCATTTAGAGCTTTCAGTAAAAAATCCGAAAGATTTCCTTTCTATGATAACTTCAGCAGGTGCAATTTTTTTGGGTAAATATACTTCTGAGTCTGTCGGAGACTATTGTGCTGGACCCAGTCATGTCTTGCCTACAGGAGGTACTGCGAGATTTGCTTCTCCACTGGGTGTTTATGATTTCCAGAAACGCAGTTCAGTTATTATGTGCGACGAAATTGGTGGTCGAGCTTTGTGCGAAACTGCATCTGTCTTGGCAAAGTCAGAATCATTAAATGCCCACGCTGCTAGTGTAGAAATTCGGCTTAACGAGACTTTAAAATGAATCTATTTTATTTTTCAGTTCATTTCACCTAAAACAGCACTAAGATTTAGTAATTTAGTGTTTCTCAGCAAGGATATATTAATCTCTTCTCCTGGCTTTAACATTGATATTTTAAGCATCGTAGAACGACCATCGTCTACTGGCTTGTTGTCAATCGCGATGATTAGATCTCCCGGCTTTAATCCTGCTAAATCTGCTGGTCCTCCCGAGGAAACGTGTTGAACTAAAAGAGAATCTGGAGGTAAATCCTTATTTGAAGATGTATGTGCCGGTTCTGCGGTAACGCCAAGCCAGCCGCGCCGCACTTCTCCATAGGTTATTATTTCTTGCAGAACGAACATTGCCATGTTTACTGGTGTAACTAGACCAAAGCCATTGGCAGAATTTATCTTTGAGCTCGTTCTCGATGGTGAATAGGTGAGAGCATTAATACCGATTAAAAATCCTTTTGTGTTTACCAGCGCTCCCCCAGAACTTCCTTGATGGATAATCGCATCGGTTTGAATAAAATCTTCGTAAGCATTGGGCGTAAAGAAATATCTCCCAATTCCTGATATAATGCCGAGTGTTGCAGATTGGCCTATTCCCAAAGGATTGCCAATGGCTAAGACAATTTCTCCTACATTCACTTCATTTGAATCGGCTACTTTAGCAGCCTGCAAGTCAGGCACGTCAATCTTCAAGACCGCTAAGTCAGATCTCGGATCTGATCCAACGATCATTGCATTAGTTTCGCGACCATCGTGCAATAGGATACGAATCGCGCTCGCTTCACTAATGACATGATGATTGGTCAGTATGTGGCCGTTTGATGACATAATAACTCCTGAACCCAGCGACTGTTCTACACGCCGTCTAGCACTAGATTGAGGAATTGAATTATTTTTTTGAAGTTGTTCTATGAATGGATTGATTTTTTGAGTAATCAACTTTTCCGAATAGATATTAACTACTGAGGGGGCGGCTATTGCCACTGCCGCGTGATATCCATCTTTAGTGTTGGCTAATAGCTCTTTACCAGAATGATGAAAGTTTAGAATTAATATTCCTGCGAGTATTCCAGCGATAACTGGCCACAAAAGCTTCGCGAAGGAGTCTCTCATTCTTTAACCAATGTTCTATAATGTTCGTATTGTATATGATGTGAGAAATATGAGTAGCAACAATTACATTTCCCAGCTCGGGAGCTAGAGATATGATTCGGCTAAAGGAATTAACAGAATATCTTAATTTATCAATGGAGATAGAAAAATTTTCAGATTATTGCCCGAACGGCTTGCAGGTTGAAGGTAAGGAAGAAATAATCAGGTTGGCTACTGGCGTAACCGCTAGCCAAGCTCTAATAGATGCTGCTGTAGATTGGGGAGCCAGTGCAATATTAGTTCATCATGGATATTTCTGGCGAGGAGAACCTCCTAGGTTGCTCGGTCATAGACGAAAAAGATTAAGCACATTACTTAAAAATGATATTAGTTTATTCGCTTATCATCTTCCTCTAGATGCTCATCCAGAATTTGGTAACAATGTTTGTTTTGGTAGGATGCTTGGAATAAAAGAACATGAGCCACTTTTTAAGAGCTCATCAGATGGGTTTGGTAACTTTGGACAGTTATCTTCAGAAATAAGGATTGATGAGCTGGTAGATCGGATAAGAAGCTTAACTAATAGAGATCCACTATTAATTGGAAGCTCAAATTCTATTGTGCGTCGAATAGCCTGGTGTACTGGAGCGGCTCAGGCTAATATTTATGCAGCAATCTCCGTTGGTGCGGATGCATACATTAGTGGCGAGGTTTCAGAACAAACATATCACATAGCTAAAGAAGAAAATATTTCCTATATTGGTGCTGGGCATCACGCTACTGAGCGTTATGGAGTGAAAGCTTTAGGAGAGCACTTGGAGAATCGTTTCGGTATCGAGCACAAGTTCATAGATATCGTTAATCCTGTTTAGTAATTATTATTCTTTGACATTAATATCATGATCTTCCGTATCGAAGTCTTTTTCTATTCCAAATGATTCATTTAATACCCCTCTCTGCTTTGGAGAAGCTTTCGGGGCGTAGTCTAAAGGTGGTTTAATATCTTCTTGGGTAGATGACTCTCTATTTGTATCTTCTAGTTGCAAGATTGTTTCACTTGATTCTCCCGGCGGGCAAAGATCTTCAGCCCCGATAGCTAGGTGTTTATGTACGTCGCGATAACTGTCTGTAAGTTTGTTTACTAGCTGCGCTGTTTGACTGAAATGAGCTAGCACTCTTTTTTCATACAAGTCCATGTTTTGTCTTTCTTTCTCCAGTCTTGTTTCCAGTTCTCTCAGTTTTTTGGAGTCTCTACCGCTCTTGCGACCAAAGGTTACCCCTATTCCAATTCCAGCGAATACGGAAAAGGCAATTATTGCGACTATGAGGTTGTTAATTTCCATATTGGCTATATTCTTTAGGGATAGAGAAAATAATTTTTATCTGCCCGATTATAGCCTCTCATTTGTGTTAACTGTAGAAAAATTTACAAACATAGATTTAGACATTTAGTCCAAAATGGAGATTTAAGTTAAATAGATGCAAACGATCTCTGACAAGAAAAGAAATGACCCATTGAGGTCGTACCACATGGCTATTGAAAACGGGTTACTAGATCCTGATCAATCGCAAAGAGACTGCGTTATCCAACTTAACAATTTGTTTTATCGGCTTCTGGAAAGAGAATGTCATAGACAAACTATTAAAGGAAGATTGCATGAATGGATTTACTCCAAATACTTGCCGGTTAGGGGTTTATATTTGTGGGGCGGTGTTGGTCGAGGGAAAACTTTTTTCGTTGATACATTTTTTGATTGCCTTCCATTCGATGGAAAACTTCGCTTACACTTTCATCGTTTTATGAATCGAGTTCATCAAGGTTTGAGGGAAAATCAAGGCGATAAAAACCCTTTGCAAAAAGTGGCTGACAATTTTTCCAATGAAGCGAGAATAATTTTTTTTGACGAATTTATGGTTAGCGATGTTGCGGACGCGATGATTTTGGGGGAGCTAATTGGCTGCTTGCTAAAAAGAGGAGTTACCATAGTAGCTACATCAAATATAGCTCCCCAAGAGTTATATAAAAATGGTCTGCAACGGCAGCGGTTTCTACCGGTTATTGAATATCTACATCGATTTACCGAAGTGATGCATGTGGAAGGGAGTATTGATTACCGATATCGCTCATTAAAAAGTCCTCAGTTTTATTTTTCCCCGCTTAATGTGTTATCAGAGGAAGGTGTAAAATCATGCTTCGATCAGATTGCTCGTGGTAGGGTCATTAATGATGAGTATATACGGGTTAATGATCGACTAATCCCTTATTTAAAAATGTCCAGTAAAGTAGTGTGGTTTGATTTTGAAGTGATTTGCGGCGATGCGCGATCTCAAAATGATTATTTGTTTCTGGCAAACGCGTTTGACGCAGTAATCATAACAAATGTTAGGGTATGTAGTGATGACGATAACGATGTTGTAAGAAGGCTGATTAATTTGGTAGATATCTTCTATGATCATGGGATCAAACTTGTGATTACGGCAGAAACAGAGCCTGGAGGGCTGTATACGGGATATCGACTAGCATTTGAATTTGATCGAACCGCCTCTAGATTGAATGAAATGAAAGCAGGTGATTATTTGCTCCTGAAATCAGAATTTTAGAAAATAATTATTAATACTGGAGAATCTTTAAAAATCCAGGTACGTACGCAGCATTTTGGCTTGAAATAGCATCTATGTTTCAGTAGTATGCGCCCTCTTTACGTCTTGTAAGTATGCTAGAAAGGGTTTGAAATGAGAACTTTTAGCGCTAAATCGTCAGATGTCGTGCATGATTGGTATGTTGTGGATGCTTCGGGTAAGACTCTTGGTCATTTAGCAAGCGAGATAGCGCATAGGCTTAGAGGAAAGCATAAGCCAGAGTATACTCCTCATGTGGATACTGGAGATTATATTGTGGTTTTAAATGCGAAAGAAGTGCATGTTACTGGCCAGAAACGTTCGCAGAAAATTTACCATAGGCATACTGGTTATCCAGGTGGTTTGAAATCAGTTTCATTCGAGAAAATGCAAGAGTTGGCTCCAGAGAAAATAATTCAACTTGCAGTAAAAGGTATGCTTCCAAGAAATCCCTTGGGTAGATCTATGTTTAGAAAATTGAAGGTTTATCCAGGTGCAGATCATCCTCATGCAGCGCAAAAGCCTGTAGAAATCACATTAGATAAAGGCTAGGGGAATTTAGTGATAAATCAGTATTACGGGACGGGTAGGAGAAAAACTTCTACTGCGAAGGTGTTCATGATAGAAGGTACAGGAAATATCATCGTCAATAAGCAGCCGTTAGATGAATATTTTGGCCGAGAGGTAGCTAGGATGATTGTTAGGCAACCTCTGGAGGTATCGGAGGCTTCTGATAAGTTTGATATAAAAGTTACCGTAAGAGGTGGAGGAAGTTTTGGGCAGGCTGGAGCAATACGACATGGTATTACTAGAGCTTTGTTGGAATATGACGAGTCTTTGAGAACTACTTTACGTTCGGCTGGTTTTGTAACTCGAGATGCGAGAGAAGTAGAGCGTAAGAAAGTAGGGCTTAGGAAGGCTAGAAAACGTCCACAATTTTCCAAACGATAGGTCTCTTTTTTTCTGGGTAAAAAGTCTACTGAAATAAGACTAAGCGGCCTAGAAAAAGTAATTTTTGTTATAGTGGGTTAATGTTCTGGGGTCATATTTTGTGATCCTTCTTTCGTGAAGCAGTCGTAATATAAGTAACATCTGTCGATCATCTGTTATTGAATATAGCGGAGTCATCTATGAATTTTGCAGAGGGACTGTAGTGTGAATGACAAATCTTCTGATGAGAATGGGGCTGGAGAAGGGCGCCGTAAGTTTCTTGTAGCCGCTACCAGTGTTGTAGGAGCTGCCGGAGCAGCCGGTGTTGCAGTACCCTTCTTGAGTTCCTGGAGTCCGTCGGAAAAAGCGAAGGCGGCAGGTGCGCCAGTTAAGGCCGATATTAGTAAGCTACAGCTTGGCCAGATGGTAGTAGTGGAGTGGCGAGGCAAACCGGTATACGTATTGCACCGCACTGCCAAGCAGCTTTCAAGTCTTTCAGCACTTTCCGAACAGTTGAAAGATCCAGCGTCAGTAGGTTCAAAGCAGCCAAGTTATATAAAGGGGGAGTCTAGAGCTCTGCGGCCGGAAATTCTTGTCGTAGAGGGTCTTTGTACTCATCTCGGTTGTGCTCCGAAGTTTAGGCCTGAAGTCGGGGCAGCAGATTTAGGTGGAGAAGATTGGCAGGGAGGGTTTTTCTGCCCCTGCCATGGATCAAAATTTGACCTTTCAGGTAGGGTTTATTCGGGAGTGCCAGCATCTGAAAATCTTGTCGTTCCTCCCTATAGGTTCGAGTCACAATACGTTCTGGAGATCGGCGTTGATTCGGAGAAAGCTTGATGACTAAGTTATTAGATGATTTTAGGGATTGGGTCGATTATCGACTACCTATAAAGAAAGCTTGGGACACCCATATGGGCAAGTACTATGCCCCTAAGAATTTTAATCTATGGTATTTTTTTGGTGTCTTCTCTCTTCTGGTGTTAGTCAATCAGCTGTTGACCGGAATTTGGTTAACTATGAACTACACTCCTAGCGCAGAACAGGCATTTGCATCAGTTGAGTATATCATGAGAGATGTTAGTTACGGCTGGCTTCTTCGTTACATGCACTCAACCGGCGCCTCCGCATTTTTCATTGTAGTTTATTTGCACATGTTCAGAGCTTTAATTTACGGATCGTATAAGAAGCCTAGAGAGTTACTTTGGGTTATAGGGATGCTGATTTTCGTCATCCTAATGGCAGAAGCTTTTGTAGGTTATGTGCTGCCTTGGGGGCAGATGTCATATTGGGGAGCTCAGGTAATAATTTCATTATTTGGCGCCGTACCAGTAATCGGTGACGATCTTGTGACTTGGATTCGCGGTGATTATTTACTGTCCGGTATTACTCTAAATAGATTTTTTGCGCTTCACGTAGTACTGCTTCCATTACTATTGCTTGTCTTGGTCTTTGTCCATATTTTAGCATTGCATCAAGTAGGTTCAAACAACCCGGATGGTGTGGAAATAAAAGCAAATAAAGGTAATGATGGCGTTCCATTAGATGGAATTCCCTTTCACCCCTACTATACAGTCCATGACTTAGTGGGTATTGGTGTATTTCTTTTTATCTTCTGCGCTGTGATCTTTTTTGCTCCAGAAATGGGTGGACTTTTTTTAGAATATGCAAACTTTGAAGCAGCCAACTCGCTAAAAACCCCAGATCACATCGCTCCTGTTTGGTACTTCACGCCTTTTTATTCTGTTCTTCGTTCTGTGCCAGACAAACTATGGGGTACGATCTTTTTTGCAGCCTCGGTAGCGTTACCCTTCGCATTACCTTGGTTAGATAGAAATCCGATAAAATCATGGAGATATCGCGGCGCGGTAAACAAAGTGATGCTGGTTCTCTTTGTAGCAGTATTTATCATACTCGGAGTGCTCGGTATTAAATCACCTAATCCGGAGAGAACTATACTAGCCCAAATCTGCTCAGTTTTTTATTTCGCATTTTTCTTGCTTATGCCATTTTGGTCCGTACTTGATAAAGAAAAGGTGGTACCAGATAGAGTTACTATGGATGGTGGAATGGGATTTTGGCGTAGTATTTCGGTAATAGCTTTAATCGGGTTTTTGACAGTATTGCCCTTAAAAGCTGTGGGGGCTAGCTCTGCCTATCAGTGTGGATCAATACCTTGTGATGAAATTAATGTTAACCCGGCAAACAAAGAATCTTTGCAACGAGGTGCGCAGCTTTACATGGGATATTGTATGGGTTGCCACTCTCTAAAGCATTCTCGCTATAATAGAGTCGCGAAAGATTTAGGTATACCCGAAGATTTATTTATGGCTAATCTTGTCTTTGACCCTTCTGTGAAATTTGGATCATTAATGCAAAACGCAATGAATAGCAAAAACGCTAAAGTTTGGTTTGGCGTGACGCCTCCGGATTTAACCTTGGTTTCAAGAGCTAGGCAGCCAGAATGGCTATATACTTATCTTCGCACTTTTTATCGGGATGATAAACGTCCATATGGGGTTAATAATCAAGTATTTAAGGGAGTAGGAATGCCTCACGTGCTAATGAATCTTCAGGGATTGCCTAAATGCGAAAGTATCACTGAAAGCGGTGGCTGTAGTCAAATTAGTCTTAGTTCTCCAGGAGAGTTAGTTCCTGAAGAATATGATGCCGCTATGTATGATCTTGTAAACTTTCTAGCTTACACAGCTGAACCAAATGTTTTAGAACGTCGTGATTTGGGCAAGCGGGTATTATTTTTTATAGTGATCTTCACTTTTTTCGCATGGCTCTTAAATAGGGAGTACTGGAAAGACGTGCATTAAGTAGCTGCAAAAGATCGACGCCGGTTTACTAACTA
>JAQWLX010000066.1 GCA_029247075.1 Halieaceae bacterium | reverse complement strand
AGAGAAAATCAGTTGCTCTCATCCTCCTTCAGATTTATTAAACTAATATTAGTCGATCACGTCTTGCCAATTTTCGCACCACAATATAGTCGCTCCTATGACTGCGCTTGGAATAAGTAAGATATTTATTATAGGAATCGTAGCTAAAATTGAAATCATTCCACCAAAGCCAAGAGACATTGTTAAGTTTGCACGACCGAATTTTCTAACACAGCGAATATCGTAGTCATGATTATCCATAGGATAGTCTAAAAAATGTATGCACATCATCCAAGCGCCAATTAGAAGCCATAAAATTGGCGCTAGTGAATTTAGTAATGGGATAAAACCTATAAATATCACGGTTAAAACTAGTTTAAAGTGGTGCATTAGCTTAGATAATTCTCGAGTTACACTTCTAGGAATTGAAGTTAATATTGTCAAGTATGATTCTTTGGATACCTCTTCTCTTTTATTCAATAATCGTTCAGTTTTCTCCGCTAGTAATCCGTTGAAGGGTGACGCAAAAAATAGTGTTAAAGTGGTAAAAGTCAGTCCAAACAAAAACGCGCAACTCAACCAGATAAAGAACTTGAGCGTAGAAACTATCCACTGAGGTAATAGTTTGATAGTCCACAGGATGATGGAAAATAACCACTCTGGGAATAGGTTTGTGATCCATTCCCAAGCGTGCGAAAAATAAGTTATTGAGGTCCAGACTAAGAATACCAGAGCTATTACACCTGCAGCACTAGGGATAATTAAAAACATTAGTAGCTCAGGATTCTTGAGAAGGATAAACCCTTTACGAATGTAACTAGCTCCACGGACAAGATCTTTAAACATCAAAATTCTCAAAAAAATTTAATTAAAATAGATTACGCGATTGATTATAATAACAATTTAATTTTGCTGGCGCCTATAGAATGAAAGAAGAAGATGAGCTATTTTTGAAAGAAATGTCAGATGTAGCGCCATTGAGGAGACGCAATCTAAAAGCAATCAAAAATCAATCTTTGATATCCGATATGGATTTTTCTGAGCGAAGAGATTCTGCAACTAAAAATCTAGAGACAGATAATTTTCTTGTTACAGAAGGAATTGCTCCATTAGATGCCTTTTATGTCCTAAGCTTTAAAAGAGAGGGTATACAGAATGGGGTTTATCGAAAACTAAAACAAGGACGTTATGAATATGATGCGAAGCTAGATTTACATCGTATGAATGTAATGCAGGCTCGGAAAGAGATTTTCGATTTTATAGAGGAAGCACATTCTCTTGGCCTGAGAATGCTTTTATTGGTTCATGGTAAAGGACGAGCTATCTCTCTTGAAAATCGCAAATCGGTTTTAAAAGGTTATACTAATGTTTGGTTAAAACAAATTCCTTCTGTTCAAGCTTTTCACAGCGCTCAGAGAAAAGATGGTGGTACTGGAGCAGTTTATATCTTGTTAAAGAAAAGTGAAGAGAGCAAGAAATTAAATCGTGCTAGATATAGAGGCGTATCTTTTAATATTTAATCTTAAAATGCATTAATAGAACTATAATTTAAGGTTGCTCGGACAATTTATCAGAAAGTATTTGATTAACTGCTTTTGGGTTTGCTTTTCCATTGGACGATTTCATGATCTGACCCACAAAATAACCTAGTAACTTTTTGCGTTTTTGCTCATTGGCAGATAGATATTGTTTAACTTGATCTGCATTTTGATCAATAACTGTTTGAACGATGGATTCTATTTCACTACTGTCATCCATTTGTTTCAGGTTTCTTTTTTCAATAAGTAATAAAGGATCCTCTCCAGTTGACCAAATTTCACTAAAAACTTGTTTGGCTATTTTTCCAGATATAGTTTCGTCTACTATCTTGGAAAGAAGGAGACCTAATTTCTTAGCGGATACAGGACTTTCTGAAATAGATTGTTCGCTTTTATTGAGCTTTGCTAGCAGTTCAGTTTGTATCCAGTTAGCGGCGAGCTTGGAGTTCATGCATGTTGTTACCACTTCTTCGTAGTAGTCGGCGATCTCTCTGCTAGAGATCAGTACGTCAGCATCGTATTCTGTTATGTCATATGTCTCAATAAATCGGCTGCGTTTTGCTAATGGAAGTTCTGGCATAGAGTTGCGAATTTTTGAAATGTAATCATCGGTGATGTGTATTGGGAGCAAATCCGGTTCTGGAAAATAGCGGTAGTCATTGGCTATTTCTTTGCTACGCATAGATCTGGTTTCGTCTAATTCTGAATCGTAAAGACGAGTCTCCTGAATAATTTCGCCACCGTCTTCTAAGATATCTATCTGTCTGTTAATTTCGAAAGAAATTGCGCGCTCAATAAAGCGAAATGAATTTATGTTTTTAATCTCTGTTCTAGTACCAAGGGAATCTACTCCTTGTTTTCTAAGTGATATGTTTACATCGCAACGCATCGATCCTTCAGCCATATTTCCATCAGAGATCCCTAGATAGGTAACTAAAATGTGCAATGCTTTTAAATAAGATATGACTTGCGCGGAAGATCTAAAATCCGGGTCAGTAACAATCTCAAGCAGCGGTATTCCAGCTCTATTTAAATCGATACCACTTTCTTTATCAAAGTGGCTGTGCACTGATTTTCCAGCGTCTTCTTCCAGATGTGCCCTAGTTATTCCTATTTGATAAATAGTTTTGTCACCTAAGAAAAGATCAAAAGTTCCTCGGCCAATGATCGGATGATGTAATTGACTTATTTGATAACCCTTGGGTAAATCTGGATAAAAATAATTTTTACGATCAAATACAGATATTTTGTTTATTTCCGCATCAATTCCTAAACCAAACATCACAGCACATCTAAGTGCGAGTTCATTAAATACAGGAAGAGTTCCTGGCATAGCTAGATCGATATAACAAGCCTGGCTATTTGGTGCGCCGCCAAATGCAGTGCTGCTTCCCGAAAAAATTTTAGAACTTGTCGCTAGTTGAAGGTGAACCTCAAGTCCCATTACAGCTTCCCATTTTTTGGAATCAAGCATTATTTTTCTTTATGGGAGATTGGAGATGCCAGTCAGTAGCATGTTGAAATTGATGAGCCACATTAAGTAGCTTGCTCTCTTCGAAATCTCTACCTATTAACTGCATTCCTATGGGGCATTCATTAACAAATCCGATGGGGATGCTCATTGCAGGTAGCCCCGCAAGGTTGGCTCCAACAGTGTAAGTGTCTTCAAGATACATACTAATAGAGTCATTGTTTTTTGAGCCAATATCGAACGCGGGGCCAGTAGTTGTTGGTCCGACTATGACGTCAACATTTTTTAAGCACGATAAGTACTCATCTCGAATAAGGCGTCTTATCTTTTGAGCTTTTCCATAGTATTGATCGTAGTATCCAGCCGATAATGCGTAAGTTCCTATAAGTATACGACGTTTAACTTCGTCGCCTAATCCTTCGCTACGACTACGAGTATATAGATCGTGCAGATTCTCTGGATTATCGCATCTGTACCCATATCGCACTCCGTCGAACCGGGATAAGTTTGATGACGCTTCAGCCGGCGCAATCACGTAATAGGTAGGCACAGCGAAGGAGTTTCTTGGTAAGGAAATTTCAACTAATTTAGCACCAAGTTTTTCAAGTTGATTCAGAGCCTGTTCCAAGCAATTTTGATAACCTAAATCTAGATTTTTCGCATGATTTTGAAAACTTATACCAATCTTTAGTCCATCAATTTTCTGAGATAGATTAGCACTAAAGTCTTCGGATTCTTTAGCGGCTGATGTGGAATCCTTTGGATCATTTCCTGACATTACATTCATCAATATGGAGCAATCTTCGGCGGTTTTTGCCATTGGTCCACCTTGATCTAAGCTAGAAGCGAAAGCAATCATTCCAAATCTTGAGACTCTGCCATATGTAGGTTTGAGCCCAGTGATGCCGCAAAAAGATGATGGTTGCCGGATTGAACCTCCAGTATCTGTTCCTGTGGCGCCTGGAGTAAGTGACGCCGCGATAGCTGCCGCTGATCCTCCGGAAGAGCCACCAGGCACCTTATTTGTATTCCATGGGTTGTAACAAGGGCCGTAGTAACTTGTTTCCGTTGATCCACCCATGGCAAATTCATCCATATTAGTTTTTCCCAAAATAATCGCACCTGAATCGTTAAAGTTACCAATAACCGTGGAGTTGTATGGTGGGATAAAATTGTCGAGCATTCTCGATCCGCAACTTGTTTTAACTCCTTGAGTGCAAAAAATATCTTTATGAGCAATCGGTATGCCAGTTAAAATTTCATTTGTACCGTTTGCAATTCTTTGATCAGCTTTTGTAGCAGCTGACATTGCTCCTTCTTCATTAACTGTAATGAAAGCATTGTACAAATGATCTAGTGAATTGATGCGCTCTAGAAAAGCTCTAGTCACCTCTTCAGATGAAAAGTCTTTTCGTTGCAATCCGGCACTTAGTTGCGCAATTGACTGCGAATGAATTTCCATTATGATTTTCAGGTGTTATCAGTCTATGACTTTAGGGACAACGAATAGGTTTTTTCTTACTGATGGGGCAATTCCTAAAAAGTTTTCGCTTTCATCGATTTCTGTAATCTCATCGAAGCGAAGTTTTTGGATTGCATCCAGAGGGTTGAAAAGTGGTTCGATTTCATTTGTATCAATCGTTTTAAACTTATCAACGAAAGATATTATTTCTCCAATTTTTTCGGTAAGTAGATGCACTTGATCTTGCTCAATTTTGATTCGAGCAAGATTGGAAATCTGAATTATTTGTTTTGGCGTGATAGGCATTGGAAACCACCTTTAAAAATAGCAATGCTGAATCGCAGTTATTAGCCTCAGCATAACATATTTGATCCTTGCCCAAAATCCCCGTCGTTGTTAGAGTGGGGTGATTGACGGAAGAGCATTAATTAAACAGGAAAGTACGATGTTTTCTACCTGTATAGTGATTAACCTAATTATAAACCGCTAGAAGCACAAGGTGTTTACCTAAATGTTTAAGAATTTATTTGGATTTTTTACTAATGATCTTTCGATTGATCTTGGTACAGCAAACACACTTATTTATGCACGTGATGAAGGATTAGTTTTAGATGAGCCCTCAGTAGTGGCCATACGCATGCACAATGGACAAAAATCTATTGAAGCAGTTGGTCACGAAGCGAAAAGAATGCTTGGACGTACTCCAGGTAATATTATGGCAATAAGGCCCTTAAAGGATGGAGTTATAGCTGATTTTCAAGTTACCGAGAAAATGCTGCAGCATTTTATTGGGAAGGTGCACGAATCTCGTTTCATCCGACCTAGTCCTAGAGTTCTTATTTGTGTTCCTTGTATGTCTACGCAAGTTGAGCGTAGAGCAATTAGAGAATCAGCACTAAGTGCTGGAGCTAGAGAGGTTCGATTAATTGAGGAACCTATGGCAGCTGCTATTGGAGCCGGGCTAGAAGTCGCAGAGGCTGCCGGATGCATGGTTGTTGATGTAGGGGGAGGAACAACCGAAGTGGCTATCATATCACTGAATGGAGTAGTTTATAGAGATTCAATTAGAGTTGGCGGTGATCGATTTGATGAAGCAATTGTTTCGTACGTGAGGCGTAGATATGGGAGTTTGATTGGAGATGCAACCGCTGAAAGAGTTAAGCAAGAAGTTGGTTGTGCGTTCAGCGGAGGGGATTTAAGAGAGATAGATGTTAGAGGTCGGAATCTAGCTGAAGGAGTGCCTAGAAGTTTTACGCTAAATAGTGATCAACTACTGGAAGCTCTGCAAGATCCATTAGCGTCTATAGTGCAATCAGTTAAATCAGCGTTGGAGCAATCGCCACCGGAGTTGGCAGCTGATATAGCTCAAAGTGGAATTGTTCTTACCGGCGGCGGCGCCCTGTTAACAGATTTAGATCGACTTATTTCGGAAGAGACGGGCCTTCCAGTTATTGTTGCAGAAGACCCGTTGACCTGTGTTGCGAGAGGTGGAGGTGTAGCTATGGAAATGATGGATCGTCATCCATTGGATTTGCTATCTACTGAGTGAAGGTAAAAAAGGCTTCTTAAAGTTGACTTCGCAGGAGTTAAAATTAAACCGCTTTTTATAACTGAGCGAAAGTTTGGTGTTAAGTTCTTTTTCGCCATTATTTTTAGCTTAATTCTATTCTCTACTGATCATTTCTTTGGATGGTGGAGTTCAACCCGCTATTTTTTTGGGTCAGCTATTGAACCTATTTACCGTGTATCAGGTTTCTCGCACAATATCTTTACCTCTATAAATGAAGCAATTTTTTCACAATATCAAATTGAGGATGAAGTCAGTCGATTAAGGAACGAAAATCTTATTTTACGCGGCCTTTCACAACAAATGTCTTCTATACAAGCTGAGAATGGAAGATTAAGGGCTTTACTCAATTCTACTGCTCTTCTTCGCAGCAAAGTTCAAATAGCAGAGGTATTATCTTTTTCTCCCGATCCCTTGAATAAAAGCATCATTATAGATAAAGGACTTCAATCAAATGTTCATATTGGACAAGCTGTTATCGATTCAGATGGTTTGATGGGGCAGGTTACGGAGGTTTATCGTACAACTTCTCGCGTTCTTTTACTCATCGATTCTGCTCATGCTGTTCCTGTATTGGTAAATCGTAACGGTGTTAGGGCTATCGCAAGTGGAGCGGGGTTTTCTGACAGACTTCATATCAGACATGTGGCAGCTTCCACCGATATTCGAGTTGGAGATGAATTAATGTCGTCTGGCCTTGGAAAAAGATTCCCGTCAGGGTACCCCGTGGCTTTAGTGACTAAGGTTAATCGAGATGAAGGAATGGAATTTGCTGAAATAATTGCTCGTCCTACTGCTTCTTTCGATCGGCTTAATCATCTGCTTTTGATTTCTAATCTAAACTTTAATTTAGATACAGATTAGTGAAAATTTGAATGCATCAGTTAATCTTTTTGTGCGTAAGTTTTTTTTTGGCTCTTTATCTTTACCTTGTTCCTTTACCAGAATCATTAGCCAATTTTAGGCCGCAATGGTTTGTTTTAACTTTCATTTACTGGAATATTGCGATTCCGCATAGAATTGGCGTGCTACTTACCGTTGGATTAGGGTTGATCCTTGATATTATTGAAGGAAGCATTTTAGGAAGACACGCTGTTCCGCTTTTAACTGTGCACCTTATTTGTGCGGTTGGATACCAGAGGTTTAGAGTATTTACTAATTTTCAACAGTGTTTTTTGATATTTGGAGTCACTGGTATTTATCTCGTCATTTTTTATTGGCTTGGTACGTTTTTTAATAATACGGATAAGAGTCTTGCCTTTCTAGGTAGTGCATTGTCAAGTGCGATTATATGGCCTGTGGTGCTTTTCTTTCTTCGATTTTTTAGAAGAAAATACAAGATCAAATAGATTTTCTTTTATCAATTCTAGGTCAAGAGCAGTAAAACGATAAAAATTTTAATGTTAGTGATAATCTTCTAGTCATGTGCAATAGAGGCTCATTAATAGTATTATTTTTAGAGGATGTGCCTTAAATAACGTCTTAGTCTCTGATAGGTGATTTTTTCATTGCAGGCCTTCCGTTTTTGGATGCAGAATGTTTCAGGGAGCTTTTTGAGCAAAAATATCTATCACTGGGTCGCGAAAAAGTTCTGGGTTGGGGCTATCTTTTTGCTAGTCACAACTGCTTGCTATATTTCCGTGGGCCGCTATTTAGTCTCGAATGTCGATAATTATAGTAGTAAATTAATCGAATCTATTAATTCTGAAACGCCTTTCACGATAAGTGTACATAGAATAAGCGGAATTTGGAGGGGCTTGACACCAGAGCTCATAATTTCTGATGCAAAAATTGACTTTAAGAAGGACTTTTTCTCACCTGTGGAAGTTGATCAGGTTAGGTTATCTTTTAATCCAATAGCGTCATTGTTTGCTCAATCTCCACGATTTTATGAAATCAAAATTCATGGTGCAAGTGCACGCCAGGATTTGCTCAAAAGTAAACCACTTTTATTTAAAATGTTTTTCTCGAAATCTTCTTTCGACAGTCAATGGATTAAAAGAATCTTCTTAAATATTCGAAAAATTTCATTTATTGATAGTGTTATAGATCTTAGATTTGGTAACTCATCCGCCAATCTCTTTGGCGTTAATTTTGAATTAAAGAGATCAGGAACGAAGCATCAGGCACAAATTATTGTTAGCTTAGACCAGGAGAGAGTTTTTGAATTTGTGGCAAGTGGAGCAGGCAATCCATATAAGCTAGATAGTTATTATGGAGATCTTTATTTCTTTGCAAATTTAGAGCCCCATAAATCAATTACCATGCTACATGATTTTCTTTTGCCAACAAGAACTTTTAATAGTGGTCGCATTGAGAGCTGGTTTAGTATTACCCCTGAAAATTTAGATGGGCAAGTAGAATTTTTGTTAAGAGATTTTCAACTTGCCTATAATGGAGTTGAATTTAAGATTCCTGCTGAACGTTTCTCAGGTCTAGCTAGAATTCATCGCTCTGATCATAATTGGAAGATTGATGGTTTAGACTTACTTATAGACTCCGGAGAAAGTTCTATAAGTATCCAAGAATCCTCCTTTTCATTAAATAAAAATAACATAACAGCAACTATTTCTTCAGTCGATGTGAATTCATTGACAGCGATTCTACAAAACTCGATAGCTCTTTCTGAAGAATTTACAGAGTTTCTCTCCAAATCTAAACCGAGCGGAGAATTGAAAAACCTTATTCTGACGTCAAATTATTTGGATCTTGGAAGTCGTAGTAAGTGGAGTGCAAAATTACATTTTGATAACTTAGAGATAGAATCTTGGAACAAGTCGCCTGCTTTTAGAAATGCCACTGGGATGCTAAGAATGTCTCAAGAAGGTGGATCTTTACTTTTGAGTAGTGAGGATTTCTCGCTTTGGTTTCCAAAGATTTACGAAGATTTTCTTTATTACGAATCCTTTGAGGCGAAAACGGATATCCAGTGGGATGACGATGTGCTCTATTTGAATTCGGGCAGTTTTACAGCTATTGGAGAGGAAGGATTAGGTTCTGGAATCTTTGAATTACGGATTCCCGATCGGGAAGATTCAAAAGGTGTAGAGCTGAATCTCCAAGTCGGCATGAAAGATGCGAATTTAGATTATCTAGATAAATATTTATCTATAAAAGTTCATCCCTCGGCGAAAAGCTGGTTAAAAACTGCCTTAAGATCTGGCGATTTAGATGACTTAGGCTTTCTTTGGCGAGGCAGTTTAAAATTTGATCAGCGTGAACATAGAACAATGCAGTTTTTTGCAAACTTTTCAAATTTAAATATAAAGTTTAATAGCAATTGGCCTGAGGCAAAAGAGCTCTCAGGTCTTGTCTTGTTAGATGATCGGGAAGTTAGCATCTGGACCGATAACGGAATAATAGAGAATATTGGCTTAGACTTTGTTTCAGCTGAGCTGTTTCCAGTGCCGAGCGAAGGTTATCAGCTAGAACTTGCAACCCATTCAGATACTGATGCGGGAGATTTTTTATCATTAGTTAATCAAACACTCATGAGTGACTTATCCCGAGATGCGTTTCGCTACTGGAGTATAGAGGGAGAAACAAGCTTGACTCTTGGCCTACAAATGGATGTTTCCGAGGGATTTAAGTCTTTAATAGTTGATGCAGATGCAGTCCTAAGAAGTGTAGATGCTCATGTAAGACCTGGAAATATCGAGATAGACGATATTAATGGAATTATTCGATATGACCCTGAGTTCGGGTTCGCCTCTTCTGAAATCATTGGATCTCTATGGGGGAATCCCCTTGCTTTTAATTTGAATTCTTGGGTGCCAAATCATGAAGAAGTTTCAGTATTGAGTCAGGTTGAGAGGATTGGTGAGAGAGTTAAAGGGGTTAGGGGGGATTTTATCACTAAAATAGAATTGTCCAAACTTGCGAATTGGCTTGAGACAGAAAGTATGGCGTTTGCTGAAGGCAGCACTGAAGTCGAATTGGTATTAAGAGTTTTTCCCGGCATGAGACCGACCTTTAATTTTAATTCTCGATTAGAAGGTGTGACTTTAGACTTGCCTAAGCCTTGGGGTAAGGCTCCTGAAAAAAATGTAGAGTTAAGAGGCTTCTGGATGCCTCAGAGTTCCGTCAACATAGCTCATTTGTGGCTTGAATCTGGTCTTAGTTTTGATGTTGCGCTTGGAGAAAAAGGTTTTATAGGCAGTAACCTTAAGTTTTTAAAACCACAATTAAATTTAGGAAATTGGATAGAATCAGCATGGCTAGAATCTCGGAACCTAAAAAGATATCCAGATGAAGGGAAATTTACTATTTCTGGCTCAATAAATTCTCTTGATGTGGACGAATGGAAATTATTTTATGAAAAGTACTTCGCGCGAGATTTAGAGGCATTAAAAGCATTAAGAACTGCTGGAATAACTGAGTCACGATCTACTATTGATTTCGTTGTAGATGATTTAGAAATTTCTCATTTGCTATTTTTTGGATTGTCTGTCAATTCTTTGAATTTAGATTATTGGAAGACTAGAACTGGACATTTTTTTCGCAATGATTCGCATTGGATGAAGGGTGTTATCTCACTAAATGATAAAATTATTAAAGCACATCTTGATAAAATCGATTTTTCCGAACTTTCTTCCATAGACTGGCCCACTAATACTCCAGGAATTCATGGTCAGAATCCAAAAATAGAGGTGACTATTGACGAGATCTTAAAAAAAGATTTTCACATTGGCAGTCTAGCATTTGTACTAGAGAGTAGTGAGCGCGCTCTGACTGTTTCAGATATTAAAGGTAATTTGATTGGTTTAGCATTCGATACTGTGGCACCAGCAAGTTTATCAACCAGTTTTGAAAACGAAGGAAAGACAAGAATCTTTGCTAACCTAAAGTTGGAGGACCTGGCCTATACATTCGATTATTTTGGTTATGAGCCTTTTGTCATGACTGATAATGGAACTGCGAATCTTGATATATCTTGGCAAGGAGGAATTAGAGATTTTAAAATTCGTGATTCTATAGGTGAAATTAAATTAAACTTGGGAAGTGGTAGTTTTTTAGAGGTTTCATCTGGGGCATCTAATGCGCTGCGGATAATTTCAATACTAGACTTGGTCGATTTGCTGGACCAACTCAGTTTAGCACATATATTTGATTCAGGTGTCCCTTTTAATAGGTTGACTACTGATCTCAATTTAGAAGCATCAAAAATTGAGATTCCAGTTTTTGAAATGTCTGGATCAGGCAGCGCTTTCAGCTACACAGGTGAAATAGATCTATCTAATGGAGGAGACCTCATAGGAGACAGTATGTTAGGAGGTGAATTGATAGTCACACTTCCTGTAGCTAAAAATTTACCGTGGATAGCTGGTCTTGCGGCGGGATCAGCATTCATTCCAGTTGCTACAGGTGTATATGTTGCCAGTAAGTTGTTTGAATCTGATGTCGATCGATTTTCAAGTGGCATATACGCTGTATCTGGTACTCTAAACAAGCCGATAATAGAGTTAAATAAGGTATTTGATAATAGTTCTAACGAGACCAAAATATTGAAAAAGTCTGACATAGGTAAGGATAGTCGTTAGATTTTTCCTGATAAATCTTGATAGACTCGGTGCAGGTTTAATAAAATTACGAAAACTTAAGACAAGCTTAATATCTTAAGCGTAGAAAATAGTTGCAAGTCCTAAGAATGAGACGAAACCCACCACGTCCGTAATTGTTGTTAGTATTACCCCTCCTGCTAAAGCGGGGTCTATTCGGAAGTTTTTAAGTAATATCGGTAAAATAGCGCCAGCGATTCCAGCGGTTAGTAGGTTAATGAACATAGCAATGGCAATAATTAAGCCAATCAGCCAATCAGCAAACCAGACAGACGCTATGACAGAGATAGTCAGTGCCCACAAAATACCATTAATAACGCCAATAGTTGCTTCACGACCTATCAACCAGCCTTGATTATTCCTAGAAACTGTTCCCATTGCCATTCCTCTTATCAAAACAGTAAGGGTTTGAGTTCCTGCAATACCCCCCATGGATGCTACAATTGGCATAAGTACAGCGAGAGCGACTACTTTTTCTATCGTTTCTTGGAAAATATTTATCATTGAAGACGCTATAAGAGCTGTGAAAAGATTAACTCCTAGCCATATGGCGCGCCTAGGAGCTGTTCCTTTTATGGGCGAAAATGTATCTTCATACTCATCCAGTCCGGCCATCGACATTAGAGAATGGTCGGCTTCGTCGCGAATAACATCGACCACATCATCTATAGTTATCCGTCCAAGGAAGATATTGTTTTTGTCTACAACAGGTGCAGAAATCCAGTGATTTCTTTCAAATAATCTTGCAACATCATCATCGTTCATTTCAACTGGAATGCTTCCTCTATCTGCGATCATCATTTCTCTTACGGAGCAAGTTGGTTCAGAAACCAATATTGTCTTCAAAGGAAGAAGTCCAATATATGAATCATTGCGAGTTACTACAATCAGATTGTCGGTCATTTCAGGAATGATTTCTCTTCGTCGTAAAAATCTAAGTACCACTTCCAAAGTTATATCAGCACGTATTGTTATCGCATCGGTATTCATTAGTCCGCCCGCGGTATCGTCTGGATAGAACATGACGGCTTCGAGTCGAGTCCGATGCTGCTGGTCCATGGCTCTAAGTACTTCAGATGTGACGCTTTCAGGAAGTCGATGTAAAATATCGGCTACATCATCGTCATCCAATTCTGCAGTGATAAGAGCTACTTCTTGCGGATCCATTTCTTTTAGAAAAGTGGAGATTAATTCATCAGGGAGTTCGTTAAGCACTTCTCCTTGAAGTGGACCTTCGATTAGTCGCCATAGAACATGTCGATGTTTTGGCGGTGATGATTCTAGTAGATAAGCAATATCAAAAGGCGCTAGGCTGCTTATTGTTAGGCGGACTTGTCCTAAGGTGCCTCCATCTAGAATTGAGGATATGTGGTCAAGTTGCTCCAGTGATCTAATAATATTATTTGACATAATTGAAATTTTTAGGTTTCACTCCACACAAGGATGAAAGCAAGTTTTAGTAAAGGTGGTTAATGAATGTCTTTAGTTTTTCTCCCCAAAATAGCTTTTCACAAGTTCAGTCAATTCTGAATTCGCTGCTTCTTCATCACCGCCCGTTATAATCAATTGAAGTATAGTTCCTCTGCCAGCAGCCAATGTCATTACACTCATAATGCTTTTTGCATCTACCATACGTTCTTTGTTGCCGATTTCAACGGTGCTTGAAAATTGGCTAGCACATTTTGCAAATTTGGCAGCCGCACGGGCATGTAGTCCGAGTTTGTTGGCAATTTTAATCTTGGATCTGATCATTCTTAGGCATACTTTTTAAATCCCTATGGACTATAGATAGATTTTTGATTTCAGATTCATAATGAGAAAACAGCCGGTCTATCAGGTATACGGAGCGATGTCTACCTCCTGTGCAGCCAACCGCAATAGTCAGGTAACTCCTAGATCCATTTCTATAGAGAGGAAGCCAATTGTCTAGAAAGTTCGTAATTTGATTAAAAAAATTGTGTGTTATTTCATGAGATCCCAGAAATTTAACTATCTCCGGATGTTTGCCGTTATTGTCTCTAAGTCTTGGAATCCAGTATGGATTGGGCAGAATTCTAGCATCAAATACCATATCTGCATCAGAAGGAGAGCCTCGCTTAAATCCAAAAGACTGAAATAATAAAGATGTTTCTCCAGCGGGTAAATTTAGAAATCTTTCTTTAATATTATTTCTTAGGTCGTAGACGCTCATTTGACTGGTATCTATCAGCATAGAGGCTGACATTACAATTGGCTCAAGAGTTTCTCTTTCAATCTTTATAGTTTCTAACAATGAAAGGTTTTTGGAAATTAATGGATGTGGTCTCCTAGTCTCGCTAAATCGCTGAGCTAAATTCTCGTTCCTAGCATCTAGGAAAAGGACTCTAGTCTTCTCGGCTAAAGCTAATTGATCGAACAAATCTTTAAAAGGAGTGCGTTTCTCTTTGACGGTACGAAGATCTATGCAAACGGCCACCCCACGATAGTTTCTGAAGCATCCATCTCTAGCTTCTCTCACTAAATCAGAGATTAAACCAATAGGTATATTGTCAATACAGTAATATCCTTCATCTTCCAATTGATGCAATGCTGTACTTTTTCCCGATCCTGAACAGCCGCTAATTACAACGAATTCCATGGGTTTATTTCCACTTAGTGGATATTAGATGCATCTCGAGGGAGCTTTTTGCTGTTCTGAGATTCCCACAAAAACTTTCCTGGCAGAATAATTTTGCAACCTCAGAAAGTATGTCCAAGTGATCTTGGTGAGCATGATATGGGACAATCAAAGCAAATAATAGATTGACGGGACATCCATCTGAGGAGTCAAAATCTAATTCATGATCTAATGAAGCTAGAACTCCCATGGGAGTAATACAAGATTCTACCCGACAATGAGGAATGGCTACTCCCATTCCTAATCCAGTGCTGCCCAATCTTTCGCGTTCTAAAAGACCTTCATATACTTCTTTAGTTGAAATTTCTGTCACACTAAGGCTGAACGCGGAAGCTAAAACTTCAAAGATGCGTTTTCTGCTCCTACCCGACACTTTGAAAAGAGTTCTTTCTGGTGTTAACAATTCGCTAAATATATTCATATCGTGATATCAGTGTCTGCGAGTTTTTTCTTTAAATTTAATTAATTGTCTATCGAGTTTGTCGGTCATAAGATCTATAGCTGCATACATATTTTCTGATTCCGCTGCAGCAAATATTTCTGCTCCTGCTACCTGTATCTTAGCTTCAGATTTTTGTGTTGAATTTTCCACAATCAATACAACGTCGATATTGGTGATTTGATCGAAATGTCTCTGAAGTCGAACAAATTTACTCTCTACGTAGTTCTTTAGAGCTTTACTAATATCTAAATGATGGCCACTTAAATTAATTTGCATATCTGACTCCTTTCAGTCATAAAAATTTACAAAGGGCAATTAACAATTCCATCAGATAAGTCTCTTCCTTTCATTGGATGGTGCTATGAGCAAAGCGTCACGATATTTAGCTACTGTCCTTCTTCGGATGTCGATCCCTTGCTCATTTAATATTTGTG
>JAQWLX010000021.1 GCA_029247075.1 Halieaceae bacterium | reverse complement strand
TTTGAACTTTCATTGTTTTCTTAAATGGCAGCAGGCTCATGGAATTACCGATAATATTTAATTTATGCAATTATAACCAAATAGAAATGTGATGCTTTAATTTCATAGGCTATGAAATAAATAAATTCAAAAAAAGACACTACAATTCAGGCACAATTAATCTTAATAAGTTTAATACGTAAAAATCAAAACAATCGACCAAACATTGGTACAAGACATGGAAAAACAATCTGGCAAAAAGACGGTTCTCGTATTAGGTGCTGGAGACGCCATCGGTAGTTCGATATTGCGTAAGTTTTCCGAAACTGGGATGGCTCTATGTGGCGCACGTCGAAACAAAGACAAGCTCGATAAATTAATTGATCAACTTTCTTCAGAAGGTCATGAAGCTTACGCGTTTAAATGCGATGCTCGAAATGAACAAGAAGTGACTAAGTTATTTGCGAAAATTGAACGTGAGATTGGTCCCCTCAATACAGTGATATTTAATGTTGGAGCCAACGTGCCCATGAGTATTCTTCAGACAGACAGCAGAAAATTCTTTAAGATCTGGGAAATGGCGTGTTTTGCGGGTTTTCTATGTGGGCGAGAAGCAGCTAAATACATGTTGCCACGTGCTGAAGGTACAATAATATTTTCGGGTGCAACCGCAAGTATTCGTGGTGCTAGCGGCTTTGCGGCATTCGCTAGTGCGAAGCACGGATTAAGGGCGCTTGCACAGAGTATGGCAAGAGAACTTGGATCCAAAAATATTCACGTAGCTCACGTAGTTATCGATGCCGCCGTCGACACAGAATGGATTCGAGAAAACATTCCACACTATAAAGAACTGAAACAGCGCAGTGGGATTGTCGATCCAGATGATCTTGCGAATTGCTACCTCATGTTACAAAAACAACATCGGTCAGCCTGGACGCACGAACTAGATTTGAGACCTAGTATTGAAAACTGGTAACAGAAAAGCTCTTCTGAGCGATAATTCACGACGCTATTTTGAATTTACAAAAATTAACTTAACACCAATAAAGTTAATCAAAAACCGAGGTATTAGATTCAAAATGCGTATCACTCACCCTACATAGATTTGGTCTAGGTCGCATGTAGCTAAAGTAAGCCATCCATCGATTCTTCCTGCTCTGATTAGCTAATCCTCGATGAAGAATACGATCATCAAAAATGAGACAATCACCGGCATTCATAGAGGACTTTTTGGTCTTAGGAATCTCTCCCGCTTTAGTTAGGTGTGATGGGGAAGTCTCTAATGAAGTCTGATATAACAAGTGCTTGCTATTCAAATGTCCATTACTAAGATGATTCGTTATTACATGAGAACCCACTGCCACTTCGGGAGGGCCCGCTTTTTCTGAAATATCTTCTAGTGCGATAAAGACGTTTAAAGCATGGGGAGGGCAAAATGACTCTGTCTCATGTGGAGAATCAATATGCCACTGTTGTGCGGGCGCACCTGGCCTCGAAAAAACAACCCCGCTAAAGGAAGGACGACACTCTTCGCCCAAAACTTCTCGAACAATGTTTATCCAAGGGACCGCATCGGATACTGATCCTCTTGCACCCCAAATGGATTCAAAATCTTGCTCTTCAAATCTAATATCAAAACGGTTAGGCGAGCGTTGAACCACTTCGCGGTAGCCATTAATACTACCGACACCTATTTCCCTGTCCTCGACTGCGTCTAAAACACAATTTACTTTGGGTCGCATAATACTATGGAATCCACTAAGTAATTCCTGATCGACCAATTTCGGCATAAACACAAAGCCTTCTTTGAAAAATAATCTCTTCACTAATTATCTCGTCAAATAACTGAAATCTAGATCTAATAGGTTGGATATTAAAGTATTTTTTTCTTCAGACTAATATTAGCAAATATTTATAAATACAGAGAGTGCAAATATTTTAAAAAACCTCTGAAATCATTTAGCATACCAACCAAAGGGCAAATACATTTTAATAGCTATGGATTTTAAATCAGCGCAAGGTGCTAAGTGGAACGGTGGGGCTCTGTCTTATGTCGCGCTAACCTACTGTGTAGGTTGGTGGCTGCTATTAAGTTCAAGCAGTTTTTTTGTTTGGCTCTTAGGCTCTATTATTCTCGCTCATAGTTTGATCATTGCTGCATATTTAATACATGAATGTGCGCACAATTCAATATTTAAGGGTAATAGTGATAATGCTTTTCTGGGAGGGTTGCTAGGTTGGATATGTGGCTCTTGTTATGGAGAATACGAAGATATTCGGTATAAGCATTTTCGACATCATGTAGATAATGATGATGTAGTCTGGTTCGATTATGAAGAGTTTTTTTCTAATCATCCTGTAGCGTATAAAATAACTCGCTGGCTTGAATCACTTCTTATTCCAGCTCACGATTTAATAATGCACTTTATTATGATGTTCTCCTCATTCATCATTCCTGAACGAAGCTCTCAAAGGTTTCGCAATAGCCTAATCTTATTATGCCGAGGATGCATTTTTTCAATTATATTAGTAGCTTCACCAACGGCATTAGGAGGATACATTCTGGGATATCTATTCATGATAAGTGTTTTGCGGTTTATGGACAGTTTACAGCATGACTATCCATATCATTTAACTCTCTTCGATGAAAACACTCAACCACCCAACAAGGGAGATGCTACCTGGGAGCAAGAACATACATTTAGCAATGTCATATCATGGAAATATACATGGCCTAATTGGTTGGTATTGAATTTTGGTTTTCACAATGCTCATCATGCTCGCCCTACCGCTCCATGGTATACCCTGCCAAAACTTCACAGAGAAGAGTTTGGCGAAGATGCTAAGCAGATTATTCCTCTTCTTCCTCAATTAATTATTTACTGGAAATATCGTCGCTATAGGATTTTTCACGATGCTCCAAATCTTACCTCGGTTGAAGGAAAAGAATTTCTACTAGCTGCGCAGAAAGGACAAGTTACAGGTGGCAACGCTGCGTCGTTTCTAACTGCGTTTTAGTGTTACTTTGATTCAACAGAAATTAAAAGAAAAACTAATCCAAAGTTACCGGTTTTTTTTCACTCAGTTTTGGAAAGTCTGAACGTAGCCAGAATACTAGCGTGACACACATCATCACCAAAATTGGTATCACTGGCAATGAAGAAATAACTGACATCGACTTAACCGTTTCAAATCCACCTGCAAGCGCAAGACCCACCGCGACAAATCCGAGAGCGAGAGCCCAGATCAAGCGATTCTCTTTTTTTGGCTCTTGATCTCCTTTCAGTCCAAGGGTACATATACTTGCTAAAACAAAGGCTGCCGAATCAAAGGTAGTCGCATAGAATATTAATGACGCTATCGTTGTTATTGCAAGAACAATAGCGGGGAAAGGGAGTTGAGCTATTACAGCAGATACAAGCTTACTCATACCTTGATTATGCAAAATACCAGAAGCATCAAGTAACTCAGCACCTTCTAGATAAAGTACGTAACCTCCCGCCAAACTTAAATAAAAATGTACCCAGACAGCCAAAACCGATCACTCCTAATACAACTTGTTTTATGGTACGACCTCGAGATATTCTCGCAAAAAATAATCCCATCATTGGAGCATAAGCGATCCACCAGGCCCAATAAAATATAGTCCAAGCTTCTGGAAATCCCCCCTGCTGAATTGGATCTGTCCAGAAACTCATCCGAATAAAATTGTTTAGCCATAACCCAACTGTATTAACAGTGATATTAAGCAAGTACAGTGTCGGGCCTGCTAAAAGCACAATCGCCATTAGTATAAAGAAAAGCCACACATTGAAATCTGACAAAACCTTAATACCTCGTTTCAATCCAAGATAAGAGCTTGTGCCGAAAATTGCCGTCCACAAAGCAATGACTACTAGTTGTAACAAGATATTATCTTCTATGTTAAATAATTCTGACAAAAGGGAACTTACCAAAGGCACACCAAATCCTATAGAAGTAGCAACACCTCCAACAATGCCGATCACGACAAAAACATCAAGCAAAATCCAGGCAAGGCGATTTTTCTTATCAGGCATTGCCGCTTCACAGGAATCACTAATTTTTAGGCTAGGAACTTTTCTAACGTATAGCATGTAGGCGACAGGAATGGCCGGTAGACAGTAAATGGCCCAAGGCGCTATACCCCAATGGAAGATCGGATAAACGTGAGCCCACTCAAAGGCTTCCGAAGTATATGGTTCTATCCCGAATGGTGGAGTTTGTAGATAAAAAATGGGCTCCGCAAAACCCCAGGCGATCAGGCTCGCGCCCATACTTCCCGTAAACATCAAACCCACCCAACTGAGAGTCGAATACTCTGGTTTTTCATCTGCAGCGCCAAATTTTATATCCCCATATCTACCGAATGCTAACCAACCGCAAAACAGTAACGGCAAAATACCTGCAATTAAATACAACCAACCAGCGTGACGAAGAATGAAATTCATTGCTGACAATGAGTGTTGAGCACCGGCCTCTGGAAAAAAACCCATCAATCCACTAGAAACGAATACTAATATCACTGAAATTGCAAAGACCGGCGTATCGAGCTTTATACTTGATTCACACTGTTCAGAGGATAACAAATTACGACCATCTATCGGAATAAGAAAAACAGGGTAACACATTGACTAAAACGGTGCGGGAGCTATAACTTGTCACAAAGTAAGTTAATTAGATTTTATAATCGGCGCCAGTCGAGAAACACCTTCCCATATTTGATCTTCAGTGTAATGGGAAAAACTTAACCGCATATAGTGATTTAAGTCCGCATCAGAGGAAAACAAAGACCCTGGCTGAAAACCAGTCCTACTGCTTAGTGACTCTTCTCTCATAATTCCTACATCTTTTTTTGAGTTCAGAGCAAGCCAGAAAAAATATCCTCCCAGCGGTTTCTCCCAAGTTAGTTCATTACCAAGATGGTGGAGCAGAGCATCATGCATTGCAGTTACCCTGCCGCGATAGCAACTCAACAAATACTGAAGGTGCTTCTCCTGTTTTCCTGATTCCAATCCATATCGCACTATCTGAGATCCAAAATGGCTCACAGACCCTCCACTATTTAACCAGCCTGTTTCCCGAATCTTCTCCAGGAGTCTTTCGCTACTTTGAATCCATCCAACTCGAAAACCTGGCGCTAAAATTTTTGAAAAGGTACCTAGTGATATCACATTACCTGCATCCACAAGGGCACCCATAGCTTGGTTTGATGCATCCGTGTAAGAAAGCATTTGGTAAGCATCATCTGAAATTAAAACAAAGTCGTGCAGTTTGCTTAAATTCACCAGCTCTAATCGTCTACAAGTGCTAAGAGAAACTCCAGTGGGATTGTTAAAATCAGGTATCACATAGACTGCCGTTGGATCATGTTTTTTAACTGCTGCCTCTAACTGATCGACAATTACTCCATTTACATCGGTGGGGACCGATATTACATTCAACTGTCTATCTTTAAAAATTGGAAATGCCAGAAAGTAACTAGCTTCCTCTACCAAAATAGTATCTCCTGGTTTAGTAAAACGCTCACACACCAAGTCGATTCCATGCGAGTTACCTGCTGTTAAAAATAAAGATTGAGGACTAACCGCAGCCTCATATGAAGTGCTTAAAAATTTTGATAAGGCAGACAAGAATCCGGGGTCACCGCCAACGGCCCCATAGTTAAAATCTTCCGGTGTCGCCTTAGAAAAAAAAGATGTAGCAAAATCGCTAAATAAATCGACAGGCATGAGGTCAGGCGCGGGTTGTCCAATTCCAAAATTGATATCGCCAGGTTTAGATTTGTCAAAAGTAGCAATGGCCATTGATGTATACTTAGCGAGATATAGGTATCATTATATCAAGGAACGGAAAAAATATCGGCGAGTCGGTGTATAAAGAATCAAAGAAAAATCTACTATAAATTCTTGTAGCGAATAACTAAGTCACCATTAAAAAAACTTTTTTATATTATAGGATCTTGATAAATGCAAACGCTGAAGATCTTTCAATCTCTTTGGGGTATGGAGCAGCGAATTCCAAATAAATCGGAACCATCCTATGATACTCAGTTCAAGCAAATTAAGAATGCAGGCTACCACGGTGTTTGTTTAGATCCTGCTGTTCGCGAAATCGAAGAGAATTTGGCATTAGCACCATTATTTGATCAGTTTCAGATGGAGTGTATGGTCAATGCCTTTCCCTATGAAATAAATGAGCTGCGACCCTTGCTCGACATGTCCCTTGAATTAAATGCTGCACAAGTAAATATCATAGGCGGTGTCATGCCAGTTAACACGACTAGAATAAAAGAAGTAGTCGAATCTTGGAAGGAGATAGCTTCGGAATATCCATTTCCTGTTCTTTTCGAAACACACCGAAACAGCACCTTGAATGATCTTTATTCCACATTGGAAGTGCTGGATATGATTCCAGATTTAAGGCTTTGCGCTGATCTATCACACTTTGTTGTAGATCGTGAATTTCATCTTCCTATTGAAGATCGGGAGCGCAAATTTATCTCTAGAATACTATCCCATTCTGATTCTTTTCAAGGAAGAGTAGCTAGTAATGAACAAATCCAAATCGCAATAAACTTTCCTCAACACAAAGAATGGGTCAATCAATTCAAAACATGGTGGCGTGAAGGGATTTGTGAATGGAAAAAACGCAACCATAACGATGCAACTCTTAATTTTCTGATTGAATTGGGACCACCACCGTATGCCATTACTGATATTAGTCAAAGAGAATTGAGCGATCGATGGCAAGAAGGCTTAGAAATCCGCAGTTGGATAGAAGAAATTTGGCAGCAATTTTAACAAGCATCTTCTGTTGGGAATTTTTTCTGAAAGTTTTATCATAATAAGGAAATCCTGACGAGAATCTCTTTATACTCTTCGATGCAGCATCATATTTATAAGGTGGATATTTAATTGCTAGATGAAACACTAACATTGCTAACAGATGATCTGATAATGCTCGCTCTTCCTCTCTTCTTGTTAACCGTCGCAGTTGAAGCTGGGTATTCTTATCGCAGGAATTTAAGCTGGTATGAAAAAGAAGATTTCTGGACTTCTATAGGCATAATGCTAACAACTGTTGTCGTTGATTTCTTACCAAAGCTAATTGGTGTTATTGCGATGATTAAGCTTCATGAGATCAGTCCACTGAGGGATTTAATTGGTAGGCAGTGGTGGTGTTGGGTTGTTTTATTTTTCCTCGATGATTTTACCTATTACTGGTTTCATAGAGCGAATCATGAAGTTCGTTTCATGTGGGCTGGCCATGTTAATCATCACTCGTCTCAGTATCTAAATTACGGTACAGCTCTTCGTCAAGGAGTAGGAGAAAGAGTATACAAATGCTTTTTCTGGTTATGGTTACCTCTAATAGGGTTTGATGCAGCAATGGTAGTGACGATGATGAGTATTAATCTTTTCTATCAATTTTGGCTTCACACGCAGGCGGTAAAAAAACTACCGCCCTTAGCTGAACTCATTTTGAATACCCCCTCTCACCACCGCGTCCATCATGGATCGAATATTCGCTACCTAGACTGCAATCATGCGGGCACATTAATTATTTGGGATCGATTATTCGGAACATTCAGTGAAGAGAATGATCATGACCCCATAATTTATGGGCTTACAAGAAATCTAGATAACAATAATTTCTCGAATGCACTTTTACATGAATATCGCTCGATTCGAGAAGACATTGGAAGAGCGTCAGATTGGAGAGACAAGCTAGGCTATATACTTCTGGCCCCTGGCTGGAGCCATGACGGGACCGACAACCGCGCCAGAGTACTTAGGAAAAATACAAATCTCGAGTTTGCCTAGCAGGCAAGGATTATCCTGAACTTATAGCCTCTCAAATCTATTCTCTTCAATAAACCGAGAGACTACTAAATAATTCTAATATTGAAAAAAAAGCGCTTAGAATAACAGCGATCCCTAGCTTTCTTAGCATTTTCTACTATTCGCCAAATCATCGGTGTAAAAATAAGCTGCATCGCTAGCGCCATTTTCCCTCCCGGACAAACAATTGTGTTAGCACGAGACATATGAGAACCATCAAGCATACTAAGCAAATAGGGGAAATCGCTGCCACGTGGGTTAGCAAATCGAATTACCAACATAGATTCATCTGCGTTTGGAATAGTCGTTGAAGCAAATGGGTTGGATGTGTCGACCACAGGAACTCTCTGAAAGTTCACATGCGTCTGAGAAAATTGAGGCGTGATGTAGTTCAACTAATCGGGCATTCTACGAAGGATTGTATCTGTTACTGCTTCACTAGAATGTCCCCTTGAAGCACTATCGCGATGCAATTTTTGTATCCACTCAAGATTTATGACAGGAACCACTCCAATTAGCAAATGGACATGGCGCGCTATGTCAACATCGCTTGTTTTAACGGCTCCATGAAGGCCTTCATAAAACAATAAATCAGTACCTTCCGGAAGATCTTCCTAATCAATAAAAGTGCCTGGCTCCTGATTATAAGGTGCAGCCTCCTCCTCATTATGTAAATATTTTCGATGCTTGCCTGCTCCAGTTTCTCCATAGGTTTTGAATAAATTTTCTAGTTCAGGAAACAAGTTTGCCTCGGCACCAAAATGGCGAAGCTCTGCCTTCACCACGCATAGTTCCCAATCTCTCTCCCATCGCAATATTTTTAGCGATAATTTTACAGGCTCGCGCTATGCTAAAAATAGGTCCATTGGGCTCACCAGTGGCATGCGAGTGTTTTTTTCCGCTCTTCAAGAAGGACGTCTTCTAAGGAAAAATCACCTGATGACATTATTTTTCAACTAATTAACTATAATTACGTACTTGCTAAGTGAAGATCAATCATGTCGAAATTATCGACTATGGCATGCAAATTATTGCCGTTTAGATCAACTTCCCCATATCCATAAGAGACTCCAATTCCTGCAACACCAGCATTCTCCGCGGTATGTAAATCATGGACAGAATCACCAACCATAACGCAGTAGTCTGGTGTGACATTAAAGTCCGAAAGGAACGAATGGATCATCGCAGGAGCTGGTTTTCTATCAGCTGGCGTATCGGCGCAATATGTGTGATTAAAATACCTTCCTAGCTGTGCTTTTTCGAGAAGTGGCAGAGTCAGTTCCGAAGCTTTATTAGTTACACAGGCAAGCTCTATGCCTTTTTCTCGCCATTTCGTTAATGAAGAAACCACTCCTGGGTAAATGCTACTCTTTGTAAACAGATCTGCAGCATAAAATGCTCGCATTATCAGGCGGTATTTTTCCATTTCATCATCTGATAACTCTTTGCCCAAGCTTTCCTTAACACATCTTTTTAAGAGCGTATCAATCCCATCTCCGATCATTCCTATAACCGTCTCCAAAGACAAAATTGGAGCACCCATTTGGGCAAGTGTTAGATTAGCAGCCGCTGCAAGATCTGGAGCCGAATGAATCATAGTGCCATCTAAATCAATGGCAACAGCCTTTACTTCGTAAGTAACTGGTTCTATATGACTACGCGGCACGTCGCTGAACTCTGGCCAAATCATCAATCGAAAGCCAAGGTTGGGCGAATCTAAGTTTCTCATCGCCAGTTAGTGGGTTTTTAATATCGCCTAACTCAGGCAGACGAAAACAAACCTCTGAAAAATCGTGATCTTCTGTCCACTGACAAGGAGTTACAACGCAAGGAATTCCAGCATGCTTAGCAGAAAGCAACCCATTTCTTGAGTCTTCAAATACAACACATTCAGTGGCGCCAAGCTCCAATTGCTTTAAAACTTCCTCATACACTTCTGGAGAAGGTTTTTTATTCTGAACCATGTCACCAGCAACAATGGAATCAAACCATCGCAAAGAATCTTCACCCAACGTTGAAGTCAACAAAACCTCGACGTTGGTTAAAGACGCGGTCGTAGCGATCGCTAGACGAACTCCTTCTTCAAGGGCCTCCAATATCAGTCGATCCACGCCAGAACACAAATTTAATTCTACGCTCGAGATGCTGTGCGAGTAAAGTGTAGTTTTAGTTTTATGAAGAGGAATTACCTCCGACAAACATTCTGTCTCACGATTAGAAGTAAGATTTAGAGATCTTATAAAGTATTCAATCCTCTCTTTATCACCTGTAATCCGTAACAATTCTTTGTATTCGTCGACACTCCATTGCCAGTCAAATCCATGTCTAGAAAATGCACCATTGAATGCTCTGCGATGCTGTTCCTCGGTGGCAGCTAAGGTTCCATCAACATCGAAAATAAGCGCTCTAGGCCTCATTTTTGATTACCTTCATTTTGGTCTAGCCCTCCAGAAAAGACTCGACTAGCTCGCAAGTCTTGCTCTTTAATCATTGCCGAATCATCTCGCGTGATATTATTCTATCTCCCGTCAAATAGTCACTTTGCTTGCCTGAGACGACACCTATCAAGCGCGTTCCTAATCGATCGAGCATTAGAGAAGCTGGGTCTCTGACGCCTAAGCGAAATATATTCGCCAAGAGCTTCTTTTGCTCCTTCTGACATTTGATACTGCATAGTAACAAGCATTCTATCGACGATCTGAATCAACTCTTCATCGTTGTAATCTGGAAAATCTATATGATGAGCGACCCTAGAACCCATACCTGGATTTGCACTAAAAAACTTACCCATCTCTTTTTCATAGCCAGCTAAAATAACCACAAAATCGTCTCTATGATCTTCCATTGCTTTCAACAATATTTCGATGGCTTCCTTCCCATAATCTCGCTCATTCTCTGGTCTATAAAGAAAATAAGCATCATCAACAAATAATATATTTTTTGATAACCTATAAAATGTGACTGATATATCAAAAACGCTCCGCGACGTTACTCTTCACCAACTTAAGACATTCAGAGTGTTGCCACCGCTGGAGGCATCTCCGCTGCTGCACGAGAACTTCACCTGACCCAACCTGCGGTATCAATGCAGTTAAAAGAGCTTGAAGGCTCCTGCGGTGTAACACTTTACGAACGTTCTGGTCGCGGCATTCAGCTTACTACCGCAGGTGAAACGGTTTTAAATACTGCTAACGCTATTCTCGACACACTCAGAAATACGCAAGAAGCACTAGATGGTATGATTGGACTTAAAACTGGTGTGCTAAAATTCGCGACCGTCAGCACCGCTAAATACTTTGCACCATCTATATTATCCGCATTTCGATCGAAACATCCTGAGATTAATGTTCAGCTTGTAGTCGGCAATCGACAGGAAGTAATAGACCTATTGAACAAAAATACATGTGACTTAGTTATCATGGGAACGCCGCCGATTGAAGTAGAAACTAAGGCTATTAAGTTCGCCATCCATCCTCAGGTCATAATCGCCGCACAAGACCACCCTCTTTCAAAAGAAAAAGACATATCGCTAAAAGCTCTTCGCAAAGAAGGCTTTGTTATACGTGAAATGGGTTCAGGAACTCGCGCTATAATGGAACGCTATTTCTCTGACAACAAGTTTGATTATCAAACAGCAATGGAAGCCAGTAGCAATGAAACTATCAAGCAAGCTGTTATCGCCGGGATGGGATTAAGCTTTAACTCCAAACACACCATCGCCCTAAAGATAGCTGCAAAGCGTCTATCTATTTTAGATATCAAAGGAATGCCTTTAGTAAGAGCTTGGCATGCTATTTGCCGAGAAGACAAGATTTTTTTCTCCAGCCGACCAGGCTTTTTTCAATTATCTAATCTCAAACGGCGAAATGTGCTTAAAAAAACCCCTATCCATCCCGTCTAGAAAAAAATAAGATTTGCTTAATTCTAAAAACACCTTTCTAAATAAAAATCCCTCTTCTACTAGTTATGTGCATACCTTTCCTTGTCGTATAATCAACGATCAAACTGTGTAATAAAGTAATTAGATCAGGAGATTTTTAAATGAGCGAACAGGCCTCTGGAAGTTGCCTTTGTGGCAGAATGAGTTATAGCTTTGACAAAGATCATGTGATCTCAGCTCATCATTGTCACTGTACGGACTGCCGAAAGATGACTGGCAGCGGCAAGGCAACAATCATCATGGTGCCTACTGAGAAATTGAAACTGAGTGGCGAATTAAAAACCTTTACGATAACGGGGTCCGATGGTAGCCACGTCGCCCGTGGATTTTGTCCCGATTGTGGATCTCAATTGGTAAGTTATGTAGAAGAAATGCCGGACATTAGATTCATCAAAGCAGGTTCATTAGATAATGGAGATTGGGTAAAAATAGATTCTTCGTTCTGGAGTCAATCCGCTGAACCTTGGTCCCCTGTCGACCCTACCTGTCCTTCATTCACAGGCAATCCAGCGCCTTAAATTTTTTTAACCAGATTATTTCGTATGAGTGTCAAAATATGACAGATATCGCAGTCGTTGTTGGGGTCGGAGCAATAAATGGACTTGGTGCAGCAATTGCCAAACGATTCGCCAGAGAAAAATATACCGTAATAGTAGCTGGAAGAACGAGTGAAAAAGTAGACCCAGTCGCTGAAAATATTGCAGCAGCGGGAGGTAAGTGCATTTCTAAAAGAACCGATGCATCCTCAGAGAAAGACATCTCGGAGTTATTTGAACTTGCCTCGAGTAAGGGCAAAGTTAAAGCAACTATCTTTAATGTCGGTAACAATCAAATTATTGATTTTTCCGACCTGACAGCTGAGATCCTTGAAACATTTTGGCGAAGCAATGTTTTATCAGGTTTTTTAACTGCAAAAGCCGCTCTACCCTTGCTCGAAAAGCAGGGAGGCAGTTTATTATTTACCGGAGCTTCAGCATCGATCAGAGGCAAACCCAAGTTCGCCCATTTTGGATCTGCAAAGGCCGGGCTAAGGAATCTGGCGCAATCACTAGCTAAAGAATTCGGTCCACGTGGGGTCCATATAGGACACATCATAGTAGACGGAGTGATTAATGGCGAACTAGCGAAAACTCGTTTTCGTGACTATTTGGAGTCACTTGGAGAATCGGGATCTCTTGAACCAGATGCAATAGCCGATTCGTATTGGTTTTTGCATACTCAACCTCAAAATGCTTGGACATTTGAACTAGATGTTCGACCATACAAGGAGCCTTGGTAAGATGAGAAAAAGACCTCAAAAATTAGTAATTTCCCCATTTGCCATTGTGCTAACTTGGATTTTATTACCAATATCCTCTGTTAGAGGAGTCGATCTTGCAATTGCTTCGACAACAGCAATCGATGCTGTCAACGGGTTGCGTAAAAATCAGACGATTCTTATTGAAAAAGACAAGATTCTTTCTATTGGAAATAGCTCAGAAATCAATATCCCTAAAGGAACTAAAACAATCGATGGTCAAGATCTATATGTTATTCCAGGACTTTGGGACGCGCATGTGCACTTTAGTTATGACGAAGAAATTGCGCCCGCTATGCTACCTCTTTTTCTCGCCAACGGCATTACCTATGTCAGGGACACCGGCGGTCCTATCAATAAAGTGCGCTATTGGAAAGCGGTAGCTAATGGAAAACGAACCGAGGCCCCAGAAGTCTTTATTGCTGGACCATTATTAGATGGCATACCCACAATCTATACCGGGGAAAATCCCACTCGCCCCTTACTGGCGCGGACCGTAACTACCCCCGAAGAAGGTATTGAGGCAGTCAATAGCTTGGAGCAAAATGGTGCCGACCTGATTAAAGCTTATGAAATGCTGACACCCGAAACCTTCACTAGTATTCTCGATAGGGCAGCTGCACTTCAACTACCTGTAACTGGTCATATTCCTTTGACAATGGACGCGACACTTGTCTCGAATTTGGGACTAAATAGTATTGAGCACTTGAGAAATCTGGAAATATCCTGCTCTTCACTACGTGATTTAATTATAGAAGAACGGAAAACTATGCTAGCGTCAGGTGCAGAAAGAGAAGGTGGCATCTTAAGGCAAGAGGCGCATCAAGCTCACCGATTAAAGGCAATCGATACTTTGGACTGGCAAAGATGCAAAAATGTACTAGATGTGCATATATCTAATGAAACATACCATAACCCTACGACAGCATTGCTTGAATCAACTTACGACTCTTTCCTGACAAGTCCTAAGTGGACAGCGACTTTTAGAGAGCTTCCAATAAAAGTAGCAAAACGCTGGAAAAATACGGTATTCATTGCGGTGGAAGAAGCAAATCCAAAGGAGAAAAAACTTATTCAGCAATATAAGGATTACATGGCTTGGGCTAGGCGCGTTATTTCATACCTTGGAAAGCAAGACATGATTCTTGCTGGGACTGATACACCAATCTATTTCTTAACTCCCGGCGCAAGCCTGCACAAAGAGCTTGAAGCGCTTGTAAGGGCAGGGATGAGCCCTTTACAAACACTCGCAGCCGCTACTAATATTCCGGCACGTTATTTTGGGCTAGAAAATAGTAGAGGGTCTCTAGAACCGGGCATGCTAGCTGATATGGTGATTCTCAAGAAAAATCCGCTTGAAGATATTCGGAATACTAGAAGTATAAAAGCAGTTGTAAGGCTAGGTGCCTTGCACACCAAGAAAAAGCTTTACGCGAGATTACCTAGATAATTTTTTATATAAAACTCGATCCGATCTAAATAGGACGCATTGAAAAGTGCTAGTTAAATGAATCGAAGCTTAGAAATTTTTGTGATATTTATCTCTCTGATACTTACTGCAGCGTGCGATTCGAATAAACAGCCTGCCCTCCTTGGCCCATCTTCGTGGCTGATTACCAATGCAATGGTAGTAGATGGGACGGGTGCCGATGCATTTCTCGCAGCAGTGCGAATTGAGGCCGATAAAATTTTGGCCGTCGGAGAATTGACTCCCCTCCCCGATGAATCTCTTATCGATGCTAAAGGGATGGTCCTTGCTCCTGGCTTCATCGATCCACATAGTCACGCCGATGACGAACTTACAGAAATGCTCGACTCCATAAGCGCACTCAGTCAAGGGATTACGACAGTGATTGTCGGGCTTGACGGGTTTTCAAAGCACCCTATCAGTGACTATTTCTCCAAGTTAGAGGCCAATCCACCATCCATAAATGTCGCATCATTTTCTGGTCATAATACTCTTAGAGACCTTGTTTTGGGCAAAGACTATAGAAGAAAAGCTACCGAACAAGAAGTCAAAAACATGGTAAGTAAACTAGAGATAGATATGACTTCCGGTGTTTTGGGATTAAGCACCGGCCTTGAATATGAACCGGGAATTTATAGTTCGACGGACGAAGTCATCACCTTAGCCAGATCAATTGCACCAGATGGCGCTCGTTATGTAACTCATATAAGGAGCGAAGATAGATGGTTCGAAGATGCAATTCAGGAAACTATTGATATCGGCAAGGCCGCTAAAATCCCGGTGCATATTTCCCATTTGAAACTGGCATCAAGCAGACTTTTAGGCTCAGCTCCCGCACTACTAAAGACGCTTGATTCCGCATTAGCCGATGGAATTATAATCAGCGCTGATATCTATCCATATACAGCATGGCAAAGCACGATGCTCATCCTGATTCCGGATCGAGATCCAGACAATCAAATTGAGATAAGAAAAGCGTTAAATGAAATTGCACCACCAGAAAGTATTCTGTTTTCATACTTTGCACCCTATCCCAGCTATATTGGGAAAACACTAAAAGAAATCTCCGACGATATTGGGGAAGATCTAGTTACAGTATTTAGTAGCCTCGCAAAAGCCTCAAAAAAATGGACCGAGAGAACTGGAGAGCGAGGAGATTTAATTATCGCGGGTATTATGGACGAGCGGGATATCCTAAAACTTATGACATGGCCTAACACCAGTATTGGCACTGACGGAAGTTTAGACGACAAACATCCTCGAGGAAAAGGTACGTATCCGAAAGTACTTAGTCGCTACGTTAGAGAAAAAAGAGTAGTTAGCCTTGAGACAGCCATCTATAAAATGACTTTTCTACCGGCTAAACAGCTCGGAATAAAAAATC
>JAQWLX010000135.1 GCA_029247075.1 Halieaceae bacterium | reverse complement strand
CCGAGTCACCGCAACAGGTGTATATTCTGATGGCTTCAAGACCACAGTATTTCCTGCTCTCAAAGCTGGAATGACGTGCCAGATCGTGATCATAAGCGGCCAGTTCCATGGTGTAATCGATCCCACGACTCCCAACGGGCGCCTTCGAACCTCTATCTTCACATTATCATCTTCATGCGCAACTTCTACGGTTGGCTTGAGTGCTGCCGTTGCTCCAATCCATGCCATGGCACCACCAACCTCCATGCCTGAACCGACACCGTTCAATCCACCCATTGGTTTACCTGACTCCTGGGTCACCAACTGCATGAATTCTGGCATTCTCGCCTCTAGGGCAGGAATAAGAGCGCTAATCATTTCCACTCGCTTCTCATCCGCCATACCGCTCCACTCTGGAAAAGCCGCTCGAGCAGCGGCCACAGCCTGATCCACATTATCTGAGGTACCCAGTTGGCACGAAGCAAACGCTTCGCCTGTGGCTGGATTAACGACATCAAAAGAACTTTCCGCGGATACCTTTTTTCCACCAATAACCATGTCACATTGAAGCATTGAATTTGTCCTCTCTAAAGATAAGAAAAGCCACCAAACTACGGTAGCTCTTCATTAATTATAGCATCCGAAAAACTGTCGGATTAAGTTTTGCGATTAAAAATGGTAAGCAGCTGTCACACCATAGGTACGTGGTGGTGCATAGTTACCCGTCGCGCCTAGGATACCCAGATCCAGTCGGTACTTTGCATAATGCTCATCAGTTAAGTTTCTGACCCAAGCAGTAAGGCGAAGTCCTGTCTCACCCGCCATCCAGCTCAGCCGCGCATTATGGACACTGTACTCAGGCTGCAGCGCACCAGCGGCATTACTTATCTCCACATATTGCTCTGCATAGAATGCACCGTCCAGCTGAAGTGCGACGTTTCCACCCAGCATATCAGTGTTGTAGCGCACAATATAATTCGCTGCAAACTCTGGTGCGTTCGGTAGCTCTACATCATTTAGCTCTTTTATCGGCCAAACTACCTGAAAACCAACCGGCGTTGTCTGCTGCTGAGGAGTCTTAACACGATCAATACTCGATTCCTGGAATGACGCTCCGATTGAAATATCCCAATGCTCATTGGGCATCATCACTAATTCAAGCTCCAGCCCCTGAGTATCTCCATCGGCGTTTGTCACACTAGGCGTTCCATCTAAAAACGTAAAAGCCTGATAACCCTCATAGTCATAGTGAAACGCCGCCGCATTGAATCGCGCCCTACCACCAGCCAAATCCATCTTCAAACCCACCTCATACGACTTCAGAATTTCTTCATCATGCCTGAAACTGTCAAGGGTCGCGCTTGCCGAAGGAGCCCAGTTACCACCTTTGATGCCTCGGTTAAACGACGCATAAAGCAGCGTGTCATCAGACAAATGCATATCCAGTTGGACACGACCCGCCCAGTCTCCATAATCGATCTCATAAACATCACTCCCTGCCGCATTTGCATCTCTTTGCAGATCAAACAGAGCCGGGACATAAACCCCTGTATCTGGGTCAGAAAAGTTGCTGACGTAATCCATTTTCTTGTCGTCCTGGGACCATCGTAAACCGAGAATGAAGGTCAAACGCTCTGAGAGATCCCATTCTCCTTGACCAAAGACAGACCAGTTCTCAGACTCCAGTACGTAGTCCTGTGCAACACCGGGCTGAGTTAAATCATCTGGGTTGAAACCAAGACTAGCGGCAACTCCAGCTATAGGTGCTCCACGAGTTAGGACATCCGCATCCAGCTCCATATCGAGAAAATAAGCTCCAGCTACCCATCTAAAACCGTCGGACTCCCCTGAAATTCGAAGTTCCTGGGAAAATTGCTTGAAATCAGCCACGGTAGTGAATTCGATAATGGGCACCGGCAACCCGTCGCCATCTTCCGTATAAAACTTGTCAAGCTGAAAATAGTTCGTGATAGAAGTCAGATTCATACCGTTTGCTAAATCCCAATCCAGCTTGATGCTGACACTGTCAGTATCACGGTCCATATAGCCCGGATAATCCGAATAATGCTCCATTGGATTTGGATGATCCCCCGACCAAATAGTTCTTCCTGCTCCATCGACGGGGGCGAAGCACTCAAGTTGACTTTCACAGAAAAAGACAGCTGAGGTAAAGTCTTCAAGGCTTAAACCCACCGCGTCCTCAGCCGGGGCACCTTCCAAAATAACATTACTCACAAAATCTTGAAACTCTGGAGGTATATAAGCTTGAGAAGCATCACCATAGGGGAGAAACGCATATGCACCGGTCGGCACTTTGTCATCCGTCGTGTGCTTGTACTCAAGCGTTAGCAAAATATCATCGCTAAGATCAAACTGGAACTCTGCTCTGACAGCACGGCCATCCTCGCCGCCCAGATCTACACCGCTGGGGGGAAGTGGATTCCCTTCGGGGAAGGGTTTGGACTTCATATAGCCATCCATCTCAGCAGTTCGTCCGGCAAATCGATAACGCGCATTTTCGGAAAACGCACCGCCTACCGCAAACTCTAGACTCTTTCGACTATAGTCTCCAATAGTCCCCTGAACATATCCGTTAGTTTCATCGGAATCGGCACCATTCGTCATGTAATGAATAACGCCACCGGTCGCATTACGACCGAATAATGTTCCCTGCGGACCCCTTAATACTTCTACCCGCTCTATGTCAAACAACTGACCACTTAGACCATTCATTGTCGCAAGATAAGCATCGTCTACATACACCGCGACGGGCGCTTCGTTATTGTCGGTAAAGTTGTTCTGAGAAACTCCTCGGATATTGAAAACGACCTGTGCAGGAGTAAAACTGAGCACTTGAAGACCCGGTATCTGCTCGGTAATTTGAATTGTATTATCAAAGCCCAATTGCTGCATCTGATCCCCTGACAACGCAGTGACGGCAATTCCTACATCCTGCATATTTTGTTCGCGTTTCTGGGCCGTGATTACCACTTCTTCTAGGACGGACGCGTGGCTCAACCCAGCAAGTGAAGTGAAAAGTAGACAAAATGTCCACACCGCTTTTCTATTAAAAAATCTCATGATTATCCCCGTTGTTTAATTTTTAATTTTTAATTTTTATAAATCCCCACCCCGTTAGAGTCTATTTGAAACCTGAAAAATAATCCATATTCAATACAATACCAGTTACCTAACACTCCACCACCCAAATTTAGCTGATTGCATTCAGATACCAGCGAATAAACTGAACCACCATCGATTCTTGAGTTGAATATCGACCGGGTTGGTAACGGCTAGATAATACCCCAGCATGGTTGTTCATAGTAATTTTTTTATCCTGTTTAATGGTGGTATCCCATATCCAAGCTATATTATCGGGGTCATAGTCTTCATTAGGCTTAGCATCTTCGTGTACCAACCAAGTCAATTGCACATCTGTATTAACCACGTCCCGTGGTGTGAATCGTGCCATCATAGCAAAATCATTGGAAGCCAAGATGTAAGAGACTGGGTTGAAAACAATGGCTGTCTCACCTTGATCACATTCCTTGAATTGCCCCATCAATTTTTTGCTGCCGAGGGAACCATCTCTAGTTTCCGAGTCAAAACTTTTGTCATTAATTGGTAGTCTGGAGAGCTGGCTCATATGAAGGCTATGCTCGTCGTTTGCAAATTCTGGCAAAGGGTGTCCGAGCCGCTCCACGTTGTCTTTCCAAGCATCCCATGTGGGTTGATAAGCTTTCAGCGCCTCTAGCGGACCGGAGTTAGGTCCGGCACCCAGCGCAAGAAGTTGATCTTTTGGATGCACGCTACAGTATTCTTTGTGGGCAGACGCGCAGTGATAGCACTCAAGGAAATTTTCAACAACAAGCTTCCAGTTACACGCATTGGGATAATCGCGCTTGATCGCTATCTTTGCTTGCGAAAAACCGTGGAAGTCCAAAATATCGCTAAATTCGCCAAATTCTCTATCAAAATCCGGAGGCGTATCCTCGGTTAAACAGATAAATATAAGACCATGAAACACCCGAGTGTGGCACGAATGCAGAGAGAACTTGGATTTATCAAAATCGGAAGGCATCAAAGTCGGCTGCCGTAACTCTCCTTCAAGATTATAAGTCCACGAATGGTAGGGGCAGGTAAGTCGGCTTCGATTACCTTCTAGATCGGAACAGATGCGCGAACCGCGATGGCGACAAACATTAAAAAAAGCGTTCACCTGCCTTTCCTCATCCCTGATGATGATGATTGACTCTACACCCACTTCAAATAGGAAGTAATCACCCGTGCTAGGGATACGTGATTCATGATCCACCAACAACCATCTCCGGCTAAGAAGCTTAGTCATATCATGATCAAAAATTTCTGGAGCAAGGTAAAAGTCTTGTTCCAAAGAATATCCATCAGTGTGCGCATTTATTAGGCTCTCTAACTCAATCATGTTCTTGCTCGTCCTCAAAATGGAATCTCCTTTTTGAAACTATCTCCAATGTCATTAACTGGCACTTTAGGCTCTTTCGCGGGAACGACAAAGCTTACAATCTATCTACTGTCATCTTGGATAGTGTAATCTGGTTACATAATAGTCCAGTTGATCTAACAATCAATTCAATTTCAAAGCGCTATACCCCTCAATACAGAGTGATTTTCGATAACAGGAACCTAGAAACAATAATTGTGAGAGACTAATCCCAAATTTATGTCAAACTCGAGATAAATTATTGCCACCTCGCGACTCTCTCTTTTAAGTTAACTTATCTGTTTGCGAAAGAACGAAAAGGAATAACACAAATGCCAATATTCTCAGACGATTCTCCGGTCACATTTAACGATCCAATTCCGGATGCGGTCGATGTAGTGATTATTGGAGCAGGAATCATTGGCATAAGCACCGCATGGTTTCTTGCCAAGGATGGCCTTTCAGTCCTGGTCTGCGAAAAAGGTCGTGTCGCAGGTGAACAATCATCCCGAAATTGGGGCTGGGTACGACAGATGGGACGTGACGAGGCAGAACTCCCCATTGTCACGCACTCCTTAAGCATCTGGGAGGAACTTACAAGTGAGATCGGTAAAGATATCGGTTTCACTCGACAAGGCTTGCTGTTTCTGGCCGATAACGAAAAGGACGAGAAAGAATTTGAGGAGTGGATGGAGATCGCCAAACAACATCAACTTGATACACAAATTTTAAGTCCTGCAGAACTAGGTAAAAGTCTAAATTACTCAGAGCACCCATGGAGAGGAGGGATGTATACATCCAGTGACGGTCGGGCCGAACCCTTCACCGCCGTACCCGCGATTGCCAGAGCCGGCCAAAATAACGGAGTTAAAATTATCGAGAATTGTGCGGTACGAACAGTTGAAACCGAGGCAGGGGCAATATCTGGAGTTATCACAGAGTTGGGGTTGGTTCGTACCAAGGCCATAGTGTGTGCGGCAGGGGCTTGGTCCTCAACATTTCTACATAACCTGAATATAACCTTTCCACAGTTGTTGGTGAAAGGTACCGTAGCGCGCACCAAACCATGTCCCGACGGGTTTTCAGGCGGTGCTTGCTCCGAAAAGTTTTCCTTCAGACGTCGTCAGGATGGAGGTTATACGCTGTCGCTTGGGAATTACCTCGATCATTATCTCTGCGCCGACAGCCTGCGCTATTTCAAAGATTTTCTGCCGACACTTAAAGTAACGT
>JAQWLX010000131.1 GCA_029247075.1 Halieaceae bacterium | reverse complement strand
AAACCTTCACTTACGATCTGTTTGAGCTTGGTGAGTTCTATCTTGAATATAATCAAATGATGAGTCACTGGGATTCAGTAGCACCCGGGCGAGTACTTAGAGTTCAGTATGAGGACGTTGTATCTAATCTAGAGCAGCAAGTTAGGCGAATTCTGGATTACTGTGAACTTCCTTTTGAGGGAGGCTGCGTCAATTTTCATGAAACCAAGAGAGCTGTTCGAACTGCGAGTTCAGAACAGGTAAGACAGCCAATATATTCAGGGTCTATTGGTATATGGAAGCGGTTTGAATCGCACATAGAACCTCTAATCGAAACCCTAGAGCCGCTTTTAGATCTCGCTCCTTCAGCAAAAGAAATTTAGGTAGGCGGGTGACTTCTTCATTCCCTAAGCTAATAGCGACTTCAGTAGTTCGCGGTGCTCAGAAAGGGCAAAGCCACGGTGGAGTGTATACCATTGATTTTAAATCTCAGGCAGTGGAGCAACACATTGACTGGAACACCAGCGAAATTGATTTTGCTGGCAGGGGCTGGGACAGAGGTCTAAGAGGGATTGAGTTTACCGATGACTTGGTCTGGATTGCCGCGAGCGATGAATTGTTTGCATACACGCCAAACTTTGATTTAGTAGCTTCTTATAAAAATTCCTATTTGAAGCATTGTCATGAAATTTCGCGCGAAGATAATTTGCTTTTTTTAACTTCGACGGGCTACGACAGTCTTTTGGTTTTTGACTTGAACAAAAAAGAATTTTCCTGGGGGTTGTACCTTTCCAGGAATGGGAATCAATGGGTGGGGCAACCATTTGATCCGCGAAATAAAGCCGGCCCACCCTTTGCCAATAACTATCACATCAACATGGTACATGTAGAAAAAAGCGGCATTTATTTTAGTGGTTTGAAGACAGGCGCCCTGCTTTTTCTTGATTCGGAGATGCACGTTTCGGAATTCTGTACTTTGCCAGATGGCACTCATAATGCCAGACCTTTTTCTGATGGAGTCTTGTTCAATGATACTCAGAATGATTTTGTAAGATATGTTTTGCGCAACGGAGAACAAAAATCTCTAGAGGTTGTGTCATACGATGAGAGTGAATTGGAAGCAACCGATTTAATAGCAAACAGTATGACTCGCCAGGCATTTGGGAGAGGTCTTTGTGTGGTCGATGATCGTATTATCGTTGCAGGTTCATCTCCTTCAACGGTGAGTATTTATGATCTCTCAAGAGAGAAGAGGTTGGGCTCAGTTAACTTAACCATGGATATTCGTAATGCAATTCACGGATTAGAAGTCTGGCCTTTCTCATAATTCGTGAATAAAAAAGCACGCCGAAGCGTGCTTTTTTGTGTTACGCCGTCTGAAATATCAGAAATTCAGGCGAATTGACAATCCGATCTGTCTTGGTGGTGTGACGAAATACGTTGCCCATCCAAAGTAGGGATCAAAATCACTGTTATCCTTGTACGTGATTCCTCTTTCATCGGTCAGGTTTCGCGCGAACAAGGTAGCCTGCCAGGACTCATATTCAAAGCCCATCGTTAGGTCTGTTATCCGGTAGTCACCCTGTGTTTCACGAGGGGCATTAGCGGATCCGGTGAGCTGATTGAGCGACTCTCCTTGATAGCTGTGCATCACAGTTATATATCCATCTCCTGCGCCCAGACCAAAGTCTGCGGTATCAAAGGAGTAAGTCATATACATCGAATAGCTTTCGTCGGCAAACATCGGTAACTTGGTAGTAGCATCCAAACCAACGTCCGCGAATCCACCGATGAAGCGGTCGTCTGCTACAGGTGATGCGGATACCTCATTTTCATTGATCCAGGTCAAGTTGAAACCCACTTCCAGATTTTGTCCAACCATCGCCGTTATATCAGCATCAAATCCACTGATCTTTCCATCGTCCAAATTAGCAATAACTGCTTGCCAGGGTTGGGCGTCTCCGAAATCCGGATTATTACTTGGATCTACCACTTCAACCTGAACATCAGTCCAGTCCATGAGATAGAAAGACATATTGGCTTTGATTCGACCATCCGCTAGGGTCGCTTTTACGCCAATTTCCTTGTTTTCCACCATATCGGAGTCATAAGCGATCGGAAAGGTTGGATAGTCACTTCTACCACGGTTAACCCCTCCCGTACGGAAGCCCTCGGAATATACGCCATAGATCATGACATCATCAGTAAAATTGTACTGGAGTCCCACTTTAGGAATGAAACCGTCTTCTGACATATCTCTTGTCTTCTGCGGTGCTCTCACACACACACCGCCAATACAAGTTTCCTGGTAGAGCCCTTCGGGTTTTTGCACAAAATAATCAATAGTTTTTTCGACGTCATACCACCTGCCACCCAACAAGAGTGTCATGTTTTCCGTGATATTAAAGTCCAATTCTCCAAACAGTGCTTTGTTCTCTCTGCTGGTCTGCTGAGACGAATACCACCAGGTGTCATTAACTGCGACAATGGGGTTGTAGTAGGTGAGGTAGGCAAATCCGTCGCTTTCCGCGTAGCCATCAATGTACGTTCTGAAATCCCAGGTTTCGTCCTGATCCGACCAGAAAGCGCCAAGCGTCCATGAGGTACGATCGCCCCCTCCGGTGAGTCTAAGCTCGAGGCTCTTGCTCTCATTATTCTGATCATTTTCCAGATAACCGACAGGGTCGTCACCAAACTCATAGCCGTATCCAAACGCATGGAAATACTCTGCATAGGTTTGGGTATCATGATGATAAAGTGTGTCTCTATCGTAATAGGAGCCAGCTATTGTCAGATTGGCAAATCCCAAATCACCCTGGATCACGAGACTTGTTGCTACAAATTCATCTTCGCGTTTCTCGTCAGTAAACTTAACAGTTTTAAGGTCACCACGCCCTGGATCTATATCGTCATAGCCGTCTACTTCGAGGTCCTGATAATGAACGCTCAAATCGGCTGTCCAGCTGTCAGACATCAACCACCTTACGCCAACGCGTCCGCCCATCCAGCTCTTCTCGTTATAGTTATCTTCGATCATGTTCCCGTTATTTTTGCCGCCACCAACAGAGTTTCCAAGGATATTATCGATGTAGCCGCCATCTTCCTTAGTAAATCCTGAAATACGGATCGCTAATTTATCCTCTGCTATTGGCATATTGACCGTAAAATCAGCACTGTAACTTTCATCACCGCCTGAGAAGGAAGCGAGCTCAGCCCCTACGTTTCCAGAAAACTCGGAAGCATCAGGCTTGTTGGTGACGTATCGCACTGTTCCTGACTGTGAATCCGCGCCAAATAGCGTGGACTGAGGGCCTGCCAATGTCTCAATACGTTCAAGGTCAACCGGGTAAATGTCAGGAGCTAGGCCTGTCAAGCTCATAGGCTGCTCATCAAGGTAGACTGCCGCCGTGGGATCCTGGAGGAATCCGCTACCGGTACTTACTCCCCTGAAAACGATCTCATTGGCGCCTGCACCCCATTGCGTAACGTTCATACTTCCAATGGATTTAGACAGGTCTTGAAGCGTTGTGATACCACGTTTTTGGATTTCCTGACCAGATAGCGCCTGAATCATCATAGGCACGTCTTGCAACGATTCTGAACGCTGTCGAGCCGTAACAACGACTTCCTCGAGCGCATCCTGAGCAATTGCTGCAGGAATTCCAGTTAATCCCAGTGCGGTTGCTACCGCTGTATGAATAAGTGTCTTTGAGTAAGGCATGGTGCCCACTTTATCTTTTGAATCAAAAGACATGACTTTCCCCCTATAGATTAAATCTTTTTATTACCCTTGTTTTACTAAAATTGGTCAGTAACACACGCGCGAACGCACCCCAATTTTTACTCGGGCTATCTCTTTCTCCCAATCCTAAAGCAAATAAGGTTCTTATAAAAGCCTTTTAAAATGTAAAAATAGCCTTTTTGCCCTGCTTTGGTTCCTAGCTTAGGCTGATCTAATGGTTTTAGTAGTTCAATTGACAAATTTTCGGCGAGAGTTAACAGTAACGAGACAGATAAATGGATGAAATGGAATGACTACTTCGGTGCTACTTACCTTGGGTCGTCTGCCTAAAGCTCTTGAAATCGCACGAGCTCTTGATTCTGCAGGATGCCGTGTCATCGTTGCCGAGTCATTACGCTGGCACGTTTGTAAGCCCTCGAATTCAGTGGCGTCCAGTTACAAAGTTACCGCGCCAAATGTTGATCTAGAAACGTACTTGCGGGAGCCCCTGGACATCATTAATCAAGAGGATATTGATCTTGTTGTGCCAATATCAGAAGAAGCTGTGTATGTTTCTCTACTTCATGGTCGCTTACTGCTGCCTGCATTTGGCTAAATGCGTGACGTATACGCATCATGGAGAAAGCCGGGTCAACCATTGCGCGTTGTTTTCGGCATTTTTCCCCATCAGTCACGAATATAGACTGACCAATTAACGGTTCAACAGCACTCACCTAGGAGCTATTTCGGGGACTTGAAACAAATTAATACCTAAGGTAGTTTCAGCGAGTGGCAGGCGTTCGTAGTATTCGGGTTTTTTTGGTCTTCTGAGACATTTTTCATGGAGTATACGTATTTTGGCTGAACTAGAAGTTTTTCGTCATGATGTTCGTTCATGGCTTTCAGAGAATTGTCCCAAATCGATGCGCGAGCCAGTAAAAGGTTTTGAAGATTTTTACAGTGGAGGTAGAGATCCTGAAATCGTCAATCCAGATCAGAAGGTTTGGTGCGACCGAATGGCAAAAAGAGGATGGACGGTACCTCACTGGCCAGAAAAGTATGGAGGGGGCGGCCTTAGTTCTGAAGAAGTTAATGTATTGCAGCAGGAAATGCATGCGATTGGAGCACGTCGTCCTTTGGACAGCTTTGGTATTTCCATGCTTGGACCTGCGATGCTCGAGTTTGCAACTGAGGAGCAGAAGTTAGAGCACCTTCCCCCAATATGCAGAGGTGAAATCCGATGGTGTCAAGGCTACTCAGAACCAAACGCAGGTTCGGACTTAGCTAGCTTGCAAACCAAGGCAGAGGATAATGGAGATCATTTTTTAATAAACGGACAGAAGATTTGGACTTCTTATGCTGATCAGTGTGACTGGATATTTTGTCTAGTTCGCACTGACAGCAGTGGTACCAAGCATGAAGGGATCAGTTTTGTTTTGTTTGATATGCATCAGCCGGGTGTAACGGTTCGACCAATAAAATTGATTAGCGGATCCTCTCCATTCTGCGAAACCTATTTTGACAATGCCCGCGCTGAAAAGCGAAATCTGGTAGGTGAAACCGGTAAAGGATGGACGATAGCAAAATATTTATTGACTTATGAGAGAGCCATGATTTCTGGTTTTGGAACGGTTCAAGGAAAATCCTTGGGCGATAGTGCAATATCGGCATTTGGAAAGGATCACTCTGGCCGCATTTCTAATGGGATATTGCGCCAGACAATCGCACAGTATCAACTCGACGCCATGGCTTTTTCTGCCACAATGTCGCGAGTTGGGGAGGAAGTAACTGCGGGTCAGGGATTGGGTGCAGCATCTTCTATATTTAAATATTATGGAACAGAACTTAACAAGAGAAGGAACGAGCTAAATCTTGCGGTTGGAGGAGAATCTGCTCTTGGTTGGGAAGGGCAAGCTTATAACGAAGGCATTGTCGCTCGTGATTGGTTGCGCTCCAAAGGAAATTCTATAGAGGGGGGAACCTCGGAAGTCCAGTTGAATATTGTTGCTAAGCGCGTACTTGGCCTGCCGAGTGAATAGTAGAAAGATCTTTTTGGGCTTAAAAAAATGACTCTAGTTTTAAATGAAGAGCAGGTGATGTTAAGAGATGCTGCCTCAGGATTTCTGTCTGAGAAGGCAACTCTTTCGCACTTAAGAGCAATGCGTGATTCTGATGGAGATTTACCCTATAGCACTGATGTATGGCTAGAGATGGTCGAAATGGGCTGGGCTGGTATTGCTATTGATGAAGTTCATGGTGGCCTTGGTTACGGTTTTAAAGGGCTTGGTATTTTACTAGAGCAAACCGGTCGTCATTTGAGCGCCTCTCCTCTGCACTCTGCTATCTCGATAAGTGCTACGCTCATTGATAAGCTCGGTAGCGAGGCGCAGAAAGCCGAAATGTTAAATAAGATTTCAGGTGGATCTTTTCTAGCGACACTTGGATTACAGGAAAGTGAGGTACATAAGCCAGCTTCTATATGTACTAAGGCAGAAAAAACTCCTGGAGGGTTTTGTTTAACTGGCAGTAAAGTCATGGTGATGGATCTTCATGCCTGTACTCAAATTATTGTGATTGCTCGAACCTCTGGAAATTCTGAAGATTGCTCCGGCTTGACAGCATTTATGGTATCTAATGAAGCCGACGGGATTTCTACTGAAAGAACACCCATGGTTGATTCAAGAAATTACGGCAGAATAAAACTCTTAAATGTTGAAGTACAAGATTCGGCAGTTCTAGGAGAAGTTGATACTGCTTGGGATGGGCTTTCTGCGACTCTGGATATCGCTAACATTGGTTTGGCTGCAGAGCTTTTAGGTCTTTCCGAGGAAGCATTCCAAAGAACTGTCAAGTATTTACAGGAGCGCAAGCAGTTTGGAAATTTTATTGGGTCTTTCCAGGGATTGCAGCATCGAGCGGCAGAAATTTTCGCTGAGCTGGAGTTATGTCGTTCCTTGGTGCTCAAGGCACTGCACGCCATTGATCAAGGGTCGGATGAACTTCCACTTCTGGCTAGTGCCACTAAAGCAAAGTTATGTGAAGTCGCTCAAAGGGCAACGAATGAAGCTATTCAAATGCATGGAGGCATTGGAATGACTGATGATTACGAAATCGGATTTTTTATAAAACGAGCTCGTGTACTTCAGCATATTTTCGGTGACTACAACTACCATCTAGATCGATATGCACTTCTCAGCGGTTTCTAATTCCTGAAACCGATATGCCGGTAAAAAACTGTGAATCACTATTTGGAGGCGTTTGATCGGACTATAGCTAGGTTGAGTCAACCTGGAGAAATCTTTATTCGTGGAGGTGATAATATTAGTTGTACAGAAGTCGAATCGGCATTTTACAATTATAGTGATATTAAAGAAGTGAGTGTATTTGGATTGTCTGATAATCTTTAAGGTGAGGTAGTTGCAGCTGTGGTGCATCTTAATGACAACGTGTCCCTTGTTGAAGAGGACCTTCGGACGCATCTTTCAAAGCAGCTTGCGGCATTTAAACTACCAAAATATATTTTCCAGCGCGAAAAATCACTACCGCGAGTAGGTTCGCAAAAGATAGCGAAACGCTAGCTTAGAGCAGAGTATGAGAAGTTAATTTTTTGAGAGGATTATTAAGGAGAATCAATGATGGATCTTGGAATTAGCGAAAGAGTTGCTCCTTTGCTGAAAAAGGTAAAATCGTTCATAGAAAATAATGTAATTCCTGTAGAGAAAGAATTTCTTAGTGAAATAGAACGTGGGGACAGATGGTCATTTACTGATAGACAAACTGAAATTCTGGAAGCCGTTAAGGAGAAGGCTAGGAATGAAGGGTTGTGGAATTTTTTTCTGACGGAAGGAGATCAAGGTTCAGGACTGACTACGGTAGAGTATGCGTATTTGGCGGAGGAGATGGGAAAATCCCATATGGCGGCTGAGGTGTTTAACTGCTCTGCACCTGATACGGGGAATATGGAGGTTCTGCATAAGTATGGTTCAGAAGATCAGAAGCGGCAGTGGCTGGAGCCTCTTCTGAATGGAGAAATACGCTCCGCATATGCTATGACAGAGCCAGGTGTCGCTTCTTCAGATGCAACCAATATATCAACTATGGCCAAACTTCAACATGATCAATGGGTGATCGATGGAGAAAAGCACTGGATTTCTGGTGCCGGAGATCCGCGATGTAAGATTATGATTGTGATGGTCAAAACCAATCCAGAAGCACAACTCCATCAGCAGCAATCGCAGATTTTGGTACCTATAGATTCTCCAGGGGTGGAAATTATTAGACCCTTGACCGTATTTGGTGCAGACGACGCACCACATGGACATATGCATTTAAAACTCAATGAAGTTTGTGTTCCCAAAGACAATATTATTTTGGGGGAAGGACGTGGATTTGAGATTTCACAAGGGAGATTGGGGCCGGGTCGAATTCACCATTGTATGCGTGCGATAGGTGCAGCAGAGAAGGCGTTGCAGTTACTTTGCGAGAGAGGTGTTTCTCGAACTGCATTTGGGAAACCGTTGGCTCGTTTGGGTGGTAATATTGATGTTATAGCCGATGCTAGAATGTCCATAGAACAGGCGCGCTTACTTACGCTGAAGACTGCCTGGATGATGGACAATGTGGATGTAAAAGAGGCCCGCGTTTGGATTTCAATGATTAAGACGATAGTTCCAAATGCTACTATCCGCATTATTGATGAAGCGATCCAGATGTACGGGGGTCTCGGGGTCTCCCAAGATACGCCGTTAGCAGCCATGTATATGGGTCAAAGAACACTTCGTTTAGCAGACGGACCTGATGCCGTGCATCGCATGGTGGTGGGTAGAAATGAATTAAGGCAATATCAGACTTGAGAAGAAATACAACTAGGAGGAGAAATAATGGGAAGTAAAGTAGTTGCCGTTAGTGAAATGGTAAATCAGATTGGTCACAAATTTGAACCCGGAAATTGGATGATACTTGATCAAGATCGTATTAACAGTTTTGCTGATTGTACGGAAGATCATCAGTTTATTCATGTGGATGAGGAAGCTGCGGCGCAGACGCCTTTTGGCGGTACAATTGCACATGGCTTACTTACGTTATCATCCTTAGTAAAGTTATGCGAAGACTCCTGTCTTTATCCTGATAACCTGGTAATGGGTATTAACTACGGATTTAACAAGGTGCGGTTTTTAGCTCCGGTTCGAGCTGGTAAGAGAGTCCGAGCTCATGTAGAAGTAAAAAATGTAGAGCCGAAAGACGAAAAACGATACGTTGTTACACTTGCCATCACAGTTGAAATAGAAGATGAAGAAAAGCCAGCATTGGTGGCCGAATGGATGAACATGATGGTTGCTGCCTAATAACGTGTTTGTAACTACCTTTGGATTGATGTAATGAGGAAAAAAATAAAATGACAATTCGATATGACGGAAAGGTGGCTATTGTTACTGGTGCTGGTCAAGGGCTAGGCCGTAGTCATGCAATAGAGCTTGCAAAGCGCGGAGCTTCGGTTGTAGTAAATGATCTTGGAGGTGGAGTTGATGGTAGTGGATCGTCCAGTGCGGCCGCCAAAAATGTGGTGACTGAAATTGAGTCTGCAGGCGGTGCTGCTATTGCCAATGGCGCAAACGTTGCTAAGTTTGAGGAAGTTGAGGCAATGGTTGGTCAGGCGATGGATCAGTGGGGTCGCGTCGATATTCTTGTTAACAATGCTGGAATCTTGCGAGATAAGAGTTTTAATAAGGTAACACTAGAAGATTTCCAAATGGTGGTGGATGTCCATTTGATGGGTACGGTCAATTGTTCCAAAGCCTGTTGGGAGATAATGCGGTCGCAGGAGTATGGTCGTGTCGTGGTCACTTCATCATCTAGTGGTTTATATGGCAATTTTGGTCAGACTAATTATGGTGCCGCTAAGCTTGGAGTCGTAGGCTTGATGAATACTCTTGTTCAAGAGGGTGCTAAATATAATATTAAGGTTAATGCCTTAGCTCCCACTGCCGGTACTCGTATGACGGAAGGTTTGATCGCAGAGAAAGCGTTTGATCTTTTGACACCTGAAACAGTTACTCCAGCTGTTCTGTATCTTGTTTCTGAGGACGCGCCTAATCGCACCATCCTATGTGCTGGCGCAGGTGCATATTCGGTTTCAAAAATAGTGGAGACCGAGGGCATGTGGCTTTCTCCCGAAGAACAAACTCCTGAAGGTATTGCAGCGCACTGGGATGATATTTCCTCTCCCGAGGGTGAAAAAGTCCTTAACGCGGGCTTCGAGCAAAGTATAAAGATGGCTGCAAAGGCAGCAGAAGGTCTAGGCATAAAGTTGGATTAAATTTGTTTTTGCTTAAAAAGAGAAATTTTGGAGAAAAATATGAGAGAAGCTGTAATCGTATCGACTGCACGAACACCTATTGGAAAGGCCTATCGAGGAGGGTTTAATAATCTAGCGGGCGCGACTTTAGGCGCGGCCGCCGTTACAGCTGCAGTGGAAAGAGCTGGCATAGATCCTGCCAGAGTTGACGATGTAATCATGGGTGCAGCGCTTCAACAAGGAGCAACCGGTTCTAATATTGCAAGACAGATTGCCCTCAGGTCAGGTCTTCCTGTTACGGTCGCTGGGATGACGGTGGATCGGCAATGCTCTTCAGGTCTCATGGCTGTTGCTACGGGTGCTAAACAGATTGTTGATGATGGTATGAGCTGTGTCATTGGTGGAGGCTTAGAATCGATTTCTCTAGTTCAGAATGAAAATATGAATCTTCATCGGATTGTCGATGAGGAATTGACGGCCATGCATCCTTCGATTCACATGCCTATGCTTCAAACGGCTGAAGTCGTAGCCGATAGGTATGGAATTACCCGAGAAGCGATGGACGAATATGGATTTCAATCACAGCAACGAACAGCCAACGCCTATAAGGAAGGACGATATGAAGATGAGCTTGCACCGGTTCAGTGTAATCGAATCGTCTGGAACAAGGAGACTGGTGAGCAATCCGAATCCGAGTCGACAGTGTCTGCTGATGAAGGTATTCGAGAAACAACCCTAGAAGGACTTGCTGGGTTAAAAACTGTGATAGAAGGGGGAACCATTACGGCGGGTAATGCCTCGCAGCTCTCTGATGGCTCCTCCGCTCAGTTAATCATGGAAGCAAAAACCGCTGAACAGGAAGGATTGGAGCCTCTTGGTATATATCGAGGGTTGGCGGTTGCAGGCTGTGAGCCGGATGAGATGGGTATTGGTCCTGTTTTTGCAGTGCCTAAATTGCTGGCTCAGCATGGATTAAGTATGGACGATATTGGTTTGTGGGAGCTAAATGAGGCGTTTGCAGTACAAGTCATCTATTGCCGAGATAGATTGGGTATTGATAATGAAAAGCTTAATGTGAGTGGTGGTGCAATCTCTATTGGTCATCCCTATGGAATGAGTGGCTCCAGAATGATTGGACATGCGCTTATAGAAGGTAAACGCCGCAAAGTGAAATATGTAGTGGTGACTATGTGTGTCGGGGGTGGTATGGGTGCTGCTGGTCTCTTCGAAGTGGCATAAATAAGGCTATCAAGTAAGATATTTTAAGCGGCGCCCCAATGGCGCCGCCTTATGTTCTGGGATTAGATCATTTTAAGGAGAAACAATGAAAGCGTTGGTATGCAGTGAGCATGGGCTGGCAGATAAGCTGAACTTGGTAGATGATTGGTCGACGTCTCAGCTCGGAGAGCATGATGTCAGAATACAAGTTAAGGCAGCAAGTTTAAATTTCCCAGATGTATTGATTATTCAAGGAAAATATCAGTTTCAACCCGAACTTCCTTTTGTTCCAGGAGGTGAATCCTCTGGAATCGTCACTGAAGTGGGAGAAAAAGTCACTCGGGTGAAAGTAGGTGATAGTGTCGTTGCCATGGGTAGTATAGGTAGTTTTTGCGCTGAGGTGGTGACCAATGAGTTTGGTGTCTATCCAATGCCTGATGGGCTTGATTTTACTCAGGCGGCTTCCATCGGGATAACCTATTTCACTTCTTATTATGCATTAAAACAGCGTGCAAATTTGCAGTCTGGTGAAACCATGCTGGTTCTTGGAGCTGCAGGGGGCGTTGGTACCAGTGCCGTAGAGCTTGGGAAGTTAATGGGAGCAAAAGTGATAGCGGCGGCCAGTAGTGAGGAAAAACTTGAAGTTTGCCGAAACTTGGGCGCTGATGAGACCATTAATTACAGTGAGACTGACTTAAAGCTAGCGATTAAGGAATTGACGGACGGCAAGGGAGTCGATGTAGTATACGACCCTATCGGGGGAGATTATTCTGAAGCGGCTATTCGCGGCATGGCCTGGAATGGGCGATATTTAGTGATCGGTTTTGCAAGTGGCCCAATCCCAAAAATCCCACTTAATTTGGCATTGTTGAAGGGTTGTTCTTTGGTGGGCGTGTTTTGGGGAAGATTTTGCGGTGAGGAACCAGCTCAACACGTTAAAAATATCGAAGAGCTTTGGGCTCTTTTCTCAGAAGGTAAAATCAAACCTGTGATTACCGATATCTATCCAATCGAGCGCTACGAGGAGGCCTACGGCCTAATGATCAATAGAAAAGCACGTGGCAAGGTGGTAATGACCCTCTAAATCCCAAAAGGAACCAAACTAATGCAACGTTTTTCTGATCGGACGGTTCTAGTTACTGGCGCGGCAAGTGGCATTGGTAGAGCCGTTGCCCAGAGGATTGCGCGAGAGGCAGGCAATGTATTTTGCGTGGACGTGAACTCGGAGTTGTTGCAAGAAACTGTCGATTTGATATCAGCCGAGGGAGTCGGTGTTGCCGAAAGCCGAGTCTGTGATGTGAGTGATGCTAAATCCGTTACAGAAACCGTTCAAGCTTGTGTAGATACCTTTGGTAGTCTTTATTCCATTATTAACATGGCAGGCCTGTTGCGGTTTGATGATACCGAGCAGTTACGGATTGAAGACTGGGATCACATAATAGCGGTTAATTTGACGGGGACTTTATTGTTTTGCAAAGCGGCTATTCCTCATTTGTTAGAAAGTCGTGGCAGTATAGTAAATGCCGCGTCTACTGCTGCTATTGCCGGATTACCTTGTGGTGCAGCGTATTCGGCAAGTAAAGGTGGCGTCTTGGCAATGACCCGAAGTCTTGCCATTGAGTATGGAAAAAGAGGTGTCCGTGCGAATTGTATTTGCCCAGGCGACATTAATACTTCTATGAGTAAAGACGCAGAGTTCCCCGAAAGTATGGATTTTGATTTAATACCTCGTTTAATGTCGCTGACCGGAGCACGCGAGCCAGAGGTCGTGGCGGGTGTAGCTGCAATGCTGGCTTCGGAGGACGCTGCTCATATCACAGGTGAAGATATCCGCGTCGATGGAGGTACGCTTTCCTGAGGGTACCTACAACTTAATGCCATCTCACCGATAATCTGAGATGAATACATAAATACGGTTCGTTTGGATAGCCTTTGTATGAACAAGGATTTACGGTGCGCTCTCCAACCAGAATTTATTCACTGGTTAACAAGACTAGCTCTGATTTTCGGGATTACCATGGGTACCGAGCTGAAGCAGCGGTGGTCTGTCATTTTATTGCGTATACAGGCTAACCAATGAGATATTCCATCGATAAGAGGAGAGGGGTAAATGGCTACACAAGAAGGCATGCCATTGACGGATGTAAACGGATCGCCTTTGTTTACCTTGAAAAATGGTAAGCCAGAGTTGATTGGTACCAAGTGTCGCAATTGCGACACGGTTGTTTTCCCCAAGCGACCACAGTGTCCCAAGTGCTTTACCGAGACGATGGAAGAGATATTGTTGAGTACTCGCGGTAAAGTGTTCTCGAGTACGGTTCTATATCAAGCACCGGGCGCGCCGTTTGATGGAGAAGTGCCCTATAGCATTGGTAATGTCGAACTCCCTGAGCAAGTGCTTATTCAATCCCGCTTTAGTGGTTCAGGTGATACCCCTTACCCGATCGGTACGGAAGTGGAGTTGCAAGCAGAGATATGTGGCAAAGATGAGGCGGGTAACCATCTGTTGATGCACACTTTTGTCAAAGTTTAGTTGGTATAGGTTGCCACAAGAGCGTAATTGAGGAGTCAGATATGCCGAAGGGAGCGCCGGGTGTTCCGGCATTTACCAAGAACGATATTGTGATGCCGCCAGCAGTGAAAGGCTTTGCCAAGAAGGTCTATATTTTGGGTGTAGGCTTGCACGCTTTCGGAAGATTTCCCGACAAGGATTTTGGGGAGCTTGGCAGAGTTGCGGTGAACGCGGCTTTGAAAGATGCAGGAATGAACTGGCGCGATGTTCCTGTAATGTACGCCACGGCATACCTCAACGCGGCGGGCTGGGGAACAGATATCGCGACGTCGATGGGCGCCACTGGAATTCCAGTTATTAATATTGAGGCGGCGTGTTGCAGCACAGCCGCAGGGATTGTTCAGGGTTCCAATGCGATTTCTTCGGGCGCGTTCGATATCGCACTGTGTGTTGGTGGTGAGAAGCAGCCGCGGGGATTCATTCCGGCTCTTGCCTGCCGGTCATACCGCGTTAGCCCACAGGGAAGTAACAGTGTCGACCCATTCTGTTGGCGTCGCACTGCTGACAATACATTTGACCGGCAAAACCGCACTGACCATGGGCAGGGTCTCGGGCATTGGTTGTGCAACCGCGATGCAGACAGATGCCGGTATATGGTGCGAGTTAACCCTGTTGCCGGTATTCCCTAGGGCTAATACCAAATTTCTCCTTGAATAGTCGGCTGAAATTTCCCGAATCGGAGAAAGCGTACTTGTAGGCGATTTCCGTGATCGATAAATTCTTGAAGTAGGGGTCCAGCAGGTCCGAGCGCGCTGTCTCCAGTCTCTCTTCCTTCACAAATCGCATCATGGACTCATCACTCTCCTGAAATAATTTGTGAATGTACCTGATCGATATCCCGAATTCGGATGCCACCAATCGAGGGCTGAGATCCGCACGATGGATATTGTTGGAAATATAATCGCGCAACTCTTTTAACAGGCGCTCCCTAGGGCCGGTGGTAACACCGATTTCGACCGAACACCTCAGCAGGTTGGCGACCAATTGTAGAGTAGCCTCAGAAACGCATTGTTCGTCGATATGACTATTTTCTTGGGCAACAGATGCCAGGCCCATCAAGTGGCTGCAGAACAGTTTTCCCGGTCCGGTCTTGGAAGGTAAAAGAACGTTTTTCTTCTTGAATTTCCGCAATCTGCGTTCAATCTGAGCAACTGGTAACATGATGTTGAGAAACTTGACGCGGTTCGTCGCAAAAAATTCTGCTGGCTCACTTGAAATCCAGACATATATTGTTTCAGGCGATTGCACTCCGTGGTGATTTAGACCGCGAAATTCAACCGTTCCATGTGTCACGTGGCAAAGATTGAAATATGCGTCTGAATCTTGGTCAAGCAGGTCCCCGTCCCTGATCCCATGCACCTCGGACATATCCATCTCGGTCAATAGCACATCCCCGATGATACGACTGCCAATAGTAACGAGTTCGGATTTTCCGGCGCCCGGGATTACCCTCCAGCTGCGATTGTATTGACTCAGTTTTTCCTGAAGTTCACAGGCCGGAGTTCCGCTTTTTATTAGTTCAGTGCGCCATTCGTGATGCTCTGCCTTAATGTTTTGAACAGCACGATTCATCTTTGCCTCCAAAGATAAGCTGGTAAACACTACAGCCGTACGCCGCGTGCAGATCCACTCGACGGATTGCAATTGTCCCGCTTATCGATGAAGCTAATGACCGCCCACCAATCGAGACATTCAACGGGATGTTGTAGCATAAAAGTCAAGACGTCACAACTAGAGTCAGAATGAATGGCGTTGCACGCTGTATTACGACTACCCATGCACCGGCCATCTAGCTCCGTAGTTCTCAACGGACTACACTGGTAAATAGTATTTGGAGAAATCTTTATGAAGATATTGGATGAGGAAACGAAACGTAGGACCGCTGACCGATTGATTCAGTCTCATGGAGACGCTACCAAAACTGGGGACTGGGTTTCTTTTGTAGATGAACTTTATGCGAGAGACTGTATTTACTCATGTCACTATGCAGGGGTGATGGATGTAGTTGCTACTGGAATTGATCAGATTAAAGAGACTCATTATGGGAGAGATATGCAAGTAGGTTGGGAGGGTTGGGAATTTCCCTACGTCGGCGTGTATGTTGGTGCGGGTAATGATTTGGTCACTCACTGGTTAAATAGAGGTCCGGGAAAGAGAGAAGATAGTACTTACTTTGAAAGCCCAGGTATTTCATTTATAAGTTTAAATGACTCCGGATTTATTTCTAGGCAGTTGGATATGTTTGACTTAGCGCATCAAATGAAATTATGTGATGAACTGGAGTCAGTTGGTTTGCTCTCTTCCAAACTTAAAGAAAGTTGGGTTCTGCCAATGAAATCAAAACTGATTGACCAACTAAATGTTTAGCGGATTTTTGTGATGCAGGCTAATCTAAGATTAAATCTTACTGGGAGTGAAAGTGATCCCCTATTGAGATCAATCCGTTACCAGACAGCGATCGAAATGGCTAAATTTGCTGATGAAAAAGGTTTTACGAGTGTCAATGTAGAGGAGCATCATGTCGCTGAAAACGGCTGGTTGCCATCGCCCTTGGTTATGGCGGGAGCGATTGCATCTGTAACTGAGCGGATCAATATTGGGATCATGGCACTGCTGGCCCCACTCTATGATCCGATACGTCTCGCAGAAGATATAGCTGTTATTGATTTAATCAGTCAGGGACGGTTGTCTTTCATTGCTGGTCAGGGATACAGGGAGATCGAATATCATATTTCAAATAAACCCTATGAAAAGCGCGGGGAATGGATGGACCATGTCCTAGATACTTTATTAAAGTCATGGGACGACGAAGCCTTCGAGTATCGTGGAAAGAAGGTCAATGTAACGCCCAAACCTTTTTCCCGTCCGCATCCTGCTTTCTTTGTTGGTGGTATGAGTCGACCGGCTGCGCGCCGAGCAGCGCGCTTTGGCTTACCTTTCTCTCCACCAGTTGCTAATCCTGAGCTCGAAACCTATTATCACGAGCAGTTGTCAAAATATGGTAAGGAAGGTTACGTTTCCTGCCCGCCGGCAAATGTGAGTGTATTATTTTTAGATGAGGATCCCGAATCTGCTTGGAACGATATTGGGAGCTATTTTCTAAATGAAGCGGCCGAATATAGCCGCTGGGGGACTGAGGACCTGGAGCGCCCCCTGGAGATTGATCACACCAACCTAGATGTTTTAAGAAGCACGGGATTTTACGAAATTATTACGCCGGAGGAATGCCTCAATAGGCATTTAGATAATGATTCATTTTATGCCGTGATTCATCCCCTCGTAGGTGGAATGCCAATTGAGCGAGCATGGCACTGTATGGAACTTTATTCATCAAAAGTACTATCAAAACTTGTTTAAGGGCGATATTTCTTGGACAAAGGAAAAGCTAAGATAAATCAAGGAAAGCTAAGACGCAGAGATATTTTGCTCGGCGCCGCTTCAGTATCTTTGACAAGCAGCTTAGCCGTAAACTTTTCCAAAGCATCAAATTCTCTCAATAATTGGGATGTAAAAACTGACGTTTTGGTTATGGGTTCCGGTTCGGCGGGGACCAGTGCGGCGATAGAGGCACGACGCTCCGGCGCTGATGTCCTGGTAATAGAAGGGCTAAGCCAGTTGGGTGGATCTTCGGCAATGTCTGGTGGGGTGGTATATGCAGGTGGAGGTACAGCGCTACAGCGCGCACTAAAAATTACCGACACGGTCGACTCGATGTATGACTTTATTACGAAGGCCGGTGGAGTGCATCCAGAGCCCAGAAAAGTACAACGTTATTGTGAAGGCAGTGTTGAACATTTTGATTGGTTAGTCGCGAATGGTGTGCCCTACTCAGAGAATCTATCTCTGGCCAAGGGTATACCTATGGGTGAGGCATCGCTTTATTTCTCGGGTTGCGAGTTAGCATGGCCAGCAAATGAACTCGCTCTGCCGGCTCCCAGAGGACATGTTCCTGGAAGACCTGGAATGACTGGTGGAAGATATCTTATGGCTGCCCTGCAAAACAGCTCTAATAAGCTGGGTGTCAGATATTTAACACGTACCAAGGGAATGGAATTACTATCGGGGGTTGATGGGATGATCCGTGGAGTAATTGTTGAGAGAGAAGGAAAAACGATATCTATCCTTGCTCGCAAGGCGGTGATATTGGCTAGTGGGGGATTTATTCATAACCGAGAAATGCTCGAGTTTCATGCCCCGGAACTAGCCGCTTGTTCGGTGCCCTGGGGTAGCGCTGGAGATCAGGGTGATGGGATCAACATGGGGGTTTCGGCTGGGGCAACGACCCTGCGTATGAATCAGGGTTTTGCAATAGCTCCAATCTATCCACCAGAAGATGTTATCTCAGGCATTGTTGTAAATGAAAATGGGCAGAGGTTTCTTCCTGAGGATACCTATCATGGTGTTTTGGGGGATGCTATTGCTTATCATCAAGGTGGAAAAGCTTGGTTAATAACCGATGAAGCCAGTGGCTATAAATATAAGCAAGATAATTTTCTCGCCGTGGCAAAGGCCGACACAATATCAACCTTGTCGCAGGCACTGGGTTTCCCAGATGGATCATTAGAGAACACTGTCTCACACTATAATCGATTTGCGAAGGTCGGTAGTGATCCGGTATTTAAAAAGGATACCACCTATCTGCGACCGCTAGAGAGCCCTTTTACAGCTTGGGACCTGTCAGTAACAAATGCTTTTTTTCCTGCGCATACTTTTGGGGGACTAAAAACGACAGTTGATTCAGAAGTAACAAACTCCAGTGGGGAGATCATTCCTAAATTGTATGCGGTGGGTCGGACTAGTGCGGGGATACCCATCGCCCCTTATTTTGCGAGTGGTCTATCGGTTGGTGATTGTACATTTTTCGGTCGTATTGCTGGGTCGAAAGCAGCCTCTTTGGAAAGTATTTCAGCATGAGAGTTGGGGCCTTATTATTATCTTTCCTCTCCCTATCCGGGCACCTCGCATTTTCTCAGGAGTTGATGCACATGCCGGAGGGGAATCCTGACCGAGGACGCCTAATCTTTGGTCAGTGTCGAACCTGTCATTACCCAGAAAAAGGTGTAGGTCATAATAATGGACCAAGCTTACACCAGATTTTTGGAAAGGTAGTCGGGAGTCAAGAGGGCTTTGATTATTATTCAGAAAACTTTATACAGGCGGATTTCGTTTGGACGCCTATATTTATGTTTTACTGGCTTGCAAATCCCATGGAGATGTTTCCGGAATCGACAATGATGAGTTTGGGTATTATAGATTCTCAGGAAAGGGCAGATTTAATTGCTTATTTAGTTGAAGCATCCGAATAGGAGCTAATGAAATTGAAATAAGGACCTTGCAAACTAAAGAAGCCTATCCATTTTTTGAGAAACTAATTTATCATAGAGCACATAGTTGACGAGGGAGAGCGTGATGAAAATATTGGTAGTTGGCGGAACTGGCTTGATCGGCGGGCATGTGGCACTCGAGCTCCTTGCTGCAGGACACGACGTTACTTTGATGGCGCGCAAACCACCTTCCACTCCCGCACTGAGTGCGATGCCATTTGTGAGTGGTGATTATGTGTTAGATGATTTTTCCGATGGTCGATTGGAGGGTTTCGATGCACTTATATTTGCGGCTGCAGTGGACATTCGATACTTACCAAGGGATGGATCTGAGACCCCTGAAGCATTTTACCGGCGCTGCAATAGTGATGGAGTACCTCGCTTTATAAAAGCAGCTAAGAGCGCCGGAATTCCTAAGGTGGTATATGTGGGAAGTTTCTATCCCCAGATAGCACCTCAGAGAATATCTGAATGTCCCTATGTAGAATCAAGACACCTTGCGGATGAAGGTGCTAGGGCATTGGCAAGTTCGGAATTTTCCGTATGTAGCGTCAATGCTCCTTATGTTCTAGGTGCGCTACCAGGATTAGAAATAGAGCATTTAAGTGTCATGGTGGCCTATGCCCGAGGTCAGCTCGAGAACTTACCCTTATTCGCGCCGCCTGGTGGAACAAATCACCTCTCGGTTAAGTCTCTCTCCCAGGCATTAATAGGTGCCTTAGCAAAAGGAGAATCAGGAAAAGCTTATTTAGTTGGTGATGAGAACTATAGCTGGAAAGATTATCTGGAGCTCTGGTGTTCTTTGGCGGGCAATCCAATGGATTTGGAAGTGCGAACAGAGGATCATCCATTACTACCCAATGTGATTATGTTTGCTGGTGTGGGCGCGACGGTTAGCTACGAGCCAGACCCGGACGAGTCCAGATTGCTAAACTACTCTCGAAGTCAAATTAAAGATACTATCAGTGAAGTAATCGATGTTTATGGTTGATTTATATTTTGATAGATATACCGGTGCTAGCTTGTGATTTATGGGAGATAGAACCATGAAAAATATGATACCCAACGATTTGGCGGTGCGTTATGCGAAATACGTAGATGATCGAGAATTCGAGCGGTTTAGAGAGATCATGTTGCCAAATTTTACGCAGCAGGGACCTGGGTTTGCTTCTAGTTCACTTGATGAATTTATTGCCAGCCTAGACCTACTTGAGAATTATTCCGCTACGTTTCATATCATTGGCCAGCAAACAGGTGTTTGGAATGGAGATCACTATGTTGGAGAGACCTGGGGGGTTGCGTCACATATATATGATAGGGAGGGAGTGGTTAGAAAATTTGATATGGGAATTCGATATGCGGATATAATCGACGTTATAGATGGCGACGGTTGGTTTGTTTCTCGAAATCTAGATGTAGTTTGGACTCAGGACTTACCCACAGGCACTTAAAAATTACTTTCTCTATAAGTTATGTATCAGTCGACTCGGCGATAGCCTCCTCCAAAGGGTTTAGCATTGATGCGGCTCTCGGATAACCAGAGTATTGTGCAATGAATAGTAATAGTTCCCTGGCCTCTTCAGCGGTCATTTCGCCGCGTTTTAGCGCTGCTTTAACTTGAATTTTAAAGGTCGTTGCCTCTCCCTTTTCTGCAATAATTCCCAGTAGCAATATGCGTTTATCACGCATAGACAAAATGTCGCGAGTCCACAGTTCGGCAAATAGCTGCTTAAGCATGTTGTCGGTAAAGGTGTAACCCTCCGGAGGACAGACTACATCTCCTGCGTAGACTTCCTTAAGCATGTCTTCACCTTTCTTTCTACGATCCTGATCTTTCATTACAAGTTCCTATTCATAGGTTCTAAATAATTTATCAAATATTAAAGTGATGGAAGCATAGTTCCCCATTTGCATGTTTTCGTGATGTCTATGGTGTTTGGCCGCTATCCAGTGAATAGTCTTGAAGGGAAATGAAGCTTTATCAATAGAAGTATGATTAAGAATGTTTAGCTGCACATAAATAATATAAACACACACGATCGAAATAATATCGAAGGGGCCAGTAAACAAGCTTAGACCACCGATGGTCAAAAAGAATAACGTCAGTCCTAGAAATGTTTCTAGTGGATGTACGTAGTGGGCGTCTATATAAGTTGGTGCTCTAGCCTGATGATGCACAGCATGGATCTGACGCATTGAACCTGTTCCGTGAAACCAGAATCGATGCATGAGGTAATAAAAAAAATCATAGATCATCAAAATCAATACTATATTTAAAAGAATAGTTAATGGTTGGCCAACGGTTGGCGTAATACAAAAAGGCAAGACTAGTGTAAAGAATGTGAGGTTCGTAAACAGGCCGGCGCGTTGAGTGTCTTTAATTATGCGTGGATACTTTTCTTGCGCTAATTTCTTTTTATCTACCTCATGATTGCGCTGTTTCATTGCGTTTGCTTCTGGGTGTTTAAATATTCCTTGCTTTAGAAGTTTTGTCAGGATGGCGATCGCCAACAATGCAATCAGACTTGATTGCCAATCATAGGATTCATAGAACGAGTTAAAAAATGCCATTTAATTTGCCTTTTGACCTGATGACTCTACTAAGAGGTAAAACGCGATTTAGATGATAGCTCCTGAGTCTCCTTTTGTTTAGACTAAAAGCAGGTTCACGCTGTGAATATTTAAACATATTGAGGTGCAGAATGTCTTTGAACGTTGGATTTATTGGATTGGGTAACATTGGTAAGCCCTGTGCCAAGCACCTGATACGCGATGATTTTGTTACGCGAGTCTTTGATGTCCAGACTTCTCAGGCTCAAGAGCTTGGTACCCAGGGTGCGCTGGCTTGTCAGACTATTGCTGAGTTAGCAGCCAGTTCTAATCATATCGGTATTTGTGTTAGAGATGATCAGCAGGTAGAAAGCGTGCTATATGGAGTAGATGGGGTATTTTGCCATGCAGGCAGCGATACCTTAGTTTCTATTCATTCCACGGTCACTAGAGCATCCTTCTTAAGGTGGGTGAATGATGGGAAAGATAGAGAAATTTCAGTTATTGATGCGGCTATATCTGGCGGTGCACAAGGCGCTGAATTGGGATCGTTATGCTACATGGTGGGCGGTTCACTATCCGACTTCGAAAAGGCTAAACCAGTTTTTGAAACTTCGGCAGATAAAGTTATACATGCCGGGGATGTTGGCTCTGGCCTCCTGCTAAAGTTATGTAATAACATGATTACTTATGCCGAATTTCTAGCCATGTCTGAGGCGGTGAAGCTAGCAGAGGCAGGTGGAATAGACTTCAATCTTTTAAAAGAAGTCGGTCAATCTAATGGGATTGTCAACGATGTCATGCATCAGTTTATTAGTAACAGGAACGCATTGGCAAAGTCTTGTTCGGAACAAGAAATGGAGGGGCTCTTTGGTGTTTTTGGCAGGCTCGGTGAAAAAGATCTCGATTGCGCGCTTTCTAGTGGGATAGATTTCGGGGTAGATCTACCTTCGACCAAAAGTTTGCGAGAAGTTATTTACGATTTATTCATGAATAGGTGTTGAGGTTCTCTATGGATGCTGAACAAAGACTTCTAATTGATGGTGAACTCGTGGCTGCCACTTCTGGGAGGACTTACAACAATTTTTCTCCCGTTTCAGAATTAGCGATTGGTGTAGTTTCCGATGCTGGGTATGAAGACATGGATCGTGCTATAGGTGCAGCAAGAAGAGTATTTGATCAATCACAATGGAGTCGCGATCACGATTTCCGACACCACTGCTTGACCCAGCTCAAGGATGGTTTGGTGGCCGCTCAGGCCCGCCTGCGAGATCTTATTTCTGCAGAGACGGGTGCGCCCATGGGAATTTGTGGTATGTCTGGTCCCCATTGTGATGTGCCGATTAGTTTTATCGATCATATGCTCGAATTTCTGCCACAATACAAATGGGATCGTGACTTGGGAATTGCCGAGCCTCTGGGGCAACGAAGTAGAAGAATCGTAGAAAAAGAAGCGATTGGTGTCGTCGGGTGTATCACGCCATGGAATGTTCCCCTGCAAATTAATCTTGCTAAATGTATCCCTGCATTGGCTGCTGGTTGCAGTGTGGTACTAAAGGCAGCGCCAGAGACACCTTGGTCAGCTGCGATGCTTGGCCAGATTGTTAAAGAATCGACCGATATTCCTGCCGGGGTGTTTAATGTGCTGACAGCTGAAGATCCTGTTTCATTGGGTGAGCAATTGGTAAAAGATCCTCGTGTAGATATGATTTCCTTCACCGGTTCTACGGTTGTTGGGAAGCGTGTTATGGCCTTAGCCTCAGAGTCTGTAAAGAAGGTATTTCTGGAACTCGGAGGAAAATCTGCCAATATCATTCTCGAGGACTCAGATCTTTCCCAGAGCCTTCTGAGTTCTCTTGCCGTTTGCTTTCATGCGGGTCAAGGTTGCGCAATACATACCCGATTACTTATCCCCAAGTCACGTCGCGATAAGATTGAATCGCTTCTCCAGACCTACTTTGGGTATATTGAATATGGTGATCCGATGTCTGAGACTCAGATAATGGGACCTTTAATCAATGCTCGAAAACGTGATCGTGTGCTTGAATATATTGATAAGGGTA
>JAQWLX010000130.1 GCA_029247075.1 Halieaceae bacterium | reverse complement strand
GTAAGCGGGTAGTGGCAGTAGTGGAGTTGGCTGCGCGGTTTGACGAGGAGGCAAATATAGAGTGGTCTCAATGGCTTACCCAAGAGGGTATAGAGGTTATTTTTGGAGTGCCAGGGCTAAAGGTTCATAGCAAACTTTTTTTGATAGAGAGAAAAGAGAGTGCCAGCAAACGCTACTATAGTTATATTGGTACTGGGAATTTCAATGAGAATACATCGAAATTGTATACCGATTTCGCACTTATTACAGCGGATCAGCAGATTGGAAGTGATGTGCGAAATGTCTTTGATTTTCTAAAATACACTTACAAGAGGCCTAATTATCGAAGCTTAATTGTATCTCCTCATAGCAGTCGCTCAGAATTGGAATACCTAATCGAAACAGAGATTACAAATGCAGAGGAAGGTTACCGTGCCGCCTTAATGTTTAAATGTAACAATCTTATAGATCCCAGCATGGTATCGTTACTCTACAAAGCTAGCCAGGCCGGAGTTGAAATTAGACTCATCGTTCGTGGCATGTGCTCAATAGTGCCGGGAATCCCAGGGGTTTCAGATAATATTCAGGCAATCAGCATTGTAGATCGATATTTGGAGCATGCTAGAGCTTATGTTTTTCATAATAAGGGAAATCCCTCCTACTATATAGGTTCTGCTGATTTAATGACGCGCAATATTGATTATCGCGTGGAAGTTCTATGTCCTGTTTTAGACATCAGTATTCAGACAGTAATACAAGATATTCTTGATCAACAGTGGCATGATACTGTTAAGTCTCGAAAGCTAGATGCATCGCAAAAAAATAGAAAGATATCAAGTAAAAGCAAAAGTTCCTCGATTCGATCTCAGGAAACAATTCATAGATATTTAGCTACGGGTCGTTTACCACGTTATCCTAAATCTGATATGAGATCGCCTATTAAGCGCAGACGAAAAAAACAGAACAAGCAGTAACGATGACTAGTCTTTGAAGCCTATAACTAGTGATCGCTGATTTTTCATATGAATCATAGAGTGACAATTATTCCTCATCGAATTAAACTTTGACCAACCACTTTGGTTAAGTGTTTATCATGAGATACCCGACGCTTTTTCTTAGCTTCATGCTCGTTACGACAAACATCCAAGCTGATACGGTTTCTGCTGCACATTTTCAAAGAACTCTTGATATATACCGTGCGATAATTTCTGTAGATACCTCTAAAACGAAGAATAATACGATACGGATAGCAAATTACTTAGCGAGCGAGCTTGAAGCAGGTGGTTTTTCTTCTGATTTAATCAATGTTATTTCATTAAATGGATTTGGTTCCCTGGTAGTGCGATATCCTGCGGAGAAAGCTATTCACAGGCCAATGCTGTTGTTGGGTCATCTTGATGTAATTGAAGCTTTTGACGAAGATTGGGTTCGCCCGCCGTTTACATTGACTGAGGATGAGACCAATTACTATGCCAGAGGAGCTATAGATAATAAGTTTGGTGTAGCCCAGTTGGTCTCCACTTTTATTCGCCTAAAGAAGGAAGAATTTGTTCCAAATCGAGATGTGTTCCTGGTCTTTTCCGGTGACGAAGAAACTTATATGCGAACGACCAGAATGCTTGTAAATGAATTACCTGGGTTAAGAAATGCAGAATTTGCCTTGAATTCTGACTCGGGAGGTGGAGAGCTGGACGGGTCTGGCAAGGCCTTGCTATATGCGCTTCAAGCGGCAGAGAAGACTTATGCCACCTGGGAGATAACCGCTCGAAATCCTGGTGGGCATAGCTCTCGTCCGCGTCTTGATAATGCTATATACGAACTTTCTGATGCAATAAAGGCAATTCAAAATTTTCGTTTCCCTGTTATGTGGACAGAAATGACGTTGTCATACTTTGAAAATATGGGGCGTCGTTTAGATGGTCCGGTAGGTAATGCTATGCGTACCTTTGCGCTTGACCCTAACAATGAAGAGGCTTCGAAGAGACTATTTCGAGAACCTTCTTATGTCGGCACTACTAGGACAACCTGCGTAGTGACGATGCTTCGAGCAGGTCACGCAGAGAATGCTTTACCACAATCGGCAACCGCTACAATAAATTGTCGAATCTTTCCCGGAATTTTAGCTTCATTGATTGAAAAGAAACTTGTGTCAGTAGTTGCAAATCCAAACATTGAATTTCGATTATTAGATGAAGTTGTAGAAAGTCCAATATCTGAAGTTAGACCTGATGTAATGCGTGCCGTAACAAGAGCTGTTCATGATCGCTATCCAGGCCTTCAGATAATTCCAACCATGGAATCAGGAGCAACGGATGGAGCACATTTCAGAAGAGCGGGGATACCCACCTTTGGAGTCGGAGGGATTTTTATGAATCCTGATGAGAGCTTTGCGCATGGCCTTAACGAGCGTGTTCCAATTAAGGCTTTTAAGGATGCCCTGGATCATTGGAGTATCATAATCGGAGATTTGGCTTCCGACATCGAGCGATGATTGAGATACTTTACTATTAGTCTTGATTCGCGAAAGCTAGCCACTTATCTAAAGTCTTGGCGTTTCCCAAAACCAGCTGGTTGGAAAGAGGGTTTTCAGCCTCAGGATTTATAGTTATACGCAATAAGTTGAGTGCATATGGAATAAGCTGTGCTCTTATCGTAATATTCATTTTTCCCTTTAGCATTCCATAGTCTTCAGCTACTACACTCTGCTGTGCCAAGGTTAAGTCAGGATTGGGCAATATTTCCATAGCCACCTTTGTCTGCCATGCCAGATCGTCTTCAACAAGATTTTTTGATGGACCAAGTAATTCTGGTGTGCCGCGGAACCTGCTTAAAACAAAATCGCGGTAATCACGATTCTTTTCACACCAAGCCCTTATATGCCATCTTTCTCCGGTAAACACCATAGAGTGCGGTGCAATGATTCTTCCTTCTCGGTCGGGATGTTGAATGGAAACATAATCTACTTCCATCCTCTGCGTGGATTTTATCGCTTCGACCAGTGATCTAATCAAAGCCGGATCCACGTTGCGGGTTGGCCATCGAATGTCTTCTAGCGGGCAATTTTGAAGTTTTAAGGTGTTTAAAATATTCAGTGGATCATAATAATCAGTTACTAGAGCTAGATATTCCTCAAGCACTCCTGCCGTAAGTTTTGGCGCGAAGTTTGCGGCAGGCACATATCCTTTTAGCGACCGATCGTATAGTAGGTTATTTGGAGCAATTAATTTATTGTAGGCGCTGATATCCTTGCTAGCCTGTTGACGCCCGATCTGAAATGTCTGACAGAGATGCTTTGTGGTGAGTCTTCCTTCCCAGAGTGCGATTAATTCAATATATCGATATCTCAGTAATCTATTAAAACTTAGAGTGTGCATTCACTTAAACTATTTTCTGTTCATTTTTGTCGACTACAGAACTTATCAATGATCGAACAAAATCATTAATTTCGTCAAATGTTTCGTCGGGGCTCGCAGCATAGGCCGTGACATGACTTCCCCAGCCGCCATGACCTCGAAGCGCAGGATGTTTTGGAGATACTTTGGGTGCTTCCCAATATCTGATTTTGCTATTTGTAGCTGCTGCGGTCCTTGAAAATCTTGCGATGGCCACGGGATCGTCCGGATCTTGTATCAACAAGATCGGAATATTTAGTGAGCAAAGTTTGCTAAAAGCATCGCTGGATTTGTGAGGCAATCTATATAGCCAGGTGGAAATATAGGCGGAAGGGGTAAAAAGTGGCCAAGGTGCACGGGTCTGTGCGCCGGCGCCTCTTGCGAATGCGGATTGTGTGTGGAGCATGGGATCAAGTAGTATGACTCCGCTCAAATCCTTCATATTACTTTCTGCGTGAATTATAGATGCGCTACCCATTGATATGCCCATTGCAAATAAAGGTTGATCAGGAAGTTTTGACTTTGCCCAAGAGATGGCCGCAGTTACATCATGCGCTTCAGAAATACCAAAACCCAATCCTTTGCCGTCGGCATCCGAGTCGCCGTGATTTCTCAGATCAATGCTTAATACTGAGATATTGTTTTGGATCAGTGCCTCGTAGAAGTGGATGGATTTAAAGAATTCACTGTGTCGATTTGATGTGGCGCCATGAACAAATATCAAGGTAGCGATAGAGTTGTCCGCTGCCATCCACCAGCCGTAAATATTTATTTTCGCGTCACTTGGTTGAAGGACGACATCTTCAAAGCGAATATCTAGGTCAGACGGTTTCATTGAAATGGAGTTTCGGATCTCAAAAAGAGCAATCTGGGGGATAATGTAAGAGACTAGAATTCCTACAAAAAGACAAACTATTAAGGAGAGGCCTAGCATTGATATGCAGCAATCATAGATAAATAATATCTTCCCAAAATTTATCCTTTTTATTCCGATTGTGTTTGAATGATGACAGTATACTCTCGAAATTTTTTTCGAATATAGCTGTTTCGGATGTAATCGTCTTGAGTATTTGCGCTTGAAAAATCTAATGAGTTGTTTTTGATAACTGGAGTATTCGATGACCAACATGCAATCTCAGCTTCGTTCCATAATTAATGATGATCTAACCCTAGAGGTATCTCTGATTAATGAGGCAATCCCTGTCCCGGGGCCTGAAGAAGTCTTGGTTGAAATTCAGGCTGCACCGATCAACCCTTCAGATTTGTTTCTTCTGTTAGGTCCGGTTGATCCAGAATCTATTAGGATTGAAAAACAATCAGAGAGCCCAGTTGTCCTTGGCAAGATTTTTGAAAAAGCCCGTGGAATGATTGATGGTCGAATAGGGCAGTCGATGGTGGTGGGTAATGAAGGTGCGGGCTTAATTGTTGATGCAGGCAAATCTGATATCGCTCAAGCATTGAAAGGCAGGATGGTCGGTGTTTTTGGGGGTGGCATGTATACCCAATATCGCTGCCTTAATGTCAATCAGTGTTTGCCACTTTTAGAAGGGACAACCGCGGAGCAGGGCGCGTCATGTTTTGTTAATCCGATGACGGCCCTTGGCATGGTGGAGACTATGCGTATGGAGGGGCATGCTGCATTAGTCCATACTGCAGCAGCCTCAAATCTTGGACAAATGTTGAATCAAGTATGTCTTAGTGATGGGATAGGCTTAACCAATATCGTTCGCTCTAGTGAACAGGTCGCTATGCTGGAAAAACAAGGATCGGTTTATACCATCGATTCAAGTCAAGAGAATTTTCAAACGGAGCTAACGAAAGCCATTACAGAGACGGGAGCTACACTAGGGTTTGATGCTGTAGGTGGTGGCAAGCTTGCGAGCCAAATATTGAATTGTATGGAGATTAGTGAGCAATCCAAAATAGCGGGCTACAGCGCATACGGCTCTAACATATATAAGCAGATATACATCTACGGTGGACTTGATATGTCTCCCACGACCCTTAATCGAAATTTTGGTTTGTCCTGGGGTGTTGGAGGTTGGTTGTTGATGCCATTTATGATGCGTGCAGGTCAGGAAATTGTATCAAAAATGAAAAAGAAGGTAGCGTCAGAGCTGACTACTACATTTGCAAGTAATTATGCGAGCAAAGTCTCTCTTACAGAAGCCTTATCCTTGGATACAATAATAAAATCTTCGAAAAGGGCGACTGGGGAAAAGATACTAATAACCCCACAAAAATAAGTAATGACTAAATTCAATCGTCGTTTTGCTATCTTCCCTAAAAGATGTTTTTAGTCGGGTTTTCAGTCGTCTTTTTTCTTCTGATCTTCGGAATTTCTGACGGTAGCGTCTTGTTTAAAGGAATACCGGTTAGTACAGGATGTGTCATCTTGATCTTTTTCTTGCAGTGGCTGGCTTTTGTTCCGGCATGCCTCCTAAAAACAGAAAAATTTTACGATCTGATGGGCGCGTTTACATTTATTGCCGTGTGCCTTTTGTCTTTGTTGCTGGTTTACCGATTTGATTCTAGGTCTTTCCTGTTGTCGGCCTTTTTGATTATTTGGGCGTCTCGCTTGGGATGGTTTCTTTTTTCTCGAATGAAAATATCTGGTGGTGACCCCCGATTCGATGAGATCAAGACCAATCCATCTAGATTTTTATTGGTATGGACGATGCAGGGAGTGTGGGTGACCGTTTGTCTATCTCCTGTGCTTGCAACAATCACTGGAAACAGTGTAGCAAGTCTATCGTTTGTGGATGCGCCAGGAATATTTTTGGCAAGCGTCGGATTTTTTATTGAGATATTAGCGGACCACCAAAAAAGACTTCATAGAGATAGGCGCGGGGCAGAGATTTTTATATGTTCGGGATTGTGGCGATATTCGCGGCATCCAAATTATTTTGGAGAGATTGTATTCTGGTTGGGAATTGTACTAATAGCTTTGCCTGCAATGAGCGGATTTAATTATATTAGTACAATTGTCCCGATTTTTGTTTACCTATTGCTTACTAGAGTAAGCGGAACGAGATTGTTGGAAAAAGCAGCCGATATAAAGTGGGGTGATGACCCGCTTTATCAGAAATATGTGACCGAAACACCGCTGTTGTGGCCAAAGATAAAGTAGGCAAAATGTTTTTCCGGGATGACTTTGCAATGTTTGAAGATAGTCAGTGTTTTGTCTAGAGCAGTTCGAATCTTGAGCGTAAAAAGCGAGCGACTCCATCTTCTTGATGATGACTTATGACAGCGGTGGCGATGTTTTTTATGGCCTGCTTTGCATTTTCAGGAGCATAGGCTTCATCTGACTCTAGAAAAAGAGAGAGGTCGTTATCGCTATCACCAAAGCAAATAATTTTATCAATGCCTAATTTTTCTTTAAGTACTTTCACCGCTCTACTTTTACTGCCTGCTGAGTGGTGAATGTCCATCCAGTTTATATTGGAATCTTCTATTGCCTGGCCACTGTAAGCCACTAGATCTGTTGAGTTGTTGATTGAATTGCAAATTTTGTTTATCACCTCAGCTGGGCCGATAGCACTTACGTTACTTATCTTGATTCCGGCAGGTATTTCTTCAAGAGGTTTCGTCGGGACTTGGGTTTCTTTACCGAAGAGTTGTAAGACCTTTTTTTCTGAAGTTGAAAGATGATTTCGATGATAAATCGCATGATCATGGTTAATGTCGATGGTAAAGACAAAGGGCGTTATTCCATGTTCCATAAGCATTGTGGCGAATGGATTGATGTCAGGGAATTCAAGCAGATGGGTTTCAATGTAGCATTTGTTTATTGGATCATAAGTCAGTACACCGTTTTTTAGAATCATCGGCTCGTCAAAGAAATGACCGTTCAAGACATTAGACGCTGCATGCAGGGTCCTTCCAGTCGCCGCGGTATAGCGAATCCCCCTCTCTCTTAGCATTGATAGTGTGTCTCCGGTAAACGTTGAAATTCGAGAATCTTTACCAAGAAGTGTTCCATCTAAATCAAATACAAGTAGTTCCACTGGCTTTTTTGTACCTTATAAATTGGTTTTGATTAGTTATTGATCTAGAAGTGGCAGCAACACTTTAAGAACCGCTTCCCTTATTATAGGTTGCGCGGACCTTTTGGGATGTATGCCGTCTGTCTGCATTAGCGATCTGTTGAGTGCGATATCTTTTAATATGAAGGGGCCAAGAATGGCTCCGGTTTCTTGTGTTACTTTAACATATGCATTTCTAAATCTACTGGTATATCTTGAGCCATAGTTTGGTGGTATTTCCATTGGTAAAACAAGAACTCGGGCACTGGAATTTAAAGAAAGCTGAATCATAGACACCAAGTTAGCCTCTAGTTGATCAATCGGATACCCGCGCAAGCCGTCGTTACCACCAAGCTCTATAATCACTATGTCAGGACTGTATCTATTTAAAAGGTTATTAAGTCGCCGTCTCCCTCCGGCAGACGTTTCACCGCTAATACTGGCGTTAACAATTCGATATTCGATTTCATTATCTTTGAGGGTTTGATTGAGTAGTTCTACCCAGCCTTCCTCTAAAGACATTCCATATGCTGCACTGATACTATCCCCCATCATAAGTATAATCTTCTTCTGAGTCTCGCTATATGAATTGCCAGACTGAACCGACAGTAAGGCTAAGAACGTAAAAGCTATCGTAGCTAATAGGATGTTACGAATGATCAAAGCGGAAAAACTCCACAAGCAAGTTAAGATGGCCGAATCCGAGATTCAGATATTGAAAGGAATTGATCTTGAAATCAAGACCGGTGAATCCGTTGCTATCGTCGGAGCCTCCGGTTCTGGTAAATCTACTCTGCTTGCGATTTTAGCTGGTCTGGACCTGCCAAGTCATGGAAGGGTGGTGATAGATGAGATTGACCTATCTAGCCTGGATGAAGACGGTAGGGCGAAATTTCGAGGTGATCACGTAGGCTTTGTGTTTCAGTCCTTTCAGTTGTTACCATCACTCACCGCCCTCGAAAACGTGATGCTTCCGCTCGAATTGAATGCAAACCAAGCTGCAGCTGAGGCGGCAAGCCACTACCTGCAAAGAGTGGGACTAGAGCATCGGTTTAGTCATTATCCCAACCAGCTCTCTGGTGGCGAACAGCAGAGGGTTGCGATTGCAAGGGCCTTTGCAACAGATCCCGACATATTGTTTGCTGACGAGCCAACGGGCAATCTTGATGCCGATAAAGGATTGGTTGTGATTGATTTGCTCTTTTCCTTAAATCAGGAAGAAGGCAAGACTTTAATTTTAGTTACGCATGAGACTGGACTTGCTGAGCGTTGTGAGCGATCTATCAGCCTTTCTGGAGGAAAGGTGGTTAATATCTAAGTCTATGGCATTAAATCCCTTTAAGATTTTGGCGAGAGAATGGCGTGCCGGCGAACTAACCATTTTATCTTTTGCTCTTTTTCTGTCCGTTTCGGTAGCGACAGCAATAAGTGCATTTACAGAGAGGCTAGATTCTGCCTTGACCTATGAAAGTCATCGCTTTTTAGCCGCAGATCTCGTGGTTAGAAGTAGTCGAACTCTTCCTGTTGAGTGGTCAAGGCAGGCAATTGACCAAGGGCTTGAAGTAGCGTCCTCAATGGCATTTCCAACCATGCTTTATGCTCCCTTGGAAGATCGCATGAGACTAGTCTCAATCAAGGCGGTTTCCTCATCCTATCCATTGCGCGGTGAATTACTCATTAGCGAAAAACCATTTGTGCAGGGTAGCGCCGTCGACTTTGGACCAGGCAGAGGTGAGGTATGGATCGAATCTAGATTATTTTCTTTTTTGGGAGTAGAGATCGGAGATTCGGTTTCCCTTGGAGAGAGTGATTTTTCTGTGACCGCAGTAATTCGCTCTGAACCAGATCGTGGTGATGCGTTTTCAGGGATGGGACCTCGTGTTCTTATGAATATTGAGGATGTATCGGAAACACAAATAATCCAGCCTGGTAGCCGCGTAGAATACCGACAGCTTTATGCTGGAGACCAAAGCGATTTAGATAATTTCTCTAAATGGCTGACCATACAAATTCAACCCGGCCAAACTGTTTTAGGTCTGGGAGAGATTCAACCGAATATCGCTCGTGCAATGGACAGAGTAGAGATTTTTCTGGTGTTGAGTGGGAGTCTGACAATCATCCTTGCCGGTGCCGCCATATCTTCTGCATCTGGGCGCTTTGCAGAAAGACATACTGCCTATGTAGCGATTATGAAAGCCTTGGGGTCACGTTCAGGAAGCATCTCTCTTTTGTATGCTCAATGCCTAGGTATTTTGGGCCTGTTATCAGGGTTCTTCGGATGCTTGTTCGGATTTATCCTTCAAGCCATGGCTTTTTCCATTGTTGGAGAACGTTTGCCAGTGGATCCTGGATCATCAGGAATAAGGCCATATCTAGCGGGTGCGACAACCTCCTTTGTTTGTTTGCTTGTTTTTTCTTGGCCCTCGATCCGACGCCTTTCTTTGGCGAATCCAATGAGAGTGTTAGGTCGAGATTTACCTGATAAGTCAAAGGGTTTTGCAGTAGATTATTCTATCGGGCTTTTATCACTGACATTGCTAATTTTCTTCTATAGTCAAAATTGGCAATTAGTGCTTTCTCTTGTATTTGGCTTAGTCATTGTTGTTATTCTGGGAGTCATAGTCTCACTAGCCTTTCTAACCAGCTCTCGAGTTTTAGGCATGCGTGCGGGTAGCGTATGGAGACTCGCCTTTGCCGGACTAAAACGGAGAGGATTGGCCAATGGGCTACAGGTCGTAGTTTTTGCTGTTGCAATAATGATGCTCCTAGTATTGTTAGGTCTACGTACCTCTTTACTCAACCAATGGGAAGCTCAACTTCCAGCCGAGACGCCTAATCACTTTCTACTCAACATCGGGCCCAGTGATGTTGTTCAGGTAGAGACTTTCCTGAAATCGGCCTCAATTCCTGGATCTCCAATGTTCCCAATAATTCGAGGAAGGATCATCTCTATTAATCATAAAGCACTACCTTCAAAAGATCCGGATGGAGCTGGGCGAAGACAGCGTGAGGCTAACCTTACCTGGTCAGACGCACTACCTGAGAGTAATCAGATTCTGTCAGGAAGTTGGTGGAGCGATAATGAGAATAAACGTCTCGTGTCGATAGAGCAGGATTATGCTCGGCGTATGGGTCTTTCTGTTGGTGATGTACTGGGTCTGCAGATAGGCGGTTATCCATTAGAAGTAGTAGTTGCAAGTATTCGAGAAGTAGATTGGCAATCATTCAGACCTAATTTTTTTATGATTTTTCCTAGAAAAACCCTGTCCGATTTTTCCTCTACCTTCATGACGAGTTTTTATCTCTCACAAGATCAGAAGTCGGTACTGAATCAA
>JAQWLX010000127.1 GCA_029247075.1 Halieaceae bacterium | reverse complement strand
ATGATTGAATTGGGAATTGAATCGGGACATGCGTCAAAATTAGTCCAATTTGGATGGGAAACAATTACTGAAGGGTTAAAGCATGGAGGGATAACAAATATGATGGACAGATTAAACAACCCTTCTAAAATCCGTGCTTTTTACCTTTCTGAAGAATTGAAGCGATTAATGAGGCCACTTTATGAAAAGCATCAAGACGACATAATAACTGGCAACTTCAGTTCAACAATGATGAAGGATTGGGCTGATGATGATAGAGACCTCCTAACTAGGAGAGACGCAACCTCAAAAAGTGCTTTTGAGAATAACCAAAATACTGATGAGGACATACAAGAGCAGACTTACTATGATCAGGGAATTTTAATGGTCGCTATGGTTAAGGCAGGGGTTGAACTTGCATTTGAAGTCATGGTGTCCGCTGGAATTGTAGCTGAATCAGCATACTATGAGTCGCTGCACGAAACTCCATTAATTGCGAATACAATAGCTAGGAAAAAATTATATCAAATGAATGTGGTCATTTCCGATACAGCCGAATATGGATGCTACCTTTTTGATCAAGCTTGTCGCCCTTTGTTAAAGGAATTTATGAGTAATATTGGAACAGAATCTATTGGAATTGGCACAACTGAGCTCCACGGAGTGGATAATCAAGAACTCATTGCAGTAAACGAATCCATCCGGTCACATCCAGTGGAAATAATTGGAAAGACACTTCGGTCGCACATGACATCTATGAAACGGATTGTTTAAGTTAAAAAACGAGCTACTTTCTAATCACACACTTAGTATTTTATCGCCTCGAGAAATTCCTGCGACGCCAGAGCGCGCCACTTCAAGAACTTCCGCGTATCCAATAGCAGATATAAAGGAATCTAACTTGTCACCAGTTCCGACGATTTGGACAATATAAATCTCTGGGCCAACATCCACTATTTGACCCCGAAAAATATCTACCGTGCGCTTGATTTCTTCTCGTTGCTCTGCTCCGGTCCGTATCTTCACGAGCATAAGATCACGCTCTAAATGACTACCTTCTGTTAAATCTACTAGCTTTACTACATCCACTAGCTTATTTAATTGTTTGGTTATTTGTTCAATGGTTTTGTCATCACCTATTGTGGTCAAGGTAAGCCGCGATAATGTTGGATCTTCAGTTGGAGCAACATTCAATGTTTCAATATTGTAGCCCCGCTGCGAGAACAAGCCTACCACCCTAGACAGTGCTCCCGATTCATTCTCCAATAATACTGACACAATTCGACGCATTGCTAACTTCTCTTGCTCTTACTGAGCCACATATCATTCATCGCTCCATTTGGGGCAACGTGCATTGGATAAACGTGCTCGGCAGGATCCACAGATATGTCTAGAAAAACCAATTTATCCTTCATGGAAAAAGCTTCTTTCATAATATCCTCAAGATCGGCTAACTCTTTTATCTCAAATCCCAGATGACCATATGCGCTTACCAATTTAGTAAAATCAGGAAGAGAATCCTCATAAGTACTCATTGCATGTCTTCCTTCATACTGCATATCCTGCCATTGCCTAACCATACCAAGATAATTATTACGAAGATTTACAATCTTAAGCGGCAAATTATATTGAGTACAGGTAGAAAGTTCTTGAATATTCATCTGAATACTTCCTTCACCGGTAACACACACGACTGTCTGATCTGGAAAAGCGAGTTGGACCCCCATCGCGGCAGGTAGGCCAAAACCCATCGTACCTAGACCACCAGAATTAATCCAACGATTTGCCTTTTCAAAGCGATAGTATTGCGCTGCAAACATCTGATGTTGACCGACGTCAGACGTAACAAAAGCATCTCCATGGGTAACACGATATAGACACTCAATAACTTGCTGAGGCATGATATGCTCACTCTCAGGGTATCTTCTGTCACTCCATAGCCCATTTTCCTTGCGCCAAATTTGAATCTGTCTCCACCAATCATCAAGAGAGTTTTTTTCTACTATAGAATTAATTTTTCTATTTTCTTCTTTTAATTGCTTGAGCATTTCTGTAAGAATCGTGCTTACTTCGCCTACAATAGGCAAGTCGGCGGGAACCGTTTTGGAAATGGACGCTGGATCGATATCTATATGTATTATCTGCGCACCCGGACAAAACTTGCTTACCGTGTTGGTAACACGATCATCGAAGCGCACTCCAATCGCGAGAATAACATCACTATTATGCATCGCCATGTTAGCTTCATAGAATCCATGCATACCAAGCATACCCAGAAATTGGGAGCTACTTGCTGGAAACGAACCAAGCCCCATTAGAGTATTCGTGACTGGAAAATTTACACATTCGGCAAGCTCTCTTAGCAAATCGCTAGCACCACCAAGTATCACTCCACCTCCTGCATAGATTATTGGACGCCTAGCACCCAAGAGCAGCCTTACAGCTTTCTTTATCTGCCCCATATGACCTCGCCTAGCCGGAAAATAGGAACGCAATTTAACCGTCTCTGGATAGGAATATTCGAACAACTCATCTGGCTTAGTGAGATCTTTTGGTATATCAATGACAACAGGCCCAGGTCTTCCCGTTGATGCAAGATGGAAAGCCTTTTTAATTGTGATGGGTATGTCGGATGCATGGCGCACTTGGAAACTATGTTTCACTATAGGTCTGGAGACGCCTATCATATCAGTCTCTTGAAAGGCGTCTTCACCTATAAGATGGGTGGCCACCTGTCCTGACAACACGACCATCGGAATAGAATCCATATACGCCGTCGCCACACCAGTAATTGCATTTGTAGCACCGGGACCGGAGGTCACAAGAACCACGCCAGGTTTGCCTGTAGCCCGTGCATAACCGTCTGCAGCATGGGTAGCTGCCTGTTCGTGTCTAACTAAAATATGGGGGATGCTTTTGGACTTAAAAAGCGCATCATAGATATGAAGTACTGCCCCGCCGGGATAGCCAAAGATAAATTCGACACCCTCGTCCACAAGGGACCTAACCACCATTTCACTTCCCGAAAGTTTTTCCACCTTATCGACTCCTTACAGCAAGTCGCATCGGCGCGTAACCCTCACCGGCGATAATATTTTTGTACGACAAATGAAAAAAAATTTGGGTCGCAAATCCATCTTTCAACATCGCCCTGTCTATCGACAACAGAAAAAACCGCTCATCTGTATGCTTCAGGACACTAAGACAGCTAAAGCAAATTATGAAATCGCAATAGTAGCTAGCGGTTAGGGGTACCCAACTTAGCTCTTCCCACCTTAATGACAAATCATTTTTGCGGTTAATTGATCAAAAAGTCAATCGATTGGTTCTTTTTACCAAACTTTTTTTAAGCGAGATGACATCTATTTAAAAAATAATTCCCTACCATTCGTCTTATAAAACCCGCCACTCATCAGTTTTGCCTTTTCACAAGTGAAAATATTGTTTAACTAGCCCGAGTGATGAACATACTTTTCAAGAGAAAGCGACAAAGTGCAAAATCGGGCTTCATAAGACAGAATTCTGGTCTAACAGCTCTCGAGCTCTTAATAACTTTATCAATTGCTGCAATATTATTTTCCCTAGCCACCCCGAGTTTCTCAAACCTAATTTCTAATAACCGCATGTCTTCAAGCTTATCTTCACTCGAAAAAATTCTTAAATTAGCTCGAATAGAGGCTTTAACCCACCAAGGAAGTGTCATTATTTGCGGCAGCATCAATGACTCGACTTGCTCTCAATCTACATCTTGGAAAACAGGATACATGAGCTTTCTTGACATAAAAAACTTAGGAAGACCCAGTAAAACCGATGTCGATCAAAGGCTCATCCAGCTAGTACAAGAACAACCTGATACTACATTAATACATTTTTCTGGTCCAAAAGATTATATCCGTTTCAAAAGCGATGGTAGCGCCTTGGAAAACAATGGGACACTCTGGATTTGTGATGATAGAGGAGAAGAATTTGCAAAAGGTATTTTTGTTACTCCAATCGGCTTAATCCGATCCGCTAAGGATTTGGATAAAGATGGAATAATCAATATAGACGATTCAGAAAATGTTTATTGCTAGAGAAAAAAATAAAATTAACTTAACTAAACAAGAGGGCTTTACACTACTGGAAGCTCTTATATCTTTTTTCGTTTTATCAGTAGGACTCATTGGAATTGTGAGCCTCCTTACTTTATCCAAGTCCACACAACATCAATCCCTTCAACGAACCAGAGCAATTGCTCTAGCAAATGACCTATTGGAAAGAATTCGATCAAATCCAGGAGGAATCCAAATCTATGGATCAAGAAACACATCGTCACCATTAGGAGGCAATTCTATAGTAAGCCCGCCCACAAACTCCTGTACTAAGTCCGCCCCCTGCTCTACCGAGGAAAAAGCATTGCTGGATCTTTGGAAATGGGAGCGAGTATTAGATGGAAATGAGGTTACTCAACCCACGAATTTAAGAGGAAATATAAAAACCTCTGGTCTTATCTATCCTAGTGCATGTGTTAATTTTGAGCCAGTCGCGGGAAAGAACAAGACTGGTGCAGTATCTATAACCATAGAATGGCGAGGTTTAACAAAGCTCCGTGACGGAATAAAAACTCCTGATCACGAATGTAGACAGATGTCTTCTCAAGAAAAACCCTACCGCAGAGCAATTCAGGTTTCTACCTACATTGCCGGTGATGTGGTTATGCCAACAAACTCAGGAGGCAACTAATGGACATCATATTAAAGATTCCTGAATCGCAAAGTGGCTTCTCGTTAATAGAGCTAATGATTGCGACACTATTGGGACTTATGCTTACCTTTGGCGCAACTTCAATATACTTACAAAACACCCGGGACGCTCGGGAAATAGAGAATACTTCAATACTTTCAGAAAACGGACGCTTCGCCCTTCAAATCCTGACAAAAAGTATTCGACATGCGGGATTTTTCGGATCCACCAATCAGGCTGATATTTCAATAGACGATTCATTAAGTGAAGTCGCGGGAGATTGCAAAGGATTAGCTAGTACCTTCGATTTTAGTACTGCGGTATATGTGAAAAAGATATCATCGGAAGGTTCTCTAGATTGTATTAACGATGGCATTACTAATACTCATTTACTTGTAATAAAGCGAGTTATTTCAAAACCACTTTTTGATTCAGATCCGGAAGATGAAAATGCGCCTAAGGATGGAATTTTTTCATTCCCGAACCTGCCAGAGGAGAAGAGAGTTTATCTAGCAGGTAATCGTGAATCTGGCGTATTAGCATTTGGTAATGAAATTCCAATTTATCCCGCTGGCGGTGAAGCTAGAATTGCCTGGCCTTATCAACTCGAAATTTATTATATACGCGACTTGGAGATTCCAACACTCAGTAGAAAGGTTCTCACGTGGAAAGATTCAGGTTTAACGCTAAATAATGAAGATTTAATTGAAGGCGTAGAGAATCTTGCAATAAAGATTGGGATAGATTCAGACTTTGATGGAAACGTTGATATTTTCGAAAATATTGAATCGCCACCTGACGAGTGGAATGCCATCGAGGCGATAGAAATATATCTACTTTTAAGAAGTGCTTATCCTGACGCAAACTATGTTAATAACAAAACGTATTCTCTCCCTACTGGAGATTTTACTCCTAGTCTTAATCAAAAACATTATCGAAGACTACTCCTCCAGAGCACCATTTCACTTAGAAATATAAAACTTAATAGACGAGCTGGCGTATGAAAAAATCAAAAGTTCAAAAGGTTTCCGCTCAATCAGGCGTCGCTTTAGTAATCGTACTTCTTTTTTTACTTGTAGTTACAGTTATAAGTGTGACTGCTGCAATGAATAGTAGTCTTAGTATAAAAATGACGACAAGCCTACAAGATGCTTATCATTCATTTCAAAGCGCAGAAGCCGGCATTCATGCCGTTCTAGGTTTAACCGAAACCGCTGATGATCCATTTGATCGAATCGCCATGAAAGATCCTTTGGCCGTCTATGCCATTGAAAATCATCCCCTTAATAAGATATCAGGTGGAAAGGAATCTGTTTCTACCGAGATAAAACCTTTATCGATCCTAGCTTCATGTCCGCGCACATATGCAGAGCGAGGAGGAACGAGCACAAGTATGTTTAGATGCGACTATTACCGCATAAAGTCGGAGCACAATCTCAAAGGCAAAGCCAGATCTCGGGTAGAAATGGGGTTAGTAAAAACGGTAATGACTCCGCAAAACAATTAAGTCCTGTAGCGAGTATGAAAATAATGAAAAACGAAAATAGAATTTTTGATGCGGAAATAATCTATCTCTTTGTCTTTGTCTTTGTCTTTGTCTTTGATATTGGACGTGTTTTTTTTTCGTATCTGCGGATTCTTCCTCTCTCAAAAAAACTCATTCTTGGGATCATATTATCAATTTGCCTTCAGGCTATTGCTGACGATACCGAAATCTTTACTGGCTCTCTTGGTAATAGCAACTCTGGTCGACCGAAGGTGCTTATCGTTTTTGATGATTCTGGAAGCATGGGAACTTGGGTCTCTGCCCAAAGACCAGAATATGATCCTAATGGTAGTTACGACGAGAAATTTCCAGCAGGAAGGATATATTGGTCTAAAAATCAATACACCCCATCCCGCTACAGCGGACAGTATATTGAATCAACGCAGAATAGATGTGCCAGCTCCTTTAATAGTCTTTCTGAAATTGGTTTTTTTGATACTAAAGCTAGACGATGGATTGACTCAAAGATCATCAGTGGAGATTGCTCCTGGCAATGTCCATCTAATCTCAGGCTTCGCTACAGACGTCCTCCAGGAGAATATAAATGGTCTTGGGGTTGCTATGACTGCCAGCGATATTGGTGGTGCGGTAGCTGGGACTTCGTGCAAGATGCTAATCGAGTATGTACAGGTAGCACTATCCAGGTTGGCGAATGGGCTCGACTAGATTCTCTAGTACATACTCCTCCTCATTTTGATTGTAAAGCCGATGTTGATTCTGGTAACGATAGCAATGGCTCTAATATAACTGCAGGATTCCCCCAGAAAAATGAGAGCAATAACAAACCATATGCGCCTTCGCCAGATGATAGCTTTGATTGGGGAGATGACGCCTATCGATTTTATACTTCTCATTATTTAAATTGGCTAAATGATTCCTCGATAATCATTCCAAGGACACGACTTTCGATAGCACAAGAAGTCGTAACCAGCCTAATATCTGCTAACACCGGAGTTGACTTCGGTTTTCTAGAATTTAATGGGAATAGGAATAGCACTACTCATGGTGGTCGTATAATTCAACGCATCCCAGAAAATATGTCTACTAGCGAGCGATCTTTGCTTGTGAAAAAAATCCGCGACCAAATTGATGCTAGTGGGGGGACACCTATTTGTGAAGCTACTTACGAGGCTCTTCGATACTTAAAGGGTGAGTCCGTACATTATGGATCCAAAAAATCAAATTACGTCAGCTATTGGGGCAATCATGACGATGAATTGATCCGTGATCCAATGGCAGAAAACCCACCAGGCACCTACAACTCTCCTACCGCAGACTGCGCCTATACATACATCATTATTATGACTGATGGAAAACCATTCTGGGACACAAACGCAAATAACCAGATTAGAAATTTAACTGGTGAGCAGTGTAATTATTATGCTACCGATGATTCGTATCGATACTCACAGAACTGCTTGCCTCAACTCGCCAGATATATGGCCAATACCGATCTTGATGGAAATCCAAAAAATGGGAATCAATATGCAATTACCTACACGATCGGATTCACAACTGACCAACAACTACTTGAAGATACCGCTGAAGCAGGAGGCGGACTATATTTTACCGCAGACTCTGCGGCGGATCTCGCGGAAGCATTTCAAGGCGCCATTATCAATATACTGGCAACTGATACTACCTTCACATCACCGGCCGTCG
>JAQWLX010000111.1 GCA_029247075.1 Halieaceae bacterium | reverse complement strand
TCGATACCGTGGGTAAGCAGATAATAGACAAAGTGTAAGGTATCGATTTAAGCTAATTCAAAAAATTCAAAGGTACGCACCGATATGACGTATTACTATAATAAAGAAGACTTATCATGGAGCGATGCGCCCGTTCGTGGTGGCACTGTCATGCAGAAAAGTGTTGTTTGGGAAGGCGATCACGATGTGAGATCAGCATTCTTTCGCATGCCGAGAAATATGCTTATCCCTGAACATGACCACCCAAGATGGGTGCAAGTTATGGTGCTTGAAGGAGAGATGGAAATTAAGACAGAAGTGACTGGTACAACGAGGATAAGTGAAGGAGGTTGCTACTTCGTTGAGCCGGGGGATGTGCATTCTGAATTAGCTGTAAAGGATTCTCTTCTATTGGTCACCCAGGCAGAAGATCGTCCGGCCTTTAAACCCTAGCGAAATGCTCTGTTTTAATTTAATTCGGACGTAAATCTGCCTTCAAGCGCCTTGTCCGGCCAACAAATAGTGACAAAATAGCCTACTAGCAAAGCGGACATGAATGATGGGGGCATAGTCTCCAGAGCAGCGATATAATCACCCACGCCATCGATTTTTTGTAAGTAGAATTTGCTCATGAGGGTCATTGAAAACCCCGTAAGCATCGATGCGATGGCGGCATGTTCTGTAAATTTTGGCCAAAATAATGAAAGCAATCTCATCGGGCAGAACGTGGCACCTATTCCAGACCATCCAAATACTGCGAACCAAAAAATTGTGCGCTCTGGTGACAAAAAGGCGACTGCCATTGCAATTCCCAGGGAGGCCAACGCCATTATGACTGTTATTCTTCGGCACAATCGGGTTGCCTGATTATCGTCCATATTCGGATTATGTATCTTCGCATATAGGTCATGTGTTAGAGAGCTAGAGGCCATCACTAATAGAGATGAGACTGTGGACATTATGGCTGCCAGAACCGCTGCTACATATAGGCCAACTACCCAAGCAGGAAACGTGTATTCAACCATTTCCGATAAAACATTCTGAGCACCATTTCCCAAGAAAATCTCAGGATCGGTACCTTGATCGGCAAAGATATAGCGTCCGAGTACACCGATGCTGACCGCTGAAAAGTCGACAATTATCGTGAAAATCAATGCGACCCACCTTCCTCGCCGGATTTCTGTCTTACTCTTGATAGCTATCAGACGAGCAAAAACCTGAGGCGAACCTAAAAAACCTAATCCAATTAGGGCCATTCCTAAGACAATGGAAACGTTCAACGTATTAACCCCTCCAGCACCCCAGATATTAACGAGGCCTGGATCTATAGTTTTTAGTCCAGCGTAGATGCTATCGAAATTATCAACTGACAAGAGCGCGACGATTGGCAAGGTAAGCAAACAAATAAGCATGACTGCGCCTTGAAACATGTCAGTCCAGGCTGCTGCGAGAAATCCGCCAGCTACGCAGTAACCAGCGACTATGATGAATCCTGCTAAGGCTCCTTTATGGTAGTCCCATTCTAGGAATGCTTCAAAAGCAGAACCGGTGGCGTCAATTTGTGCCGAAATATAAATCAATACGAAAAATGAAAGTGCTACGGCAGATATAATTCTTAGCAGGTGAGATTTAGCACCAAATCGGGAAACCAAATAATCTATGACGGTAATGGAGTCATATTTGTCCGTAAGATCTTTAAAACGTGGTGCCATAAAGAACCACGCGATAAAAACGCCCGCTGCTTCGCCGATTACTATCCAGTATGCTGAAAAGCCAAGCATCGCACCCATACCAGTCACTCCTAGCAAAAGCCATGCTGATTCTCCCGTGGCTTGAGCCGAGAATGCCGCGACCCAGTAACTAAGAGATTTCCCTCCAATTACGAAATCTCTCATGGTGTTAATGCGAAGAGAAGCTAGATATCCCAGTAGTACCAGTATCGAAAAATAAATGGTAATCATGGCGTATTTTTCGAACATATTTAGTACCTCATAGAACTAACTTCTTTTATAAAAATATTTTTGCAGTGAAATATGGAGCATTAGTATAATCGTTGTCCACCGAACACCTCATTTTATCAGTACTGTTAGACTCATTACACATATACTAAAGGTCAGCTAACTCTCTCAAAAAAATCACCCGACGAATTTATTAATCAAATATGATCAAGCCAACTATAATAGTCTTAATTTCGATTTTCTCTTACGGATTATTGGCTGAGAAGCTAATGATTCCTGGTGCTGGTTGCAAAGCACAAACAATGGATCATGCCTTGGTATGGGCTGAAAATGGAGTTACCAATACCAGTGATGAAGCTGCGGAAATATTTTGTCCGATAACACTGCCCATCGAAAAATCCAAGGATGATGAAAACTTTTTTAAAGTTATTGTTGGCGTTGCTCAATTTAAAGGCGACGGAATCTTTGCCTGTGCTCTTTATGACGGCGATGTTGCTCACCATATTCAAAAAATAAAAATGACGGAATCTGATAGTGGTTCATTTGATTTTTACGTTCCAATTAAAAGAAGTTCTTCTTCGCAAAGAATAGGCTTTGGGTGTTCTTTACCATCCGGGAGCAGACTTTTTTCAATTACCAGTAATTTATTAATAGGTTATTCCGTCGGTGGATCAGTAAGCGCAATGAACGAGATTCGTGGTATGGAGCTCCAGTTGGGGGAAGAGTCACTTCATGTTGCTAACAATGGGCGATTTACTTTTAAAAAGCCACTATTGCCTGGAGAAGAATTCGAATTTGAAATATCCAGGAATCCAGTCCATCAAGATTGTGAACTATCCGGAGAGTCAACAGAAATCCTTAGTGTTGAAAATCGAAATCTTGATCTTGTGTGCACTGACAAAGAAAGCAGTGAATTATATTCACTAGAAAAACTCCATCATTTACGACTCACCATAACAAAGGCTGAATGGGATGCCTTGCTACTAGATACTCTTCGTTCGAATTATAGTATCAGGACTGCTTCCGGTGATGCTTGGGAAGGTAATTCTTGGACTCACAGTGAAGTCTATCGTCAAGCGGACTTTGAATATCTTGATGAGAATGGCAAGGTGCTTAGTTTCGTAGAGAAAGTAGCTTTTAAGATGATAGGAAATACAAGTCGTCAGATACCGATTGATGTTAGAGACCGTGATGCAGGAACAGGACCGATTAAACCAATGCGGTTTAGCTTTTCAATAAAATTTGATGAAGAATTTGAGGATGATGAAAGCGTCTATGGATGCATTGATGATGAGGGTGAACTGGCACGAGTGGACAATAATGCCTGTAATAATATCTTGGCCCAAGCGATTCCTGAATATAAAGCAACAGATGGGCGAGAATTTAACGGCATAGAAAAAATACGTCTTAGATATAACCGTGACGATCCAAGCTATCAACGAGAGGTTCTGGCGCATGAAATCATGTACCAGTCCGGCGTCCCTACCGCCAGGGCAACGCATGCCGCTGTAGAGTTTTTGATCGTTGGAGAAGATGATGAAACGCTTTATGGTAAATCGCTACCCCAGACGTATAACATGGGGGTATTTGTGATGGTCGAAATGATTGATAAGCCGTTCTTAAAAAGTTACTTCGACAAGAATGGTTACCTCTTCAAAGTTGGCGCCCCTGGTAACCTTTCTGGATCATCAGTTGTGGATACTGCGTGCATACCTTATGAGGAGAGTGAAGAATTTTTTGACGAAAATTTCTGCGTTATCGGTGTAGAAAAACCGGATCCGGTATCTCGAGAAGAGTGGTTAGGTACGGATAATTATCTTGATCCTGAATTTGTTAATTCATTCATTAATTGGGAGGGTGAAAGTGGAAATCAATCTCAGTTTTTACCGTACAAGCCTACATATGATCTTAAAACTAAGAAAAAATCATTGAGTAAAGCCCGAACTGCTCTAGCTGAGTTTGCTACTTTTGTTCAAAGTGAACCTTCGTTAGCGGAGCTAGGAGAAAAATTTGATATTCCTGGATTTATCAAAGCTCAAGCAGCGGAAATTGTTCTTGGCGCCGTCGATCACTATGTTCGCGTTGCTAATAATTATTATCTTTACTTTAATGAGCCATCCGGGAAGTGGATTTATATGCCGACTGACTTTGACTACACGTTGATTGATACACCAAGTCCAGATTGTACTATTATTCCGCAGCCTGCTGGGTGCCAGACCGGATTTTTAGATTTTAAGACGTTTCAGGATGTTGCAAGTACCACTGCCTTTCCTTATGAAGGAAAACCGGACTGGGCTAGTAGGCCATTTTATTCAAATGGTCCCCCAATTTTATGGGACCAGATATTTGCCAGTAAAGAAAATAAGGCGCGCCTTTATAATGAAATCTCAAGAATACTTGAAAATCATTTCAATTGGGACGAGGAGCTTGGAGCGACTCTTGCGCAGAGACGAGATCGTATTGCCAAAGTCATTATGTCAACTGATGCTGGAATACCAGGAGATGATTGTGCACAAGTATATAATTCAGAGGAAATTGATGGAGAACAAACAGGTTTTTGTGATCCGAATCGACTGTCCATTAGGAATTTTTTGAAGTTGCGTGTAGAAACCTTGATTGAAGAAATCAACGCTGTTCAGTAAATTAAATGCTTTCATTTACTAATCTCTCTTTGCGAGCTGGCACAGAATTATTGTTTCAAGACGTTTCCTTTACAGTCTACGAGACTAATAAAATTGGTTTAGTGGGCGCAAATGGATCAGGCAAAACAAGTTTGTTCAGAGCAATTCTAGGAGACCTTGATTCTTATGACGGAAATATAAATTATCCTAAAGATCTTAGAATCGCCAACCTTGCTCAGGAAGTGCCAGCTACAGAAGAAATCTCCCTTGATTATGTTTTGTCGGGAGATGAGAGTCTCACGAAAGTTAACATAGCCATAGAGGACGCTCAAAAATCTGGAAATACAAATCTGCTCGGTGATTTGTACGCCGAATATGAAACTCTAGATGGGTATTCGGCAAAGTCTAAGGCGGAGAAATTAATGATTGGACTTGGTTTTGCATCAACTGACCTTAAAAAGCCAGTAAGAGATTTCTCAGGAGGTTGGAGAGTTCGGCTAAATTTGGCTCAAACTTTAATGCGGCCATCAGATTTAGTGTTGTTAGATGAGCCGACCAATCATCTGGACTTGGATGCCATTATATGGCTTGTAAATTGGATAAAGTCATATAAAGGTGCAGTAATATTGATTTCGCACGATCGAGAATTTCTTGATGATTGCGCTGATAGTATCGCATACCTGGACAAAAAAAGTATTGACCTATATCCAGGAAATTATTCAGATTTTGAGACTAAGAGAGCATTTAAACTTGCTGAAATAGAAAAAAATTATGCCAAGCAGCAGAGAGAGATTTCGCATATACAGAATTTTGTTAGAAGGTTTAAAGCCAAAGCAACAAAGGCCCGACAAGCGCAAAGTAGAATTAAAGCGTTGGAGCGTATGGAGAAGATTGCACCAGCTCATATTGATTCGCCATTTAAATTCACGATCAACGAAGCGGAGAAAAATTCTGATCCGCTATTGATACTAGATGAAGCAAGTATCGGATATTCCTCTCCAGTCCTGCAAGATATTAAGATAGTCATTCGGCCTAGAGATAGGATTGGTTTGCTCGGCTCTAACGGTGAAGGAAAATCAACCTTAATCAAAAGTCTAAATGGAGAACTGGAGCTTATCACTGGCTCTAAAGTGGAAGGCAAAAACCTTAAGATCGGATACTTCTCACAACACCAGGTGGATGATCTGGATCTTAATAAGAGTGCACTAGACCATATTCAGTTTCTGGATAGAGAAGTTTCGGAGCAAGGAATAAGAAATTTTCTAGGCGGTTTTGATTTCAAAGGAAATAAGGTTACCAGTTCGGTCGACTTGTTCTCGGGTGGAGAAAAAGCAAGGTTAGCGTTAGCCAAAATTGTTTTCAAAAAACCAAACTTATTATTGATGGACGAGCCGACCAATCACTTGGATATAGATATGCGGCAAGCGTTAACTTTGGCACTTCAATCTTTTAGCGGAGCTATCATACTGATTTCACATGATAGACACCTTTTAGCAAATACAGTAGATGAATTCATGATCCTTAAGGATGGCAGTTTAGATATCTTTAAAGGAGATCTAGAAGATTATCGAAGGATAATATTAGGCAGAACTGCTTTACAAAAAAAACAAACAAGAGACGTAAAACAAAAAAAACAAACAGTAAAAATAGAAAAGAAAGAGATGCGCCAAATTAGAGCAGAGATTTCTAAAATCGAAAAACGGCTAGAACGCTTCCAGCGAAAAATAAATGAAATCGATCAAGAATTGAGTTCGAGTGATGCATATAAAAAAGACAGTGTAATTAATGCTCAATCTTTGCTGAGAGATAAGATCGAGATATCAGGACAAATAGAATCCCTGGAAGAAGAGTGGTTGAAGCTTAATTCCAAAATTGATGGGTAGCGGTTTTACTAAAATGAATTGAAGGAAGATATAATGGAACTAGTTAAAGATCTCTAGTGTATAAATGAGGTAGGGTCCTGTTAATGTTGGCTAATAAAAATCGATCGTTTTCTCACGCCATGATGATCTTGGGGACATTGTTAATTTCTACTTCGTTTCCTGTTTGCCAAATAATAGCGCCGAAATTAGATACTGGTCTTCTAACTCTTTTTCGATTTTTCTTGGCCTCACTGATTTTTTTTCCGATTGTGTATCTGAAATATAAATTTAAGTGGCCAGGAGCAAAGAGAATATTTCAATATAGCCTGATAAGCTTTTGCTTGGTCATATTTTTTTGGAGTATGTTCGAAGCCTTGCGGTATATCTCGGCGCTTAATGCTGGAACACTCTACGCTTTGGTTCCTGGACTATCAGCTATTTTTTCAATCATCTTAGTAAAGGAGAAGCTGGATCGTGGTAGGGTTCTAGCATTTCTGCTCGGAATTTTCGGTTCGGTTTGGGTTGTATTTCGAGGAGACATAAATGCCCTCCTTAGTCTTGACTATAACAAAGGAGATCTCATATTTTTAGGTGGCGTATTTTTCATGTCTTTATATACGCCTCTGGTAAAACGTTTTCATTCGGGCGAGCCGGTGCCAGTTATGACGTTTTGGATTATTCTATCAGGCACAGTTTGGCTGTTTCTGTTCAACCAAAGTGCTGTCTGGAAAGTGAGTTTTGAAGAGATCGAATATTCTGTGATAGTAGGCCTGTTATATTTATCAGTCTTCACTACCATTATCTCCTTCTTTCTCCTCCAATTTGCCACCATTCAAATTGGTCCTACCAAGGTTGCATCATATTCCTACCTGAATCCCGTTGCCGTACTTGTCGTAGCCACACTATTTTTTGGGCATCCCGTTCCTAGCATTACAGTTTTGCCAGGTGTGATTATTGTTTTACTCGCGGTGATTGCTATCCAAAAAAAGTAGAGGAAAAAGTAGTTGCTCTATGACAAGAGTATTTAATCGAGATAGAGGACGCAGTCTACAAGATGCAGACTGGATTGTTGGGTGGATAAGAGATCATGGTCCGGCTACTATCCGTGAGATTGTTTCTGCAATGAAAGAAGGAAATCGCGATATTAAGGCGCATACAATTAAGCGGGCGCTAACTAAGTCTCAGTTCGTATTCAAATCAGACGAAATTAACGTCGATGGAGAACGACATTCGTTATACTGGTTTAAAGAAACTATTTTTGATGACTAAAAGCGAAAGGTTGTCAATTGCCCAACTTATTCAACCGAGGAGTTGAAGTTTCTATGCTGATATATTTGATAGATTAAAGGAGGCATCAGCGGGTAGTTTGGCACTGTCACCCCAAAGTGCGCGGTCTGCAAGCGCGCTATCGAAATACTCGATAAGTCGTATAAGTTTTCCATCATGGAATGTAAGTATATGCACGTAAACTTGATCGTAACGAGCTCCGCTTGAAGCCAGTCCATAATTCTGTGCCATGGCAACGATAGTTTGCTCATCGTCGGCAATAATTTTGTAGTCTTTACAGAAAGTAATTTCTTCTTGATTTACGCAAGAAAAGACTAGTGGAAGAATCTCAGTCATAAACTTAGTTTTGCCTCGATAGTGCCCGGATAAAACGCCATCACTAATAGGAATGATAAGTTCTAGGTTTGGATCTAATATGTCGGCTAATGCATCTGAATTAGCCGAAGCAATACTTCGATAAAATTTATCAACATTTTCACGATTAGTATTCATCCAATTTCTTCCTTTGATTACTTTAAAAGCACGTTTGAATTAGCCTTTTATTGAGCTTGAGAGTTTATCTCATATTATGCTCTCTAAGCACTTTCTTGACCTCAGGTCGCTTTATTAACAATAATGATTATCATTTACAAGATAAAATTTATATGAGATGATACTTTTGTTGCTGAGGTCGGCGCCCATTTTTGAGGTTCCTCAGGTTCTCCTCTTTGGGCGTGGACCGACTTGACCTTCACTGCACCATAATTAACAGATATGCAGGAAAAGTTAACAAACTGAATTAATTGAGTAACCGGTGGGGTTTTTGATATCTTTTCCTATTGCAGACCTTGGTTAGGTAACTATCTTGGCAATAGAGACGATTGAACAGTTGCGGGCAGTGGTTGGGCCTCCGCACAGTGCAGTAGCGGAGAAAAAATCTACTCATCTAACCCCAGAAGCAAAAGACTTTATAGAACGCTCTCCATTCCTTGTATTGTCGACTGCTTCATCTGAAGGGAAGTTGACCCATTCTCCAAAAGGCGATGATCCTGATTTTGTTTTTGTAGAGAATGATAAAACACTATTGATTCCAGACCGTCAAGGAAATCGCTTAATCGATGGACATCTCAACGTCCTTCAAAACCCGAACATGGGATTAATTTTTTTCGTACCGAATACGACTGAGACTTTGAGAGTTAATGGGAAGGCCGAATTAGTATCCGATTCTAATTTGCTGGAGAAGTTCGCGACCCGTGACCGCCCTGCTGTATTAATCACAAAAATACTGGTAGAAGAGAGCTTTTTTCATTGTGGAAAAGCTTTAATCCGTTCGCAATTATGGGAACCACGATTCGTGGCCAGCTCGAGATCAGATATCATTTGACCTTTATTCTCTATGCTACTTAAGCATTGGGTCTCTATTTCTGCGACGCGGCAATCGTTACTATTTATGTATTATCCTGTTCGAGAATAACATTAAACGCCGCTGGGGATATAAAGTAAATTAGATGCTTTACTCTAAGCAAGATAAACATAAAAGAGATAGACCGTTGATAAAAACACAGGTTCTAGTTGCGATCGTGATTATAACGTTGGGTCAATTTAAGATCGCCGATTCTCGCTCTTCTTCAATCACCGATGGTAGAGATATATATGTTCGAGAGTGTGGAGATTGTCACTCCCAAACGCTTAGAGGTACCGCGCACGGAGTTTCCTTGCTAGGCACCTCGTTTATAGAAAAATGGAAGGATCGGTCGCTAGATAGTCTCATTGATTACACCAGAAAAACTATGCCACCGGGTGGATCTGTATCGCTGAACGATCAGGATTACACCTCAATTTTGAATTATATCTTGGGGCAAAACCGTGAGTTTATAGATTCAGATTCTGTTTTACTTGCCGTTAATGACAGCCTAGTAAGTGAAACAACAAGTTGGTCAGGGGCGGAAGAAGTTGCCGCCATGGCTAGCAAAGTGGCAGGATTTGAAAATCGTCCGATTGATGATCTCGCCAATGTTTCGCTTGATGACTTATATTTACCGTGAGACGAT
>JAQWLX010000086.1 GCA_029247075.1 Halieaceae bacterium | reverse complement strand
TGAACATCTCTTGAGATAATGATGATTCATCATCCGTACTTTCATGACTTATATTAAGCACATATTTATGAGCGGTTTGATCTGATACATAACTAACTAGCTCGTTAGTTTCTAATATTATTGAAACTCCCTGAGTGATTTTATTTAAAATAATTCTATCGACCGGTGTTCCAAAATCAGACACGTAGTAAGTTCTTAGTAAATTATTATTGGCAACGGCATTTGGGATTTGAACTGTTAGCTTGCCTTCAACTTGATTGATCGAAATATTCTCAACTTCACCTTCAATGGTAAGTGATAGGACACCCGAAGCTGATGGACCATACTGAAAATCCAAATCTTTTATCAAAGTTTTTTCAATATTAGAGTCATCAATTTTTTCGAAAGCAAATAGAAGATTAGTGTTAAGTAGAATAAGACTACTAATAATCATCTTTATCGGTATCTGCAATGAAATTGCTTTTAAACTACGAATTTCAGTTCTGCTGTCGATAAGGGAGTGCATAACGATCTCCATGAAATTAAAAAGAATTAAGATGTAAGGATCGTGGTCGTTCAATCCAGCCGTGGTCAGTTCCGTCCGTCACTATCTCTACCAATTTCATCGAAATTTCTCCAGCTGAAATAACTTTCCCATGATTAAGGCCTAAGAAGGATCCATTACTAATCCGATGCACCCCTCCCGATGGATCCTGTACCAAACACCAAATTTTTCCCGATCGATTTAGACTCCCTACCATGGTTAGAGACTCCAAAGGGAATTGCTCGAGAAATTCCCTTTTTCGAGATTTATCTGGCGGATCTGACAGAACAGGTGGCAGTCTAGAAATTCCATTAGGATCTGGCGGCAATGAAAACGGACTGCGAACCTGAGTCGCTCGATAAGCAAATGCGCGATAATTTCTAATGCTTGGAAGTGGTTCAATATTTTCTATTCGGACTGAATTCTTGTTTTCGATGAACGCATCTAAGTCAGAAAAATTTTTCTCAGCACAACTAACTAGAAGCATAGAAAGCAATGTAGCGAAAACTTTATTATTAGGCTTCATTTGACTAATTCTTCAGACTTATATCTATAAGTCTTCACTTCCATAGTCATCCCCAGCAACCCTGATTCAATGTCAAGACTCGAGACCGAAAAGTCATGTAATGTTACTATTCTAGGTAATGCGGCTAAGCCACTCACAAAAGCCCCTAAATCATGATAACCACCCTCTGCCTTAATTTTGATGGGCATCTCAATATAAAATTCTCTTGGCTGTTCCTCCTGGAGATCTATGCTGGTGATGCTTAATCCATTTACTACACCTCTTTGCGTCACATCCTCTAGCAGAGCAGGAACCTCATTAGCTGAAGGAAGTTGCCCAACTAAATTTAAAAATATTTCCTCCATCTTCGCCATTTGCAATCGATAAAGATGAATACTTGAAGCTTGTGAAGATTTCTTTTCATACTCCTTCCGCAGATTTTCCTCTCTAATAATGGAGCTATTTACGTCAACTTTCAGTCGTTCTATATAACTGTAGTAACCGACAATAAATGAAAGCGAAACCACACTAATTATCAAAACAAATTTGAGCCCGTCTGGCCAAAGGCCAATATTATTAGAGCTTAATTCGGAGAAGCTAATTTCGCGCAGGCTGAGCAAATCTTTAGCGATTTTCATCTTAGCCTCCCAAACTCGAGACGACATACTCAGGTCTGTCTATGTAAACTGACAAATTAAAGGCGCTTCGTTTAGAACCGGTTTCCAAATTAGACTCTATCAAATCCAGTGCCGGAGAATTAAGCCACTTGGAAGCTTCGAGTCGCCTCATTAAATCAGAAATTTGATCGCTATTTTCGCCAACACCTACCATAGACAAAAGATTTCCTGAACGACTTAGTTGTTTATAAAAAACACCCTCAGGTGTCGAATAAACGATCTGATCAAAAATTCTTACGGCGATTTGTCGATTATTTTGAAGCTCTTCAATTAAAGAAATTCTGTCAATAATTTGCTGTCGACGTATCTCTATATCCTTAATTTCGGCAAGCTGATAATCTAATTGATTAACGAACGAGGAAAGATATTGATTCCGTAATTCCTGGTAAATTAACTGCCGATTCAAAAAATACCCCCAAATCAGAACGAGAATTGCGCTTAAAACCAACCCTAGTCCAAGCTGAGCAAAAAAAGATCTATTTTTCTGTAACCGAAGAGCTTCACGCCAGGGAAGCAAATTTATTTGAATACTCATATCAAACCCCTGAGAGCTAAACCACAGGCAGTAGTGAAAGAGGAAGCACGCAAAGTTAGTTGACTAGAGTTAAGAGAGGGGTCAAAAATCATATTCTGAAATGGATTTCCTAAATTAACCTTTACGTCAAGATGATCTCCGATAATAGTTACTTCGTTAACAGTTGGTATTGCATCACCTATTAGAACTAAATTTTTAATTTCATAATTGGTAGAGGAAGAAGCCATCTGGAGTGCTCGCTTTAACGCTGCAGTAAGAGCTTGTATGAACACCCCGCGAGATGACTTTTTGATATTATCTCGACACTGAATTAAAAATGATTCAGAGATAGAATCAATTTCAGAAGGCTGATTTAATCCAGATACGCCCTGCTGAATTGACGAACATTTAATAGCTTCCTCCCAAACAAATAGCGCTCCTTCACTATCAATTAGATTACAGACAATATAATTGTCTTCAACATCTACGATGAGCCTTAAATTTTCGTTCTCGGCGTTAAAATTTCGAACACAATTTCTCAATGCTCTTTCCGCCGCGAAAGGTGCCACATCGACAACTTCAACAGATAAATTAGCTAAATTAATCGCCTCCACCTGTTTATCAATGGCGTCTCTTCGACAAGCTGTTAATAGAATTTTCTCGCAGCTTTTAATAGCAGAGGGTAAATTTAGTTTTTGAAAATCCATTGCTACTTCATTTAAGGGAAATGGAATATATTTATCAGAGTTAATAGATAAGAACATTTCAAGTTCATCATCATTAAGGCCAGATGGAACATCAACAACTTTATTAATCACCGAATTTCCAAAAACGGCGGCCGCTGCATGTTTTAATTTGCTTCCTGACAGAGAGACGGCTTCTGAAACTGCGGCAGCAAGTTTTTGAACACCTTCAATAGAATTATCTAGCATCCCGCCCTGAGAAACAGATGCGTAACCAAATCGAGTTACTTGATAAACTCCAGCTCGCTTGTCTCGAACAAGTTCTATCACTTTCACGGAATAATTATTGATATCAACACCAAGGAGCCCAGTAGCAGATGTGGCGAAGAAATTCTTAACAGTGCGGTAAGAATTAACTATTGTCGCTTTGTCAAAAATAACGCTGTTAGTCATAATTCTCATAAATTTCTACCAATATTCTGCCCTATAGACTTTTAGATACAGTACTGGACGAAAAGTCCTATAATGTAAATTTTTGATTGATAACTAATTTAATCGTCGACTATGCCAAGTAAAGTGAAATCTTGAGATTCTTACGATTTATTCTGAATACATCATCTTTAGCGATAGTTTTTAGCCTATGGCTGCTATCTGGCACCTACTTATATTTAAGTCCTAATTTGCCAAATGTTGAAAAGCTGAAAGACGTTAAACTGCAGACTCCAATGCAAATTCTTACCCAAGAAGGTGAATTAATAGGTCAATTTGGAGAACAAAAAAGAAAACCTCTAAGCTATGAAGAAATACCAAGTCAATTTATTAAAGCTTTAATGGCCGCAGAAGATGATGGTTTTTTCGAGCATAGGGGCGTCGATATTAAAGGGTTGCTTCGAGCTGTATCAGAGCTAATCTTAACTGGAAAAAAAGGTTCTGGTGGCAGCACCATAACAATGCAGGTTGCTAGAAATTATTTTCTTTCCCTAGAGAAAACCTTTCTTCGTAAGTTCAATGAGATATTATTAGCCATAGAAATTGAGCGTCGACTAAGCAAACGTGAGATATTTGGCTTGTATTTTAATAGAGTATTTTTGGGTCATCGCGCTTACGGTTTCGAGGCTGCTTCTGAGGTGTATTATGGTAAATCCATCTCTAATTTAAGCTTAGCTCAACATGCGATGCTTGCGGGCATACCGAAAGCACCTTCTCGGAATAATCCGATTAGTGGACCCAGTTCCGCTAAAGAACGACGTAATTGGATCCTGAAGAGAATGCTTTCCTTAAAATATATTAAAGAAACCGAATATCTAACTGCTTCTAAAAGCACTGTTACTGCAAGATTTCATGGATCTACGGTCAAATTTTCAGCAGAATATTCTGCTGAAATGGCAAGGCGTGAAATGCTTAGACTTTTTGGGAGTGGAGCTTATACCGATGGATATCGCGTATACACAACCATCCAAGGAAGACTCCAGCGTGTTGCACAAAGTGAAGTCGTGGATGGACTTCTAAGATACGACAAAAGGCATGGATATCGAGGACCAGAACGTCAATTCCCTGTTGCTGAGAATGATAGAGAAAGTCAGCTAGAAATTTGGTTATCCGAACTTCAAAGAGCCCCAAAAGTAGATGAACTGATTCCAGCAATAATTAAGGAAACCCAGGAACAAACAGCGAGTTTTATTCTAAGTGACGGGAGTGAACATCAACTAGACTGGGAAGACGGCTTAAAGCAAGCAAGGCCCTATATTAGTGAAAATCAAGTAGGCCCATACCCTAAAGCAGCTGCTAATATTCTTTCGATTGGCGATCTCGTCAGAGTAAAACATGAGGAAAACGGAAGATGGCAGTTGTCTCAAATTCCAAGAGTGCAAGCTGCATTAGTCGCATTACAACCTAACACTGGTGCAATACTTAGTGTAGTAGGAGGCATGGGATTTTCTCTTAGCAAGTTTAACAGAGCTACCCAAGCTTTTCGTCAACCGGGCTCAAACTTTAAACCTTTTTTATATTCTGCCGCGCTCGAGCATGGATTTACCGCTGCAAGCGTAATCAATGATGCTCCGATTGTATTAGAAGATACTGCTCTAGAAGAAACATGGCGACCCGAGAATGATGGAGGTAAATTTTATGGTCCAACACGCTTAAGGTGGGCTTTAACAAAATCAAGAAATATTGTTTCCATTAGACTTTTGCAAAAACTAGGCATTGGAAACCTAATTAATTATGTTGAAAATCTTGGAATTCAAACAAGAGATTTTCCAAGAGATCTTTCTCTAGCATTGGGTTCCCAAACAATGTCTCCAATGCAAATTGCCACAGCATATGCTGTTCTCGCAAATGGCGGTTTTTCTGTTAAACCATATTTAATAGCTAAAGTTGAGAAATTGGATGGAGAGATTGTTTATCAAAACAACCCGGCTATCGCGTGCCATCTATGTGCGGAAGAAAAAGATGATTACCAGGAACTTAGCATGGAAGAAATTCTTCTAGAAAACACAGCCAAGAAAGAAGAAAAAGTTCTCGCCCCGCGCGTTATGGATGCCCGAGTGAATTTTATTATAGATTCTATTTTAAAAGACGTAATTAAGTTAGGCACAGGCAGACGAGCTTTAAAATTAGAAAGAGATGATATAGCGGGGAAAACAGGGACTTCTAATGGGCCAATGGATGCATGGTTTTCTGGTTACAATTCTGAAATTGTTACCAGCACTTGGGTTGGTTTTGATAATTTCACTTCGCTAGGTCGAAGAGAATTCGGTGGAACTGCAGCACTTCCTATTTGGATTGAGTTTATGAGGCAAGCCATGGAAGATATGCCGGAAAAAAATAGAGTAACTCCAACGGGCGTAGTTTTAACAAGAATCGATCCAATAACCGGTCTTGCTTCTAAAGCCTCAAATGAAAAAGCTATCTTTGAATACTTCAGAATTGAAAATTCACCAACTAGAAATTCTTTGGGCTCTGAAAATACTTTGGAATCACAAGGAACCGAAGAACTAATTAAGGAACTTTTCTAGCGCCTTAATTAATCTTCTGATGACTTAGTTCCACTTCTTTTCCCAAATCGTTTCTTGAAACGATCGACTCGCCCACCAGAATCAACTATTTTCTGCTTTCCAGTGAAAAACGGATGGCACTTTGAACACACATCAATATGAAAATCCTTACACAAAGTCGAGCGAGTTTTAAGTGAATGACCACAACTACACGTGACCGTGATCTCCTCGTACTTTGGATGGATACTATGTTGCATTTTAGTGTCCTCGGCCATTTCTTAGCTTATAGGGTGAGCGAGGCGATACTACCAGAAGCTGGAGCCAACGCAAGAGAAACAAATGATTTTGCTACAATACAAAATCTATTCTTATTGATAAATTAAACTTCGAGCGAAAATGCAGATTCTCAGACTAGCAGTTATATCACCAATGAGAAGCTTTTTTGACTACCTTCCTCCGGTGCAAATGGCTGAAAAGGCAGTTGAAAAGTTACAACCAGGAATTCGGATAAGGGCTCCTTTTGGTAATCGATCAGTAGTCTGTATCTTATTGGAAGTTGCTCTATCAACCAATATAGACAAATCCCGATTGAAGCATGTACTAGAAATTCTTGATGACACTCCACTTATAAGAAGAGAGCTTTTAGAACTTTGCAATTGGGCCGCGAGTTACTATCACCACCCACCAGGAGAGGTAATTGCGGCCGCTTTTAGCTCGAAACAACGTCGTGGATTACCGGTTAGTGAATTGGTCAACTATGGTTGGATTGCCACTAGTCTAGGGGAAGAAACTATTAAGCAAGGTAAGATTGCCATGCGAGCTCCAAAACAAGCTTCTTTGCTCAATTTAATTAGAAAATCTGGGTTTTTAGGCAAAGAATACATATCCAATCATGCTAGTCACTCAAGTCTTTATGCTTTGAAAAAAAAGAAATTAATTACCCTTAAAAAAGTATTTCCAAAAGTTTTAAGTAGATCAAAAAAACAGGGTGTAACGCTAAATCATGCTCAAAAGCAGGTTTTATCATCCATAAAAGACAATATCGATTCATTTAGATGCCAGGTGATCGAAGGCGTTACAGGCAGTGGTAAAACTGAAATTTATCTACAACTTATACATTTAGCACTAAAACAACAAAAACAAGTGCTGCTGTTGATACCAGAAATAAATCTTACTCCCCAAACTGTATTAAGAGTAAGTGAACGTTTTGATGCGAGAATCACCGAGCTTCACTCTGGACTGACTGATTCTGATAGGGATTATTCCTGGCGACTGGTCAGTGAGGGTTACTCAGACATCATTATTGGTACTCGATCGGCTTGTTTCGCACCTTGCTCTCGCTTAGGCATGATAATAGTGGATGAGGAACACGATAGCTCATATAAACAACAAGACGGATTCAGATACTCCGCAAGAGATATCGCCGTCAAGAGAGCACAAATCGAAAATTGTCCAATAATATTAGGAAGTGCAACTCCCTCGTTAGAAACCTTGTTAAATGTACGCTCTGACCGCTACTTACACCATGAGCTTACTGAGCGCGTCGGAGGCGCAAACTTACCTAATCTAACGACGATAGACATTCGAGGAAAAGCTTTATCTGGAGGTCTGTCTTCCACTCTTCTAAGGGCTATTAAAAATACAATAGATAAGGATCAACAAGTTCTTCTTTTCCTAAACAGAAGAGGATATGCCACTCAATTACAGTGTCACAGATGCGGCTGGATAGCAGAATGTGAAGATTGTGACGTCAGAATGACATTGCATAAAAAAACAAAGGAATTGCGTTGTCATCATTGTGGGAAATCAGCACGCCTAATCTTGTCATGCCCAAATTGCGGTTCAAAAAATCTACTCCTTGAGGGTATAGGAACACAACAAACTGAAGAAAAAATTCGAGAAGCCTTTAGAGGAACAATAATCCATCGAGTAGATAGCGACAATATTCCAAATAAAGCTGCTATGGAGAAATTAATGAAAAGCGTTACCCAGCGACGCCCCTGTATACTGATTGGAACACAAATGCTTGCCAAAGGTCATCATTTTCCTGGAGTCACCCTTGTGGGAGTACTTGACGCTGACAGCCTTCTATTTGGATTAGACTTTAGAGGAGAAGAACGCATGGCACAACTTATTACTCAAGTATCAGGAAGGGCTGGACGTGAATCAAATAAAAGCCACGTATTTCTTCAAACACATCATCCAGATCATCCTTTTATGCAAGCAATAGTCGATCAGTCATATAGCACCTTGTCAAAATATATTCTAGAGGACAGAGGCGCTAGAGATTTGCCTCCATTAGGATATTTGATTCTAATGAGAGCAGACAGCAAGTATCAAGAAGACGGGGAGCGTTTTCTTAAATCGATCGCTGAACGTGCTAATATACCTGGGAATGTAAAATTAATTGGGCCATTACCGTCTGCTATGCCTAGAAGGGCTGGCAAATATCGCAATCAGTTGCTACTTCACTCAAAAAATAGGGCGAGCATTCATAAGGCTGCAACCAAATTGGTTTCTATCGGAGACAAAATAACAAAAAGAAATAAAATGAATTGGTTTATTGATGTTGATCCGGTCGAAATTTGTTAGCAGTTGAGCTAAAACCTTTCGATTAGCCAGATCAGCGCATGAGAATAGTAGTTAGTTCTTCGCAATAAAAGATTAAGAATTGAAGTTTATGAAAGAAAATGTCTCTTGCTTGATAGAAAAAACGATAAGAAATCTTGTGGAATCTGGACGCCTGCCAGTTCTCGAAAAGGTAGAAGTAGTCGTGGAATTTACACGAGATAAAAAACATGGCGACCTAGCTAGCAATATAGCTCTTACACTTTCCAAATCTTGCCGCATGAATCCTAGAGATTTGGCTAGTTTAATACTACAGAATATTCCAACCACTTCGTTCTTGGATCACTGCGAAGTCGCAGGAGCTGGCTTTATTAATTTTTTCCTCTCAAAGGATGCGTTATCGAAACTTCTGCTGGAAATAATTGACAAAAAAGAAAGGTTCGGCTGCAACAACGAAGGAAAAAGTGTACCGATATTAATAGAATTCGTATCAGCAAATCCAACAGGACCACTCCACGTTGGTCACGGACGTGGAGCAGCAATTGGAGACAGTATCTGTCGTTTAATGCGAGCAAATGGTTGGAATGTTCAAAGTGAATTTTATTATAATGATTCAGGACAACAAATAAGAAATCTTGCGCTATCAGTCCAAGCAAGATGCCTTGGAATTGACCCTCAAAACCCTGACTGGCCAGACGATGGCTACTGTGGGGAGTATATAAATGAAGTTGCACGAGCTTATCTAGATGGAGAGACATTAGAAGCGAAGGATAAATCAGTTACTGGAGCAAAAGATCCTGAGCTACTTGATGAAATACAGGAATTCGCGGTCACCTATCTTAGGCGTGAGCAAGATCGTGACCTTGCTAATTTTAATGTAAATTTCGATAGCTTCTTTTTGGAATCTTCTCTTTATAGTAGCGGTGAAGTGGAAAGAATCGTTCAAGAAATAATTGATTCTGGATACACCTATGAGAAAGACGGCGCATTATGGCTAAAAACAACTCAATTTGGTGATGACAAAGACCGAGTGATGCGCAAACAAGATGGCACCTTTACCTATTTCGTTCCAGACATCGCCTATCATATAAATAAATGGGAGCGCGGCTTCAAAAATGCCCTCAATGAACAAGGTGCGGACCACCACGGCACAATTACTAGAGTTAGAGCGGGTCTACAAGCATTGAAAAAAAATATTCCAGAAAAATGGCCAAATTATCTCTTACATCAAATGGTAACGGTAGTCCGAAATGGAGAAGAGGTAAAAATATCCAAGCGTAAAGGAGAGTATTTAACACTTAGCGAATTAGTTAACGAAGTTGGTAGTGATGCTACTCGATATTTCCTTGTGGCGCGCGCACCTAACTCGCAACTAATATTTGATATAGACTTAGCTATATCTGCATCTAATGACAATCCTGTCTTTTATATACAATATGCACACGCTAGAATATCGAGTGTACTTCGCAAAATGACTGAACTCGATTCTGATTGGATGAAAAAAATGAATCTGTCTAATTCGAAGCTTATTCTAGAAGAAGAGCATCTTATTATGCAACATTTAATGAAATTCCCAGAAATAATAAAGCAAGCAGCTCAGCAATATGAACCTCATACTATAGCGAACTATCTTAGAGAGCTGGCAGGGGAGTTTCACTCTTACTACAATTCATACAAAGTTCTGGTAGAAGATAAGGAATTAAGAGAATCGCGAATAATGTTGAGCATGGGGGTTCGCCAAGTAATCGCTAATGGATTAAATATTCTGGGCGTATCGGCTCCAGAAGAGATGTAAAATGCGTAAGGATTTTGTTAAGAAAGCTAATTCCAACCGTAAGAGTCGAATTTATAAAAAAGAAAGTCCTTCCTCCAAAGAAAGCATTGGTTCAAATCTAAAATGGTATTCTGCGGGCACGGCAACTGGAGTTGTAATAAGCTTGTTAGCTTATCTGCTTTCTCTGCCTGAAGACAAGGGGAAAATAATATCACAACCCTCTGAACCAAAAAAAATATCTGGCCAAATATCAACAAAACAAAAAACAACTCAATTCGAATTTTACGACATCTTGCCTGAAAAAGAGAACAAATATAGAAAGAGCGATTTAAGTACTGCAAGAAATAAAAATATTGATGAGAATAAAATTTATTTCTTGCAGGCTGGCGCTTTCAAAAAAAGGGAAGATGCCGAAAATCGCCGAGTAAAACTAGTATTGCTCGATCTAGAACCGGAGATTAGCTTAACTCAGGAAAAGAAGGACTCACTTTATAAACTAACGGTAGGACCGCTTGGATCGTTAACAGAAGCAAAAAAGGTGCAGAAATTAATAGAGAGTGACGGCATAAAAACACTATTGAAAAAAAGAGTTACACAATAGGAAAATATCTTTTGTCCGGCGAACAACGTACCGAGGAGTATAGGTTGAAGCAATTTAGAGGAACCACAATTCTTTCTGTCAGACGGGATGGAACAGTGGCAATAGGTGGAGATGGTCAAGTTTCTCTTGGGAATACAATTCTAAAAGGTAACGCAAAAAAAGTTCGGCGGCTTTTTAAAAATAAGGTGCTAGCTGGATTTGCAGGGGGAACAGCGGACGCATTTACTTTATTTGAATTATTTGAGGAGCAACTTGAAAAATATCAAGGTCAGTTAACTCGAGCTGCCGTAGAACTTGCAAAAGCTTGGAGAAGTGAAAGATCTCTTAGGCGTTTAGAAGCCCTGCTCGTCGTTGCGGATAAAGACACTTCTCTTGTAATAACAGGTAATGGTGACGTAATAGAACCTGAAGATAATCTCATAGCGATAGGGTCTGGAGGCCCTTATGCACAAGCAGCAGCAAAAGGATTACTAGAAAACACCGAACTTTCTGCCACTCAAATAGTAAAGGAGGGTTTATCAATTGCTGGCGAAATATGCGTTTATACCAATGATTGTCGAACTATAGAAACTTTGGATTTTAACTGAAATGACCGAAATGACGCCTAGAGAAATTGTTCACGAACTTGATAAATATGTAGTTGGTCAAGAATCAGCCAAACGAGCGGTTGCTATTGCATTGCGAAATCGCTGGAGACGTATGCAATTGAGCAATGACCTTAGAAGCGAAATTACTCCCAAAAACATCTTGATGATTGGGCCTACAGGTGTAGGAAAAACAGAAATAGCTAGACGCTTAGCAAAATTGGAAAATGCGCCATTTATTAAAGTAGAGGCAACCAAATTTACTGAAGTGGGTTATGTTGGCCGTGACGTTGAATCTATAGTTCGCGATCTCCTAGAAATTTCGGTAAACCTTTTACGTGAAAAAGAAATGGACCGTGTTAAGTTTCGTGCTGAAGAAAGCGCAGAGGAGCGAATATTAGATATCTTGCTTCCAGCCAACGACTTAAGCGATAAAGAAAGCATAGGTAATACCAGACAACTCCTAAGAAAAAAATTTCGTGAAGGTGTACTCGATGAAAAAGAAATTGAATTATCAATATCAGTTCCTAGTAGCAACATAGAAATAATGACTCCCCCAGGGATGGAGGAAATGACTAGCCAACTGCAAAGTATGTTTTCTAATATATCTGAGGCGACTCAAAAATTGCGAAAAATGACCGTCAAGGCTGCTTTTCATTCTCTTTGCGAACAAGAAGCCAAAAAACTAGTAAATGATGATGATGTAAAACTAAAAGCCATCCAAGCGGCAGAACAAAACGGTATAGTTTTTATTGATGAGCTAGATAAAGTTGCAAAAAGCAGCGAGCGAAGTGGTGCAGATATTTCAAGAGAAGGCGTCCAACGAGATCTTTTGCCCTTAGTAGAAGGATGCAATGTATCCACCAAGTATGGAATAATAAAAACTGATCACATATTATTCATAGCCTCAGGTTCATTTCATCTAGCAAAACCTTCTGATCTAATTCCAGAGTTACAAGGAAGACTCCCTATAAGAGTTGAGTTGAATGCTTTATCGGCAGACGATTTTGAACGTATTCTTACAGAACCAAGTGCTTCTCTCAGCGAGCAATATAAGGCGCTATTATCTACTGAAGGGGTAGAGCTATCTTTTTCAAGTGATGGGTTAAGAAGAATTGCAGAATTAGCATGGCAAGTTAATGAACAAACTGAAAATATTGGAGCTCGACGACTTCATACAGTAATGGAACGCCTCCTAGAGGAAGCTTCTTACGAAGCAGCCGATAAAGCTTCCGGTAACGCCACTATTTGTGTTAACTCTGACTATGTCGATAAACAAATAGGAGAACTAAGTGCTGATGAAGACTTATCGAGATTTATTCTGTAAGAGCAATTCCAAATGACGGAAGACAGTGTTCGTCCAAGTCAGATATTAATTCGAAAAAAAAATCGTCAACTAGAGCTTCTTTATTCTAATCAGGAATCGTTTTCACTTAGTTTCGAATATCTTAGAATAAACTCTCCGTCGGCAGAGGTGCGAGGCCACAATTCGAAAGAAGAAAAACTTCAACACGGGAAAAAAAATGTTGGCATATCAAAAATAAACAGAGTTGGAAACTATGCAATCCAACTCGTCTTCGATGACGATCACGACTCTGGAATTTATTCATGGGAATATCTTAGGTATCTTAGTATTAATAAAGAATCTCTATGGTCAAAATATTTAAAAAGACTTTCTGAAGAAGGACTAAGCCGAGACCCAAATGAGCAAGTTTTGAATTTTAAAATATAACAGATCTATTCCTACTATCAAGTTAAAATATAAATCTTAGGATAAATAAAATATCTAAATATGAAAGAAAACGACTCGACCGATTTCGGTTTTAAAACCGTCCCAAAAAATGAAAAAGCTAATCTTGTGGCTGGTATATTTAACTCAGTTGCTGATCGCTATGATCTAATGAATGACTTAATGTCTATTGGTATTCACCGCATATGGAAACGTTTTGCTATTGAACTGAGTGCTGTTAGAGAAGGAAATTCAGTGCTCGATATAGCGGGAGGCACCGGAGATCTAGCTATTAAATTCTCTGACATTGTTGGGTCAGATGGGACCGTTGTCCTAGCTGATATAAATGAATCAATGCTTAAAGTAGGAAGGGATAAGTTACTTGACAAATGCTGGCGATCGAACATAAATTTTGTTCAGGCTGATGCACAAAAACTGCCCTTTCCAGATGCGAATTTCGAATGCATTACAATTGCTTTTGGCCTTCGTAATGTGACAGATAAGTCGGCTGCCTTAAAATCCATGTATCGGGCATTAAAACCCGGCGGTCGTTTATTAATTCTCGAATTTTCTAAACCAACAAATGGGATTCTGGCTAAAGCCTACGATGCCTATTCATTTCATATTCTCCCCTTAATGGGAAAAATTGTTGCGAACGATAGTGATAGCTATAAGTATTTAGCCGAATCTATAAGAATGCACCCCGATCAGGAAGAGCTTCAAATACTCGTTGAAGATGCAGGCTTCTCAAATTGTGATTATTACAATATGACTGGAGGTATAGTTGCAATCCATCGAGGAATTAAAAATCCAGATGCTTAGTCAGACTCTTCAAACGGCAGCATTGGCTATGCTTGAAATATCTATGCATCAAGCGATGAAGCTTGATCGCTCAAAATGTTCCCGGCTTCGTGCTCTTTCTGGGTGTGCTTTCTTAATAAATATCACTGAACCTAGTCTAACAGTGTATTTAATTATAGATTCAGCAGGTCAACCTAGATTACAGAACATCTATGAGGGCGAAATTACCACTCGAGTCTCCGGCACAGCATCTGAATTCTTTGCACTGACTCTATCTGAAGATCCTGGTAAAGAGCTTATAAATAGTCCGCTAGAAATTAGTGGAGAAAGTAACCGATTGCTTGAGATCAGTCAGATTCTCAAGAATCTAGATTTAGACTGGGAAGCATATTTAACAGAATACTTAGGTGATATAGCAAGCCATCGTATAGGTAGTTCGGTCAGAAGAGTGCATCAATGGAATAAACTAACCAAAGACAGTCTACTAAGACAAATAAGAGAGTATATACATGAAGAAGCGAGGCTATCGCCATCTAAACTAGAATTGGAGGATTTTTATACAGACACACAAAAGTTAAGGTTAGCTGCAGATCGCTTGGATTCACTTACAAAAAAATTACGGAAAGCTATCTAAACTCCTCGGAAAATATTTTGATATCACGAATTATTCGTCTTCTAAAAATCATTCGAGTTATAGGCCGATACCGACTTGATGAATTAATATCAAGGGATGTACTGGCATGGCCTCTTTCTGTCCTGCTGAAAATGAATCCGTGGAAGCTCGTTGCAGAGAGTGACATAGACAGAGGTACTCGACTCAGACGCGGCTTAGAAGAACTTGGGCCAGTATTTATTAAATTTGGACAAGCACTGTCTACTAGACGTGATCTGTTACCAATGGATATCGCAGATGAGCTAGTCAAGCTTGTAGATAAGGTCCCTCCGTTTTCAGAGACAAAGGCAATCTCGATTGTAGAAAAAGCCTTATGTGGAAGGATCTCAGAGATTTTTATGCACTTCGAAGAGACGCCAATAGCATCTGCTTCTGTGGCCCAAGTTCACGCTGCTACCTTGCATAATGGCAAGGAAGTTGTCGTTAAAATTATTAGACCTGACATTGAAGATATTATTCACGACGATATAGGCCTTTTGTTTTCTCTCGCACAATTCATAGTAAAATACTTTAAAGATGGCCCAAGATTGCGACCGATCGAGATTGTATCTGACTATGAAAACACAATTATTGCAGAACTAGATCTTGCTCGAGAAGCGGCCAACGCCAGTCAGTTAAGACGTAACTTTCAAGGCAGAAACCTAGTATATGTTCCGGAAGTTTTTTGGAAATACACATCAAAGACTGTGTATGTGATGGAAAGAATAGGTGGTGTTCCTGTCAACGATATAGAAATTTTAAAGTCATCAAATATCAGCCTCAAAGTTTTAGCAGAGAGGGGAGTGGAAACTTTTTTCACTCAAGTATTCGAAGACAATTTTTTTCACGCAGATATGCATCCAGGGAATATATTTATAGATATCAGTAAACCTGATGACCCAACCTATATTTCGGTGGACTGCGCAATTATTGGCACTCTCAGTGACAAAGACCAATATTATTTAGGTCGAAACCTACTCGCAATTTTCAGACGCAACTATCGAGAAGTTGCAGAGCTTCACTTAGAATGTGGCTGGGTCGCAAGTAACACAAATATTCAGGATTTTGAGTCTACTATACGCACTCTTTGTGAGCCTATCTTTGAGCGTCCGATAAGAGATATTTCATTAGGTCAGCTACTAATTAATCTGTTCAGAGCGGCACGTCAGTATGATATGGAGGTACAACCTTCGCTGGTACTGCTCCAAAAGACCTTACTAAATATTGAAGGACTTGGTCGTCAACTCTATCCAGAGTTGAATTTGTGGGATACGGCTTTACCGTTTTTAGAAAACTGGATTAAAGATCGTTATTCTCCACTATCAATTTTACAGCGCTTAAAAACTAAGCTACCTTCTTGGTTAGAAAAGTTTCCAGAATTACCTGATGTTCTATATAGCAACTTGTCCGAAAATAAGAATTTAAAGAAAGAACTAGGGACTTGCAATGCGGAAATTAATGATCTTCGTCGGAAATTTCAAATCGAAAGATTGGCTCGACAGCTGCTGTCTTTTGTTTTGCTTGGTGTTGTTTTATCAATTGTCGTCTTATCTCTCAAATTCCCTTCACTATTTAACCCGCTGTATTTGTCAATGTTTGGCTAATCCCATTATATATTTGCACAAGACACTGAAGTCTTAGTCTTACTTATGTGATAATCGCATTAAATACAACATCAACAGAAACGGAACATGGATAATTTGGATGATTTAAAGTGGAATGAAGACGGGCTAATACCTGCGATAGCTCAATCTTGGTCTTCCGGTGAAATTCTAATGCTGGCGTGGATGAATAAAGAATCGTTAGAGTGCAGTATTTCGGAAGGTCGGACCGTGTATTGGTCAAGGTCAAGAAGTCAACTTTGGCGGAAGGGAGAACAATCTGGATTCGTTCAACACATTCGAGAAATTCGTATAGATTGTGACCTGGATACTATTTTAATTAAGGTCGATCAGGTTGGTGAAATAGCCTGTCATACAGGCAGGGCAAATTGTTTCTTTTGGCGCTATTCGAATCACAAATGGGAGATAGATGCACCTATAATTAAGCCACCCGATAAAATCTATGGGAATGGAAATGAGTAATATTTTCTTTCAACTTAGTGAAGTTCTTAGAGATCGTAGAAATGCAAATCCAAATTCTTCTTATGTTGCCAGCTTACACGAAATGGGCCTTGATAAAATCCTAGAAAAAATTGGAGAGGAATCGACTGAACTCATAATCTCAGCGAAAAACAACAATTCCGATCAAAGTCGAGAGGAGGTAGTGGGCGAAGTAGCAGATTTATGGTTTCATTGCATGATACTACTTTCACACTTGGATGGAGATGTAGCTGAGGTGATTGATTGTCTGCAGGAGAGATTTGGTATCTCTGGAATCGAAGAAAAGGCGTCAAGAAAAAAATGAAATTTAACGCGAGGTACAAATTATGGGCGTAGGTGGTATTAGCATTTGGCAACTACTAATAATTCTCGTCATTGTAATAATGATATTTGGTACAAAGAGGTTAAAGTCGTTAGGTAGTGATCTGGGAGGAGCTGTGAAAGGATTTCGAAAGAGTCTCCAGGAAAATTCATCAGAAGAGACCGAATCTGCTTCCTCTGCTAAAGATGAGGATAACAACGATCCGGCTAGGCCTCTCTAGTCTAAAATAAAATGTTTGATGTCGGTTTCGCTGAGCTTGTTCTGATCGCAGTTGTCGGACTACTGGTTATTGGGCCCGAGCAGCTTCCAGATACTATTAGAACCTTAAGTGCTTGGCTTAACAAAATTCGTCGAAGTTATAATGATATCCGCATGGAGGTGCAGCAAGAACTGCATAATGAAAGTATTCTAAAAGAATTGCGTGATACCGGTGAGCATATCAAAAATGAATCCGAAGAAATCGAAAATGCTATTGGAAAACAATATGGAGAGCTGAGCAGTCAATTGTCTGAATTCCCACCCGTCAAGGCAGACAACGTAGCTGTTGGTTCAATTAAAGACCAAAGCAAATGAGCAAAGAAGATCTTGATCAACCACAAACATTGATAGCCCACCTAACGGAGCTTCGAGATCGCATAATCCGATGCTTAATTGCTGTTTTTATCATCTTCCTGTTTCTGTTTCCTTTTGCGAATGAGATCTATGAGTTTATTTCACTGCCCCTTAGAGACCTTCTCCCCGAAGGAGCTAGCATGATTGCAACCGAAGTCGCATCGCCATTCCTAACTCCATTTAAGCTATCGATGCTTTTATCTTTATATTTAGCAATGCCGTATGTGCTTTTTCAAATATGGCGATTCATTTCGCCGGGTATGTACCTTACAGAGCAGCGTATTGCAATTCCTATCTTATCTTCTAGTATTATTCTTTTTTATGCTGGAACCGCTTTCGCCTACTTTGTTGTATTCCCTCTAGTTTTTAGCTTTTTTACTAGTGTAGCGCCAGACGGAATAGAAATTATGACGGATATTAATCGCTACCTTGATTTTGTTCTTAAACTTTTCTTCGCCTTTGGTATAGCATTTGAAATACCCATCGTCGCGATCATACTTATAGTAACTGGAGTAACCACCGCAGAAAAGTTAGCTAGTAAACGTCCTTTTATTCTAGTGGGCTGTTTTGTTATCGGAATGTTACTCACTCCTCCAGATGTTATTTCACAATCTCTGTTGGCTATACCAATGTGGATTTTATTCGAGCTAGGGATTTTTTTAGCGAGAAGAATGGAGCCGATCAAAGATGAAATAGATACCTTCGATTAGTCAGAAACTCAGTGTATTTATCTTTTCGCAAGAACACCTCCATCTGCTACTAAAGTCGTTCCTGTAGTATAGGCTTCAGTAGCAAGGTAAAAAATTGGATTCAGAATTTCTTTAGAATCTGCGATCCTAGGAATCAATGCCGCATCAATCAATGACTGTTCGTATCCTTCTATACTTTCAATTGCACTATTGGTCATTTCACTTCGATAACTCCCTGGTGCAAGAGCATTTACTCGAATATTAAGGGATGACCACTCTTGAGCCATCACTTCAGTAAGTGAAGCCAGGGCAGCCTTAGTAGCCGCGTATAAACCCATGTTAGGTGGAGAAATCATTGCTGCTATGGAAAGAATATTGATTATACATCCACCCCCGGAATCACCCATTTTTGGCGCTATCCTAGAAGACAAATACCAAGGTCCTCGCAGATTGACTGAAATCATCTTATCGAACATAGCGACAGTCGTATCTGAGAGAGAAGTCATGCCTAAATTGATACCTGCATTATTAATTAGTATGTCTACCTTTGATACTTCCGAGTAGACCTTTGATAGAAGACTATCTATTTTCTCCGTTGATCCTAGATGAGCATCAATTGCGATTGCATCGCCACCTCTAGATTTTATACTTCCTGCAACCGCCTCACATGCATCTAACTTTCGGCTGCTAACGATAATTTTTGCGCCTTCTTCGGCAAAACCCTCCGCCATTGCCTTGCCCAAGCCTCTGCTGGCTCCAGTAATTAGAACTACTTTATCTTTAAAGCGCATCTTTAAACTTCACTCATCACTAGTATCAATGTAATCCTTGAAGATTTAGACTTACAGAAGGATTACTAGGAACTTCTATACAAATAATATTGTTTTTAGCGTCGCAATAACCTAGCGCCTGAATTTCACCTATTAAACAGAGTCAATTATTAATGACTAACAGTAAGGGAAATCCTTCTACACTACTAGCAGTATTTAAATACTTGTTACCCTATAAGTTTAGAATGATCGTAGCAGCTACTGCGCTTATCGTAACTGCATTGGCTACGCTATCTCTTGGTAAAGGCATCGAAGCTATTATAGATCAAGGTTTCGGGAGCAATGATCCAGCTAAGCTTACAGAATCCATAACAACTCTACTAATGATTAGCGGAATCATTGCCATCGGCACTTTTGTTAGGTTCTATTATATTTCATGGCTAGGGGAAAGAGTAAGCGCTGACTTACGTAAAGCTGTTTTCGCTAATTTAGTATATTTACACCCTGGGTATTTTGAAAGCAATCGCCCTGGCGAAATTATGTCTCGATTGACAACAGATACCACCCTTCTTCAAACCATCATTGGGTCCTGGCTAAGTCTAGCTCTTCGATCAACCCTAACTCTTGCCGGAGCGCTAGTTATGATGTTCATTACCAATCTAAAACTAAGTCTAATTATAACTGCCAGTGTACCCATGGTTTTTCTGCCAATTCTGGTGTTTGGACGTCGCGTAAGAAAATTATCCTCAAGTAGTCAAGAAAGTGTTGCTAGTGTCGGTAGTTACGCTGGAGAGATTTTTCAACAAATCAAGGTTGTTCAAAGTCATCTTCAAGAGAAATTCGAGATCAAGGCATTCGATGGCGAAGTTGAAAAAGCTTTTGAAATAGCGCGAAGACGCGTTAGGCAACGCGCACTACTGGTGTGTGTTGCAATGATAATGCTTTTTGGCGGATTTGCAGGAATGATGTCTGCTGGAGGTCATGATGTTATAAGCGGAGAAATGACTGCTGGAGAACTTGGGTCTTTCGTTTTTTACGCAATTATGGTCGGGAGTGGTTTTGCAACTCTTTCGGAGGTTTGGGGCGAAATTCAGAGAGCGGCCGGAGCAGCAGAAAGACTCCTTGAACTTCTTGATGCTTCAAGCAACATCAGCAACTCCAAGCAGGATATTAAGAACAGTTCTGAAGGGCAATTAACTTTCAGTAATATCAGCTTTTATTATCCCTCTCGCCCAACAAAGTTAGCGCTGAATGAGTTCAACTTAGATATCAAAACAGGAACCAGCTTGGCGCTGGTCGGTCCCAGTGGAGGAGGAAAATCTACCGTCTTTGAATTGCTACAACGCTTCTATGATCCTTGCAAAGGGTTAATTTTTTTAAATGATACTGATATAAAAAAAATGAGCCTTCAATCACTACGGAGCGAAATTGCACTAGTCCCTCAGCAACCCGTTTTATTTACCGCTGATGTCCGTTACAACATTACCTATGGAAAGCCTAACGCTACTGAAAATGAAGTGATATCTGCAGCCAAAGCAGCTCATGCACACGAATTTATAAATCAACTGCCAGATGGATATTCAAGCTATTTGGGTGAACAGGGTGTAAGGCTATCTGGCGGACAAAAACAACGTATTGCATTAGCTAGAGCAATATTGAATGACCCAAAGATTCTTTTACTTGATGAAGCTACCAGTGCACTAGACAGCGAGAGCGAACAAGCAGTACAGCTAGCCCTAAAAGATATGATGCAAAACCGCACTACAATTATCATTGCACATAGACTATCAACTATTTTGCACGTTGATAAAATTGCAGTAATTGATAAAGGCTCTGTAGTAGCCACGGGCAGCCACTCTGAACTGATTAAATCTAATCAACTATACTCTAGGCTTGCGCAAATACAGTTCAGAGAGGGTCAAGATTTATCGGTTAAAGAAAATAGCGCATAGCAGGAATATATACCGAGCCTAACAAATGCTTATAAAGCAGGGTTACACATAACTAGCTACCAAATTCCCTTACCAGACCACCGATTGATTCCTTTGCATCTCCAAATAGCATGCGAGTATTATCTTTATAAAAGAGCGGGTTTTCGATACCCGCAAACCCGGATGCCATAGACCTCTTTAGTACAAACACTGTACGTGCATGATCAACATTTATAACTGGCATTCCATAGATTGGAGAGCTTTCCATCTCGCGGGCCGCTGGATTCACGACATCATTTGCGCCAATAACAATCGCAACATCTACTGTCTCTATCCGCGGATTAATTTCATCCATCTCAAGTAATTGATCGTAAGGAACATCCGCTTCAGCTAAAAGTACGTTCATATGCCCTGGCATACGACCTGCAACTGGATGAATGCCGAAATTGACTTCAGCACCGTTTTGTTCCAATAACTCGGCAAGCTCTTTAACGACATGTTGAGCTTGCGCTACCGCCATACCATAGCCTGGAATAAAAGCTATATTTGTTGCCGCTTCTAGGACATAGTAAGCGTCCTCTACCGTTATCGGCTTCACTTCGCCTTCAACTTCTCCGCCTTGAGCTTGTGCGCTACCAAATCCAGAAAACAGAACATTTGCCAAGGAACGGTTCATAGCTTTACACATAATCTGAGTCAATATAATCCCACTCGCTCCAACCAGAGAACCAGCTACAATAAGAATATTGTTATCTACGGCAAACCCAGCAGCGCAGGCAGCCAATCCTGAATATGAATTAAGCAGACTAATTACTACAGGCATATCAGCTCCGCCAATTGGAATAACCGCCATAATTCCAAAAAGCAGAGACAGGCCAACTACCAAGTACAGCCATTGAGGATCAGTTGGCTGCAAACAAAACATAAATGCACTTGCGAGAATACTGAGAACAATCAAACTGTTGACGACTTGCTGCCCCGTAAACATCACGGCGGCACTACTGATGGTCTCACTTAATTTGCCATAGGCCACTAACGAACCAGTAAAAGTCAAACCTCCAATAAGAATCGACAAGACAATCGTCACAAGATTAAAGGTGCCAGCAGTTGGACTCAACGCAGCCCAACCGACAAGTAAACTGGCCATCCCTCCAAACCCATTAAATAGTGCAACCATCTCAGGCATAGAGGTCATCTGCACCAATCGCGCCGCCGCAACACCAACGATTGCGCCTAGAGCTATGCCAATTAGAATAAATTGATATTCAACAATCCCTTGATCAACCAGTGCTGACACAATTGCAATCAACATTCCAATCGATGAAATTAAATTTCCTCGCCTAGCGGTGGCGGGTGAGCCAAGCTGCTTAAGACCAAAAATAAACAAGGCAGCAGCGACCACAAAAGAGAACTGAATAAGAATGTCCATAATCAATTCTCCTTCTTTTTAAACATTGCAAGCATACGATCAGTAACCAAATATCCACCCACCACGTTTATAGTGGCGAGGCCAACCGCAGCAGCACCAAGCCAATTGGACAAGTCGTGATTTCCAGTCCCCGCCAAACCGACCGCACCAACTAGCGTAATACCTGAAATCGCGTTCGCACCAGACATTAAAGGAGTATGTAAGGTCGCAGGAACCTTGCTAATCAATTCAAAACCTAAAAAGACCGACAACATTAGAATAAATGTTAAAAAAACCTCGGGAGGAATCATGTCAAGAGTCTCCTTGCCATATTTGCTTAATCGTATCGTGGACTACTTCTCCGCCATGGGTAATGACACATCCACGCAAGATGTCGTCATCAAAATCAACAATGAAGGCATTTTTTTCTTCGCTCCAATTATCCTCAATCAAATTAAAAAGATTAGACGAATACATTTGACTAGCGTCTTTTGCTACCGATCCTGCTAAATTAGCCTTACCAATTACGGTAACTCCAGAAATCTCAATCACTCCATCAGGAACTGAGCCTTCGACATTGCCTCCAGTTTCTGCGGCCATATCAACGATTACCGAACCTGGAGACATCCCAGAGATCATTTCCTTTGTAACAAGCACCGGCGGTTTTCGGCCAAATACCTGCGCCGTCGTAATAACAACATCTGACTTAGCTATAACCTCGGCCTGCGCTTTCTTTTGTAACTCCACTTGCTCGGCGCTTAACTCTTTAGCATATCCATCACTAGTTTGACCAGTCTCACCCAAGTCAATTTCGAGAAACTTAGCGCCTAAAGATTGCACTTGCTCTGCGACGACTGGACGAGTGTCAAAAGCAGTCACTTTCGCTCCCAATCGCTTAGCAGTTGCTATTGCCTGCAAACCTGCTACACCTGCTCCAATAACAAATACATTTGCGGGCTTCAATGTTCCAGCTGGGGTCATCATCATTGGGAATATCCTCGGCAAATGGATCGCCGCCTGCATCACCATCACATAACCAGCAAGATTTGCTTGCGAACTTAAGGCGTCCATTTTTTGGCTGCGAGTTGTCCTTGGAATCATCTCCATACTTATTGCGGTTACACCTCTAACCATCAGTGCGGATACTAATTCCTTCTCATTAAATGGATCCAAATAACTAACGTGAACACATCCTTCTTTCATCAAAGTCACGTCTCCCACTGCAGGCTTGCGCAGTCTGAGTAGCATATCCGCACTCTGAATTAATTGGGCTCTTTCCGAAGAGATTACTGCTCCAGCTTGCTCGTATTCCTCATCAGTGAACCCTGACCTACTACCTAAACCACTCTCAATAGAGACGATCGCTCCTAGACGACAAAACTTATTTACAGTATCTGGAATAATCGGAACTCTATTTTCCCCGGGGAGGATTTCTCTAGGTACGACTAGATGCATAACGCTAAATTCCCTTAATATCTTCTAGTTTTGATGATAAAAAGACGGATTTTATAGGAGACAAAATGCAATATCGACTAAAATTATACTATTGAAAGAACAAAAATGGCGTAAAAAAAAGCGTTTCTAACCTGCACTAAAACGAAGAAAGGGATTCATCCAGCGATATCTCCAATCTGTAAAACGCAGGGGAGCGTCAGAAACAGCCAAACAAATACAATCTTCTGATTCTAATGCTGTTGGCGCGTGAATCTGATCTTTTTCACGAAAAATGAAATCTCCCTTATGATACACACCCTGCCTATCGGAAAATCCTCCGCTAATGACAACAGTCATCTCGACACCTTTATGATCGTGTTCAGGTATCTTTCCTCCAGCGGCTATTTGGTATAGCGCACATTCATGTTTCAAGTCACCTGTATGTAACCGACTTACAGATAACGCACTAGTCACCTTCCTCCACTCAAGATCTTCAAACTCTTTACTCATTAACTTCTTTAATACAAGAGGAAACGACTCTTGCTTGCAATTCAACGATTCACTCTGGCCTTGGGGTGAATTTTCTAATCTAGCTAACACTGAATCGAAGGTCGAATTATGGACTGGTGGTGACTCTAAATCTTTTAATAACTCTGCGCCCAAAGTCTCCAACTGGAAGGTGGTTTTTCGGCAAATACCACAATAGCTATTATGAGTAGAAATGCATCCGGCCTTCGCAGGGGAAATATTTCCCGACACATAATCCACCAACAAATTAACATCTGGATGATGCTTAATCATGCGAATCTCCCGTAGGTGCCAACTGAACACCGAGCTTATTAATCGCTAGGCGCACTCTCGATTTAACGGTACCCAATGGCAGGTCTAATTCAGCGGAAACTTCTGAGTGAGATTTTCCTTCCATGTAGATTTTTGCGATAACCTGTCTTTGCTCATTCGGTAAGGCTTGTAGCTTTTCTCGAATAGTTTCAGCATTCCGCTTTATTTGTAAGAGATCAAACGCTTCTTGCGACTCTTCCTCTATCATCAAATCTTCTGCAGTTAGGGGCGTATCAAATTTTCGAAGCTTCCTGTAGAGATCAGTTCTGCAGTTTCTAGCGACCGCATATAACCAAGTGGTTGCTGAGGCTTTCTTAGGATCAAATGCTGCTGCTTTTTGCCAAACTTTAATCATGACTTCCTGAACCAATTCATCGGCATGGATTGCAGACATAGAAGACCCTGAAAAAGCAAATGACTTAATTAACGGGGCGAAGTGATTGAAAAAATCCGCAAATGCCTCTGAATTGGAGACAGCTATCGACGCGAGACATGCATCCCAGTCCTTTTGATCTTCGGTCTTTTTTGAATCTGGCACTGCCATAAGTCCACTCTGTGTGTGTTAATAGTTTACCAAGTATGGTGACTTCCTGCATTTACGAACTTTTTCCTCTTTCGGATCATATGATCCTCTTAAGTTTTTAAAAGGTTGATCCAAAAAAAGCTATAATTCGTAACACGGTAAGTTAGATAAAGTAAAATATTTTGGCCAAGGGTGCTATGAAAATAGGAATTGTGGGTTCAGGCATCTCAGGTCTTTCCTGTGCCTACTTTCTCGAAAAGAGCCATGAAGTAACTGTTTTTGAATCCGAGAGAAGAATTGGTGGACACACGGCGACATGTGACGTTCAACTGGATGATAAGACCTACCAAATTGATACAGGCTTCATTGTCTTTAATGATAGGAATTATCCAAATTTTGTTAAATTAATAGAAGAGCTAGGTATTGCAAAAAAAAACACCTCTATGGGTTTTTCTTTAAGCGATCTAGAAACAGGTATTGAATATGCCGGCAAGAATCTAGATGCGATTTTTGCTCAACGCCAAAATATATTTTCCTGGTCTTTCTTGACGATGCTTAGAGACATTATTCGTTTTAATAAACAAGCCACAAACGATCTAAAAACAAACAACATAGACCCTTCAGAAAAACTTGGCTGCTACCTATTAAGAAACAGCTATAGCAAAATTTTTGTAGATAAATATCTGATTGCCATGGGATCGGCAATCTGGTCTGCAGACTGGGATAACGTATTGGATTTCCCTGCTATTTTCTTTGTTTCGTTTTTTCATAATCACGGATTGCTCTCTATTCGAAATAGACCTCAATGGCATGTAATTGAAGGAGGTTCTCGAGAATACCTTGCTCCTCTAACCTCGAGATTTAGAGACAATATTCTTACGAATTGTCGAGTAACATCAATATCACGACAAGAAAAGAATAAAGTTCGTGTTCAAGTAGAAAGGGGACAGACTTATTTTTTTGACCAGGTCGTCATAGCAACTCACTCTGATCAAGCCCTAAAAATTCTCGAGGATCCACTCGAAGAAGAGAAGCAAATTTTAGGAGCCATACCCTATCAGGTTAATGAGGTTATCTTACATACTGACACTCAACTATTACCGAAAAATCCTAAAGTCTGGAGTAGCTGGAACTATAGATTGAGATCGAATAATTACAGGGCAACAGTCACATACAATATGAACATTCTTCAAGGAATCTCTGCTCCCGAGACATTCTGTATCACTCTGAATGATTCCAACTCAATAAACGCGCGTAAGATTCTGGGGAAATTCGAATACCAACACCCAGTATTCTCATTCAAGGCCTGCTCAGCCCAAAAACATTGGGCTTCTATAAATGGCGTTTCCAATACCTGGTACTGCGGAGCCTATTGGGGGAATGGTTTCCATGAAGATGGAGTTAATAGCGCTCTTAAAATTGCCAAAGAACTAACATAAGTGCCACATATAAACACATGAAGTCAAAACTATACACCGGCCTACTTCGTCACCGAAGACACGAACCCACTATGCATAGTTTCACGTACCGTGTTTTTATGCCCTTCATTTGTCTTCAGGAACTTCCGGGTTTACTAGATAAAATTCCGCTTTGGTCCGCTCGGCATTTTGCTTTAGGTTATTTTAAGAGGTCAGATTTCCTAGGCGATAATAAAAACTCACTAATCGAAGAAGTGCGGCAAAGAATATTTGTGGAAACAAAGGCTCTTCATGACGGGCCAATTTTTTTGCTCGCAAACCTTCGCTATTTTGGTTTTCAAATGAACCCTATCGCATTTTATTATTGCTACAACCGAGAAATGACCGAACTGCAGTATATTGTCGCCGAGGTTAACAACACCCCTTGGGACGAACGTCACAGCTATGTCCTCGAGGGGCCTGGGACTGACACTTGGTTAAAAACAGAATTTGAAAAATCGCTTCATGTGTCTCCTTTCAACCCAATGGACATGCAGTATCACTGGCGCAGCAATGCACCAGGATCAAGATTAATAGTCCACTTAAAAAATTATCAGGATGATCGATTGATCTTCGATGCCAGCCTAGCTCTAAAAGCGAGAGCCTTAAATGCATGGTCATTAAATCTACACCTGATTCGATATCCGCTCATGACCATCAATATAGGAGCGGCTATCTATTGGGAAGCGCTCAAATTATTTGTCAAGGGTACGCCACTTCATTCTCATCCTAAAAGAAATTCTCCGAGGCATTAAATGACTAAAGGTATTATCTCACTACTTAATTTATTAGGTATGAATCAACTATCTGATAGAAAAAAATCGCTAAGCCGAAGCATTTTGTTAAGACTATTTAATAAAATTTCAGTTGGGATTTTAACTATAGAAGATGATTATGGGAAAATCACTTTAGGCAAAGACAAACAAAGAAAAGATCTTAATGCAGAAGTGATAATCCATGACAGAAGCGTTTATGGAAATATTTTAAGTGGCGGAGTATTAGCGTCAGGTGAAGCATATATAGATGGAGGCTGGAACTCCCCCAACCTCCCAATAGTCATACAACTTTTCAGTGCGAATCTAAGTATGTTAGAAAAAATGCGTTATCAGCAAAATCTGGCTGGCAGACTCAGACTCTCAATAGAACATTTCTTTAACAGAAATACCGTTGAAGGTTCTCAACGCAACGTAGCAGCTCACTACGACCTAGGTAATAATTTTTTTAAGTTGTTTCTAGATGACAGAATGATGTATTCGTCAGCTGTATTTTTTGATGGGGCGAGTAATCTTGACAAGGCGTCTCAGGATAAACTCGACAACCTTTGTCAACTGCTAGAACTAACCGAAGAAGATCATCTATTAGAAATTGGCACTGGTTGGGGTGGAATGGCCATCTACTCTGCGCAACAATTTAATTGTCAAGTAACAACAACGACAATATCAAAACAACAATATAAATATGCGCTAGAGAAAGTGAAGAAATACGGTTTAGAGGAAAAAATAAGTGTATTACTCGAAGATTACCGCAACTTAAGCGGGCAGTTTGATAAACTGGTTTCAATAGAGATGATAGAAGCAGTAGGTGACCAGTTTTTCGGGAAATATTTTGAATCTTGCAGTCGACTACTCACGCCAAATGGAAAGATGGTATTACAGGCAATAACCATCCCAGATCAAAGATATCGAGCCGCCACCAATACGGTTGATTTCATTAAGAAATATATTTTCCCTGGAGGCTGCCTCCCTTCAATAGGAAAAATTGCATACCATGTAGGGAGAGATACGGATATGCAAATCACGCACTTACGAGATATAGCACATGACTATGCAACAACTTTATCTATCTGGAGAGGTAGATTTTTATCCAAATCAGAGGAAGTCGTCCGCCAGGGATTTGACGAAAGATTTATTCGAATGTGGGAATTTTATCTCGCTTATTGTGAAGGTGGTTTTCGAGAGCGAGTTATAGGGGCTGTGCAGTTGTGCTTAGTTAAACCTGGTTTTAAACCCAACGAACATCCAAATACTAAACATCTTGATCCATGACTGTTATATTTGGAATGTATTAAAGCCTCATTTCATTTTGCTTGGCTTTTTTTGTTTTGTAGATATATTCCTGGAATAATTAACACCAAGCCAATTAGTGTGGCCAATTGAATAGTCTCGTTTAATATGAGTGCAATAAAAATCAGCGAAAGCACCGGAGAGAGAAAGATTAAGTTCCCCACACGGGAAATAGAAGTTGTTTTTCTAAGAGCAAAAATCCAAAAAACATAAGCAACCCCCATTTCACAAATACCTATATAAATGGCCGGGAAGATAGTGTCCAAGTTGATAGCTAAAGAATCAGAAAATAGCAAGGTTAATACGAATGCGAAAGGAGTAGCAAATATGAAATTAATCGCCAAGCCCACTACTGGATCCAGTTTTTGAGCAGCGTTAATTATCCAGTAAAGGGCCCAAACAATAGTGCTGGATAGAGCAAGAAAAACTCCCAGTTCATCGGAAAATTTTAATGACAAGAAACTACCTTGAGTGGCAATTATCACTACTCCAAAGTAACCAAGAGACATAGCCAAGAAATCTACTTTACCCAGTCGCTGCCCCAACAACGGCACACTTAACAAACCCAGAGTTATTGCCCAAGTATAGTTAATCGTTTGTGCTTGCTGAGCAGGCAAGCGGCCGTAAGCAGAAAATAATAAAAAGTAAAAAACTAGCGGATTAAGTATTGCCATCCCAAGAAAGTAACTCAGTTTAGTTTTTATTACGTCAAAAAAAAGTGTGCGCCTTCCTTGGTAGCACACTATAGAACAGAGAATAATCGCAGAGGTAAACGTAGAAAAAAACAATAGCTGAAAAACATCTAACACGTCCAACGCAAGTTTTATAGCAGTTGCAGATGTGGACCACAAAAACACCGCTGACAAACCATAGTAGAAAGATTTATTTTTATTGATCACTAACAAAATCCTAGTAGTTAAAACCGATAGAGAAAATAGAGATATTTAAAAAATCTTGGGGGTATAATAACACTAGCGCTTTTGCGCCACCTTCAACTCCTATAGAAAATATTCTTAATAGAGGCCAATGACTCATATGCAAGATAACGAAGTAAAGGAACGAAATCTCAGTATCGCCCTTGCTCTATTTCCACTTACGCTACTTATCTTTCTTTTAGGTTTATCAGTTTTTTTATTTGGCTCAGATTCTTCATATGGAGCAAATCAAATTGCGCTAGTGATGGCCACATTTGCTGCCGCTATAGTGGGGAAAAAAATTGGGATTCCTTGGCCGCAACTTCAGGAAGGGATTCTAAACGGGATTATGATAGGACTGGCACCAATCTTAATTCTACTTGCTGTTGGAGGTTTGATAGGGACATGGATACTCTGCGGCACTGTGCCAAGCATGATTTATTACGGCGTACAGATTCTTGAACCAAGTATGTTTTACGCGGCATCTTCTCTGATTTCTGCCGTAGTAGCGGTCAGTATCGGTAGTTCTTGGACTGTAGCTGGAACTTTAGGTATTGGTCTTATGGGAATATCAACTAGCTTTGGACTTTCCCCAGCAATAACTGCCGGTGCAATTATATCTGGAGCCTATTTCGGCGATAAACTTTCACCTTTATCAGACACTACCAATCTTGCATCGGCCGTAGCTGGCCAAGATTTGTTTGAACATATTAAGCATATGCTGTGGACTACAATTCCTGGCTATGCAATAACACTTATTATTCTTTTAATAATAAGTGAGTCAATCGCGACATCTCCCGACGATATCAGAATTTTACAAGAAAACCTTCGATCAGAATTTAATATTGGTTTGCATCTTCTCCTACCACTGATTTTTATGCTGATCTTAATTTATAAGCGCATAGCAGCATATCCAGCCATTGTAATAAGTAGTTTATTTGGAGCTGTTTTTGCTGCAATTTTCCAATCAAATGTTGCTGCTGATCTCGCTAACTCTCCCGGGCTTTCAATCAGCCTTGCAACACTCAAAGGGATTTGGATAAGCCTCTTCGACGGATTTCAATTAAATAGCGGAAACGAATTTCTCGATAAACTGTTAAGTAAAGGCGGGATGAGTTCCATGCTAAACACGGTCTGGCTAATTGTCACGGCTTTAGGCTTTGGGGGTATCTTGGAAGCTACTGGAATACTTAGATTCCTCATTAATCGGGCGCTTAAAGGAGTCACCAGCGCCGGCAGTCTGATAAGCGCAACCACGATTGCTTGCGTAGGAACAAACGCGCTAACGGCTGATCAATACATGGGTATTTCATTACCAGGACGAATGTTTAAAGATGAGTATGAGAAAATAGGGCTTTCAAGCCTGAATCTATCAAGAACAATTGAAGATTCAGCAACTATGACATCGGCATTGATTCCATGGAATACCTGTGGAGCTTATATGTCAGCAACACTGGGAGTGGCAACAATAAGTTATGCTCCATATGCCTTTTTAAACTGGTTATGTCCGTTAATCGCAATATCTTATGGTTTCCTTGGAATAGCGCTAAAGCCTAGCGACTCCAACTCCGAAGTTAGCTTGGTCGCAAATTAATGGAAATTGCAGAGCCTGATTGGGATTACCCGGACCCTTTCTTTCTAGATCGATTGGTCTTAGAGGATGATGTCGATGAACTCCTTCATACTAATAACACAGTATATGTCCATTGGTGTCAGGAAGTAGCGTGGGCACATTCTGCGCAACTAGGATTGAATATAGGGCGCTATAAAGAATTAGATAGAGCAATGGCCATAACCTATAGTGAATACAAATATTTAAGGGCTTCTAATGTCGGCGATAAGATGAAAATAGGCACCTGGATCGTGTCCTGGGACAAAAAATTGACTATGAAAAGAGAGTTCCAGATAATTCGGGAAGATGGGGCTACCCTATTGCGTGGAGCAATGCACTTCGCATGTATAGAAATAAGTACTGGGAAGCCTCGACGACTACCAAAAGAATTTGTAGAAGGGTATGGTCCAGCCGTTATAATTTAGTTAAGACTGCTTTTCAGATCCACTATCAGCAATTATCCCAACTAAATGCAAGTGTCTCTGCAATAGATGAACAACCCACCTGAAGCATCAGGAGACGATCCAACCCAACCGCCACTCCACTACAGAACGGTAACCCAGATTTTAGGGCCGACATAAATTTTTCGTCTATTGCCCGAGGTTCTTTACCAATTTCTATCCTTAGCTTATTTTCTGAAATAAACCGCATTCTTTGCTGTGATTCATTTGCAAGTTCCGTATAACCGTTGGCAAGCTCTACTCCATCAATAAAGAGTTCAAATCGTTCTGCCACAACAATACCATTTTCATTACGAAGCCTAGCCAAAGCTGCTTGATCTTCAGGGTAATCGAAGATAAAACAGACTCCTTCGCTACTGAGTTTCGGCTGCAGAACATTTCCCATTAGCAAGTCAAGGATCTCTGATCTCTTAAGGTCAAGTTTGATATCGTCTAAGCATCTGCGCGCCACTGCCAACAATTCATCTTGAGTGGCAATAAATGGATCAATTTCGAGCAGATCACAAAATATATCTCTATAGGAAATTTTTTTATACTTCGAACGACCTAGACATACTTTAATTAATTCAAATACTTCTGACATTAACTTGTGATAATCATAATCTGGTCGATACCATTCTAGAATGGAGAATTCTGGATTATGGTATCTTCCAATCTCTTGATCCCTAAAGGCTTTAGCGATCTGAAAAATTGGACCGCTGTCTGCACATAAAAGCCTCTTCATCGCATATTCTGGAGAGGTCTGTAAATATTTCTTTTGCTCAGATTCAATCTCGAATATTTCAATATTTGGATCAGTAATACTGGAACTGGCTAACAACGGAGTTTCTACCTCTAGAACCCCCTGCTCTGAAAAAAAAATACGAACTGTGTTTAGAAGCGCGGCACGGGATTCTAGCAATTTTCTGCTAGCATTGGGCTCCCAAGATGACAATAGTTCAGTCCTTGCCTGCTCGGTTTTGATATTCTCCGGTACGAGTATCTACACGAACGATTTCCCCTTGATTAAGAAATAGCGGCACTTTTATTGTAGCGCCTGTACTCAATGTTGCTGGCTTACTCCCACCCTGCGCGGTATCTCCTTTAAGACCGGGATCTGTTTCTACAATCTCTAACTCTACAAAATTGGGAGGTAAAACTGACAATGGGATTCCATTAAAAAGAGTTATCTCGCATCGATCTTGTTTGTTAAGCCATTTTTTTGAATCACCAACAACATTTAAATCAGCCTGATATTGCTCAAAAGTATCTGGCTCCATGAAATACCAAAACTCACCGTCGTTATATAAATACTCCATTGATCGATCAACGACGTCTGCCGACTCCAGGCTATCACCTGATTTGAATGTACGCTCCCAGACTCTACCTGTCTTTAAGTTCCTTAATCGAACCCGATTGAATGCCTGACCTTTACCAGGTTTGACAAATTCATTTTCCAGAATACTGCATGGATCTCCATCCAGCATCACTTTAATTCCTGAACGAAATTCATTTGTAGAATAATTAGCCATTTAAATAAAATCCGGAGCATTAGAATAATGTCTAATAATAACCTAGAGACTTGGATTTATCAGCAGCAAAGAATTTTAAAAATTGTTTTTTATGTGGGCCACATGATGTCGATCGGCTATCCCGAGAAGATAAAGTATAGAATCAATACTAACCTGAGAGATGGATTGCTCCGCACTTTCAATAACTTTGGGCTTAGCTCTAAATGCGACCCCGAGACCGGCGGCGCTTAGCATAGCAATATCGTTTGCTCCGTCACCTACTGCTATTACTTGCTCACTATCAAGCCCTTCTTGTAGAGAAATTTCCTTCAATAATTTCGCCTTTCCTTCACCATCAATTATCGTACCAACGACTTGTCCGGTTAATTTTCCATTTAATATCTCTAACCTATTTGCGAAAACATAATCAATACCTAATTCATTTCTCAATTTATCTGCAAAAAAAGAAAAACCTCCAGAAATTATAGCTGTCTTATATCCCAGCATACGTAATGTTTTAATTAAGTTATCAGCACCCTCAGTTATAGGTAATTTTTCTGCAACAATTTCTAGTGCAGAAACTGGTAAGTCTTTGAGCAAAAAGACACGATCTCGAAGGCTTTTTTCGAAATCAATTTCTCCTAACATTGCCTTATCCGTAATATTTTTTACAGACTGACCAACACCGGCCAGTTGAGCAAGCTCATCAATCACTTCTGTTTCAATTAAAGTCGAATCCATATCAAAAACCACCACCCTTCGATTGCGACGATACTGATTATCTTCCTGGAATGCTAAATCCACACCTAATGAGCGGCTTAATTTTAAAAGATTACGCCTAAAATTCATGGAGTTATCTAGTTCACCGGTTAGTGAAAATTCGATGCACACTTTATTTTCTTTTTTTATTGCTTCCTCAAGCGAAATTCGTCCTGAAAGTCGCTTAACTTCATCTATGTTTAATCCGTTTTTATAGATTACTTCCGCTACTTTAGACAAGTGTTCGGCAGACAATTTTCGTGCGAGCAAGGTAACAATAAATCTGGGAGAGTCTTCTCTTTTAACCCATTTGGAATACTTTGGAAAATCAATACTGGAAAAAGATATCGAGAGATTTTTGTCCTTCACAAAATCCTTTAGGTGTTGACGTCGCTTCTCGTCATCTGCTTCATCAGAAGTCTCTACTAGAATTCCCAGAATTATGGTTGAGTAGATAACCGATTCCCCAAGATCCAAAATATTTGCGCCGTAGTTAGCAAGTATATCCATCACTCCGGAAATCAGGCCTTGCTGATCATGGCCCGACAGTGTAATTAGTTCAAGCTGACTCAACCGACTTCTCCGTACTTAGTAATGAGATTTTATACTGCAAAGTGACTTCAGAAAACTAATTGCCTTAGGTATATAAGTAGGTTTAGGCTTTACATTCTAGCTATTTATGTTTTATCCAAGGGACAAGTAGATTGTTTAAACGTTTTTTAAAAGCAACCCTCGAAGTTCAACTTGCTATAACTTGCTCGGTTTTTTCTCTCTTAAGCGGCCTCATCTTAACTTTTCTTGCTAGCATTTCCAGTTTATACCTACAGAAAGAGAATCTAGATTTTCTAGGACAAGCATTAGCTGATCAGTTGAGTAAGCAAATCATTGAATCTATAGAAACGGGCGACCTCATTGATCTAGTAGGTTCATTGCAGTCTTTCATTTCCGATTCTTCGGCGACAGTCGCATTAGTATATGACATAGAGGAAAACATTCTAGCAAGCTCTGGAGAAATCACGGATGGCTTCCCTCAATATACTGCTCCTATTTTGATCGGAAAAGATCTTGCAGGCAGCGTAGTTATCGAAATCAACTCCTCGCGTAACGATCTTCTGCAACTTAGATTTGTTGTGAGTTTAATGGGCCTTGCAGTATTTTTTAGTATCGTAATATTTTTCGCCAAAAAGAAGTTGTCTCTTTTTATTACACGCCGGCTCCGCTATGCGGCTGAACAGCTAGAAATTACAGAAAGCAATCATCTCAAGGAAAATAATGTTTTAGCAGAACTAGAAAAACAAATCGAAAGCCTTCCACTCAATCTTCTAAAATATCCCGTAACAACAAACTTCGCCGATAGAATTAATAAAAAAACCGCCATCCTTTACCTAAATATTCATAGTTTAGAGAAATATCTTCAGACTTTAGACCAAGTATCTCTTCGCGCACATATTGAGTCTATCAGGCAGATTATTTCTTATGCGGCGGATTTTTATGCAGGTGACACAAGAGTTGTCCGTCTATTTGGATCAGCTATTTTCTTTGAAGAGCAGGATAATGTTTTATCCGCTGCGTTCAGAGCGATTTCATGTGGTCAACTTATTCGATCTGTTCAACAGGAAGTTCGAGACAAGATGGATCTATCTATTCAAATTCGAATGGCTGCTGATCTTTGTGAGATGGAAACTGAAGGTAGCCAAGACATTTATGGCGAGATCCATATCCAAACTTGTCTTAATAAACTACAGCAGCAGTGCGATTCCAGTGAAGAAGAGTTGCTGCTCAGTGAGAAACTTTTAGCGGATTCAGAAGCCAAAAGAACGCTGGGAATTTCTATGGAAAGTGATTATCAAAATAGTTTTCTTCCAGCAGGTTATTTTGATGTCCCGGAATTAGATATAATTGATAGACAGCGCTGGATGATAATTCGCAAAATTGGAATTCTAGATTAATCAAATTAGTTCGATATGGCGCTCGATTTGAAGTGAGTCAACTTTTTGCAGTCCCTTAGGTAGTTTTAAGCCACGCCTACCACGCTCCCCTCGATAGCGCTCTAAATCAGAAAACTTTAGCTTAAGATGGCGTTTCCCCGAGAAGATTACCAAAATATCTTCCGGGGCAACGATCTGAACATCAACCATCCATTCTTCGCGATTTCTCAAACGAGCAGTCGGAATATTTATTATCTTATTCCCTTTACCCCTTGCCAACTCGGGCAGTTCTGACAAAGAGAACATAAGCATTCTGCCTTCATTTGATACGGCGACTACACAGGAGTCCTTTTTTTGACTTATTAATGCAGGTTGAACAACCTTAGAAGAGTTAGGAAGTATTAGAACCGTCTTTCCCGAGCGATTTTTAGTTTGTAAATCAGATAAATTCGCGACGAACCCATAGCCCGCATCACTAGCTACCAGAAATTGGGTATCAGCTGCGCCCATCATTAAGCCTTCAAAAGTGGCGCCGGAAGGTGGATTTATTCGCCCTGTAACCGGCTCACCCTGACCCCTTGCTGAAGGAAGATTGTGAGATGGAAAGGTATAGGCTCGCCCAGTGGAATCAATGATGACGACGGGATTATCACTGCGCCCTCGAAATGACAATCTGAAAGCATCACCGGATTTAAAGCTGAGAGTCCTAGGATCTATATCATGACCTTTTGCAGATCTAATCCATCCACGATCAGACACTACAACTGTTATAGGATCAGACGCGATGAGATCTAGCTCATTGAAAGCTTTAGATTCTGATCGATCAACGACTTTTGAAAGTCTTTGATCACCATACTCCTTTCCCAACAAAGTCAGTTCTTTTTTAATCAGGGTCTTAATTCTTCCCTTACTACTTAATAACTTCGTTAGAGTATCTTTCTCTGCAGACAAATCATCTTGGTCTCCGCGAATTTTTATCTCCTCTAACTTCGCTAGATTCCGGAGTCTTAAGTTTAAGATAGCCTCAGCTTGTATTTCAGTGACTTTTAATTTTTTTCTTAGAACTGGTTTAGGTTCATCTTCAGTACGGATAATTCTAATGACTTCATCAATATTTAAATAGGCAACTAAATACCCCTCCAACAAATGCAGCCTAGTTTCCACCTGTTCAAGTCGATGGCGTAAACGTCGGCGAACAGTTTCTATACGAAACTTTATCCACTCCTTTAATATTTGATCTAACGACTTAACAGCGGGTCGCCCATCAATGCCAATCATATTTAGATTAACGCGGTAACTCTTTTCAAGGTCAGTGGTAGCGCACAAATGGCTCATAAGCTCTTCACTATTTATTCTGTTAGAGCGTGGTACAACCACGAGTCGAGTCGGATGTTCGTGATCTGATTCATCACGCAGATCTATCACCATCGGCAACTTTTTGGCTTGCATCTGCTGGGCAATCTGTTCCAGTATCTTTGATCCGGAAACGTGATGGGGGAGTGCCGTAATTATGATGCCGCCACTCTCTACTTCCCAAACAGCTCTCATCTTTAATGTTCCTCGACCAGATTCATAAATTGACAGAATCTCAGTTCTCGGAGTAATTATTTCAGCATTTGTTGGATAATCTGGGGCTATCAGATCTTCGCAAAGACTTGCGATCGGTGTTCTTGGTGTATCGAGTAATTTAATGGTAGCTCGCAAAACCTCTCTTAAGTTGTGGGGAGGGATGTCTGTCGCCATCCCCACAGCAATTCCACTTGCACCATTCAGTAAGATATTTGGGATCTTTGCGGGCAGGACTTCTGGCTCCTCAAGAGTGCCATCGAAATTCGGTACCCAATCCGTTGTGCCTTGGTCCAGCTCACCTAGAAGGATGCTCGCATAAGACGTGAGGCGAGATTCAGTATATCTCATCGCAGCGAATGATTTAGGATCATCTTGGGAACCCCAGTTCCCCTGTCCATCGACAAGCGGATAACGGTAGCTAAAATCTTGTGCCATTAAAACCATGGCTTCATATGCTGCGCTATCGCCATGCGGATGGAATTTTCCAATCACATCACCAACTGTTCTAGCTGACTTTTTATATTTAGCAGTGGCCTTCAGTCCAAGCTCACTCATCGCATAAATAATTCTACGTTGGACAGGTTTTAGCCCATCGCTAATATGAGGCAAGGCTCGATCCAGGATCACATACATTGAATAATCTAAATAGGCACGTTCAGCATAAGTTTTAAGGGACAACTCCTCAAAACCATCATCTCCTATCAATACTGAATCCATATCACCTTAACTCCAAGAAATATCTGCTATAAGCCTTTTTCATGCATGACTTTTGTATTTATCGTTTCCTAGCTATGATAACAAGACATGGTAGCTTTTTTTAACCGCTAGACGATACTGATACTCTTAATTTTTTATGATAGACATAAATCAATTAACGTGGCAGACGTTCAAATTTTCTGATTTAGATAAGTCACTAATGTATTCTATCCTGGAATTGCGGCAGAAGGTTTTTGTCGTTGAACAGAACTGCGCCTATCTAGATCTTGATGGCTTAGATCAAGTTGCTTCTCATGTCACCTGTATTCAAAACAACAAAATTATTGCCTATGCTCGTGGCTTACCTCCTTCTAAAGATTCCATCTATAGCACTCTGGGTAGGATATTGATAGCAGTTGAAAAACGTGGAGCAGGGCTTGGACGTGAACTAGTCAAAAGATCAATTGACAACAACCTGCTAGAGTGGCCCAACCGGATGATACGTATTAGTGCCCAGAGTTACTTGATAGATTTTTACAAGGAATTTGGCTTCGAAGTGAGAGGTTCTGAATACCTAGAAGATGACATACCTCACACACAGATGATCCAAACAAAACAGCCGACAGCTAAAAATTTAGCGTAGTTCAAGCAGAAAAGTAACTGGTCCATCATTGACTAGTGCCACCCGCATATCCGCTCCAAAGCGGCCCGACAATGTTGGCTCATACCTTTCTTTTAACTTCTGGTACATTTCTTGAAATAAGTCGTGTGCTTCCGCTGGAGGCATCGCATCGGAAAAACTTGGCCTTAAACCTCTACCAGTCGAAGCGGCCAAAGTAAACTGCGGCACAAGTAAAACTCCTCCAGCAATATCTTTTACACTGAGATTCATGCGGCCATCAGCGTCATTAAAAACTCTATACGAAAGAATTTTTTCAAGAATCCGGATTCCAATGCTTATATCATCTCCTTTTTCCAAGCCAACCAATATCAAAAGACCTTGGTTAATCGAGCTAAGTTGATCAGCTTCGATCGTGACACTTGCTTCTTTTACTCTTTGTAATAATGCTTTCAAATTTAATATTCCGTCCTGAAATATTCATCGCTGAAGAAGCAGATTATCAAAAGGTCAGATTTCGCTGCAAGGACACCCTCAATAATCTAATGTTTAGTTTTTTAAATTCAATGGCAATATTTTAAAAATGACTTACTCGGTTATCTAAAATATAAATTTCTGAGTAGAGTGAAATTTTGCTTCTCGCAGAAAACTTCGTAATCTTATAAGACCAATGAGTTATCCTTTAAGATCTCCACTTAAATAATGCCTAGGTTAGAGAAAAACTGGGTGCTCTATTAAAGTGCATTAATGCTCTATATTGGTGCTATCTATCTTGTAGCGTCTCTTAGAATAGAAAATAAAGTGTATAAAATCAGGTAGTTACTGAAATTAATTCCTTGGCACAGGAATTGCTTTGATCCTTCACGTAAACCATTAAATAATTGTTAGACTTAAATGGAGAAACGAACGAATGCAAAAATTTGAATATATTTGGCTCGATGGATATACCCCTGAGCCATCGCTTAGGAGCAAGGTAAAGGTGACCGATGAGCCAAATGCCCCAGATTGGTCGTTTGATGGGTCGTCCACACAGCAAGCGGAAGGCGGTGCATCAGACTGCCTACTAATCCCAGCAACCACCTATCCAGGACCTTGTAATAGCGATTTTTTGGTAATGTGTGAGGTGCAAACTGGATCTCATGAAGTCCATCCAAGTAATACTCGAGCTACCGCCGCTGCTGCCGCATCAGACGAATGGTGGTTTGGTTTTGA
>JAQWLX010000083.1 GCA_029247075.1 Halieaceae bacterium | reverse complement strand
TCGATAAATGGATCCTCGCCGAATGGACCAAGAGCAAGCGAAAACTTAACAAGTTGATCATGATCAAGAAACTGCTCAGGAAAAGAGATCACATGATATTCCAGCCATGCATCTCTTATTAGTGAGATAGCTTCGTTGCTTAGGGGCCTATTCAGTTCTACATCAGTGATAGTTGCACCTAGGCTTTTCCCAGAGGGTTTTATTATCATCGAATTTGCGCCACCGTAGGAAGATCGCCTTAAAGACTAACTTTCATTGCCTTTTTTTAGCAGTTTACGTCATTATTTACAATATCTCGGTAAGTTGACCTCATGCAAACCGAGTTAGACTAGGAATAGTTCCACTTCGCTGAGCAGAACCACCATGGATGGATCGATAATCAATAAAAACTTTAGAATAATATCAGCCGTAATCAGTCTAATATTATTCTTTTTCGCTCCAAATTATTCTCTGGGGGGAAATTTAGCCTTTAGTGAATCGCAAAAATCAGCATACAAGGAACTTATAGATAACCTTGAAAAAAGACACTACTCTAAATCCACCTATAATCATCAGCTTGCGGCTCTACATTTAACTCGATACTTCGAAAAGCTCGATCCTGGCAAGCTTTACTATAGTAAATCCGATATTGACAAGTTTTCTTCTAATGCTGAGAGGCATGTTAATAACAATAATATTCTCGATAGTTCACAGAGTATTGAAATATTTAATACGTTTAAGGCGCGTGCAAATAAACGGATTGGTAATATGCTTGAAGCACTTCCCCGCTATATTTCCGAGATGGATTATACCGTTGATGAGTATTTGAACACTGATCTTGAGTCGCGCGAATGGGCTAACACTAATGAAGCTTTAAATGATAATTGGCGTAAACATATTAAAAATCAGGTGCTTAGCTTAACGTTGACAGATAAGAATTTGAGCGACACGGTCGATCTGTTGAGAAAGCGATATGAAAGACAATTAAAAACGATAGAACAATACAATTCAACGGATGTCTTCGGTTTATATGTTAATGCTCTTACAGAATTGTACGATCCACATACAAAATATATGTCTCCCAGAAGTTCTGAAAATTTCAATATCAATATGAGCCTGTCTTTAGAGGGAATAGGTGCACTGCTCATGCAGGAGGACGAATATACTAAGGTACAAAGACTAATCTCAGCTGGACCAGCGGAAAAACAGGGGGAACTTAAGCCATCGGATAGAATTGTAGGCGTAGGGCAAACTCAAATAGGGCCTGTCGATGATGTAATCGGCTGGCGATTAGATGATGTAGTGGAACTTATTCGTGGACCTAAGGGAACTACAGTCCGTCTAGAAGTAATACCCGCGAACAAAAGTACTGACACAAGAAAAACCATATCAATAGTGCGTAATAAGGTAAAACTTGAAGAGCAATCAGCCCGAAGCTCGATCATTAATATTAAGTCAGATGAAAAAGAAGTAAAAATAGGAGTAATAAAACTCCCCACTTTTTACATTGATTTTGAAGGTTTGCGTTCTGGAGATCCAACCTATAAAAGCACCACACGCGATGTCGAAGAACTTTTATTGGAGTTACGAGATGAACAAATAGCAGGCCTTGTCATTGATCTTCGTGACAATGGAGGAGGATCTCTTCAAGAAGCAAATGACCTGACTGGATTATTTATAGAATATGGTCCAACAGTTCAAATAAAGCACTCGTCAAAAAGAATTTGGCGTGACGGAAAGCGTAAAAAAAGTCCTTACTATAATGGACCGCTATTAGTAATGATTAACCGTCTAAGCGCTTCTGCGTCTGAAATTTTCTCTGGAGCTGTCCAGGATTATGGAAGAGGTATCATCGTAGGAGAACGCTCTTTTGGGAAAGGCACCGTTCAGACCCTAATTCCGTTATCTTCTGGGCAGCTAAAGATAACCGAGAGCAAATTTTATAGAATTTCGGGTGCCAGTACGCAAAATAGAGGGGTCGTCCCAGATGTAGCTTTTCCATCTGTTTATAATCCAGAAGACATTGGTGAAAGCGCACTTGATTATGCTTTGGAGTGGGACCAAATAAGCCCTGTAAGACACCGAGTCTATGGTGACTTTTCTGAAGTTATTCCTTATATAAATTATAGGTCTATAGAAAGAAGAAAGATAAATCCAGATTTCATCTCTCTTAAAGAAAGGATCGTCTTTTCCAACCAAAGTAGAGCTAATACAGAAATATCCTTAAATGAAGTCGATCGAAAAACAATAAGGTTAGAGAGAGAAGCCCGTGCTCTTGAAATAGAGAATAACCGACGACGACAAAAAGGCTTAGAAAAAATAGATAATATAAATCAGCTAGATGAGGACGAGGACACTGAAAATTCTCTGGACGATGACGCAGGTGTGGATTTTTTCCTTCAGGAAGCCGGAAATATTCTGGCAGACCTGATCGATTTCTCAAGCAACAAAATGGAAAAGAGCACATCATCTGAATTAGCACTAAAAAACAGGCCAGCTAGGCAAAAGTATTAACATAGAGTCATAAACAGTACAAAAAAAATAAATTTCTAGGCTGTTTAGAAATTACAATTGTTAAAGCCGACAATACTTATTCTTCTATTAAATAGACTAGCAGCAAGGGTGATTTTTTAACTTTTTGTTAAGGTGTCAATGCCTCTCATATACGGCTGTAATGCCCTAGGGATTGCGATTGAACCATTTTTTTTCTGCCCATTCTCTAGTAACGCTACCAAGGTTCTACCAACTGCTAAAGCTGAACCATTTAGAGTATGAATTAGCTCGACCTCTCCATTCTCCGGATTACGCCATCTCGCTCGCATTCTCCGTGCTTGAAAGTCTCCAAATAGAGAACAGCTGGAGATTTCTCTATATGCCTGCTGCGCTGGTAGCCAAACCTCTAGATCGTAAGTTTTTTGGGAAGAAAATCCCATATCCCCGCCACATAACAGAACCTTTCTATATGGCAGGTCGAGGGCTTGAAGAATAGATTCCGCATGAGACGTCAATTCCTCGAGTGCGGCTTCTCCTCTAAACGCAGGGACTAGCTGTACTAATTCAACCTTATCAAATTGGTGCTGCCTGATCATTCCTCGAGTATCGCGCCCATAACTACCGGCTTCACTTCTAGAGCAAGGGGTATGACAAACATATCTGATCCCGTTATTAACAAAGTCGCATGTCTCAAAAATTCTATCTCTTGCCACATTAGTAACGGGTACTTCAGCAGTAGGTATAAGGTAAAAATTTTGGTCACCTTCAATTTTGAACAAATCTTCTTCAAACTTTGGAAGATTACCTGTGCCATACAGTGAATCAGAATTTACCAAATAGGGAACATAGATTTCTTGGTACCCAAAATCTGAAATATGCTTGTCCAACATGAATTGAATTAGCACGCGATGCAATCTAGCCAAGCCATCATATAAAACTGAAAATCTTGATCCCGCAATCTTGCTTGCCATCTCGGAATCGTAATCACCAAGACCTTCTCCCAGAGCAACATGATCTAATATTTCAAAATCAAAAGTCTTTGGTTCACCCCATCGATAAATTTCCACATTATTTTCTTCAGAAGATCCTTTTGGGACCGAATCATCCGGAAGATTAGGTATCTCTAAAATAAATTTATCGATTTCTGATTGAATCAACGAAGATTCGGTATTAGCCTCCTCTAAACTGCTTTCTAGTTTTTGCAAATTATCAGCGACTTCTGCTTTGGCATCATCTACGGAATACCCCTCCTTGATCAACTTACCAACTTTTCCAGATATCACCTTTCGCTCGGCCTGAAGGCTTTGGCTTCTAACAACAGCTGCTTTTCTTTTTGAATCAAGACTAGAGAAGGTTTTAGCATCAAAAACCACTCCCCTTTTTAAAAGCCTATCAACTACAAGCGCTGGGTTACTTCTTATTTCTTTGATATCTAACATTTATTTGTCACAAGATTCTTTGATCTGCTTAAATTAGACTGGAAAGATTCAGGATCGGTTCCAGCGAATCAGAAATTGAATTGTACTCGATCAAAAGCTGGGGTGATACTGTGGTCTCATGGATAACGCTTCCGTAAACTTCTCACGTCTCTAAGCCTAAGTTCCTTTAGCCTTTCTTTTATGTCCGATTCAATGCCATTATCAGTTGGTTCATAAAACAGAGAATCCTTTAAGATCTCTGGAAAGTAAGATTCTCCAGCAGAATAGCTCCCCTCTTCATCATGACTATATCTATACTCTAAACCGTGATTGAGTTCTGCCATTAAATTAGTTGTGGGATTCCTTAAGTGGATTGGAACTTCAAAGCTATTACTATTTTGAACGGTTGATCTAGCGCTATTAAACGCTTTATAAACAGCATTACTCTTTGGCGCGCATGATAGATAGACAATAGCCTGTGCAATAGCTAATTCTCCCTCAGGACTCCCAAGGCGTTCTTGAACTTGCCAAGAGTTCAAAGCAATACTTAATGCTTGCGGATCTGCATTACCAATATCTTCCGATGCCATTCGGACTACTCTCCTTGCAATATATATGGAGTCGCAACCCCCCTCTATTAGGCGGCAAAACCAGTATAGAGCGGCATCCGGAGCACTACCTCTGATAGACTTGTGCAAAGCACTAATAAAATCGTAAAAATAATCACCCTTTTTATTAAAACGACGAACGCTAGCCTGAAATATCTGCGCGAATAATTTGTCAGATAGTTCTTGCTTATCTTTAGATTCATTTTTTAGAGCTTCTAAAATGATTTCTAGAACATTCAATCCTTTCCTGGCGTCCCCATCTGAATTTATTGCAACTTTCTCTAATTGTTCATCCGAAAAATACATACTTGAGCGGTTTGCTGAGTTCAAAGCTTCCTTAAAAAGTCGAACCAGAGTTTCGGTTGATAGCACTTCTAATTTATAAACGCTACATCTAGAAAGAAGCGCATTATTTATTTCGAATGAAGGATTCTCTGTCGTGGCTCCGATAAAGATAATTGTTCCATTTTCTATATATGGAAGAAAACTATCTTGTTGATTCTTATTAAAACGATGAACCTCGTCTACAAAAACTAGTGTTTTCTTTCCTATCTTGATGTTATTTTTCCCGGATTCAATCGCCTGTCTAATATCAGTTATGCCAGCCATTACTGCTGAAAGTTCAATGAGTGATGCTTTAGCCTCATTAGAGGCTATTCTAGCCAAAGTGGTCTTTCCCACGCCTGGAGGACCCCATAGGATCATTGAGTGGATATCGCCAGAATCAATAGCAAGTCTCAATGGCATTTGTTCGCCAATTAAATGTTCTTGTCCAAAAAAAGCCTGCAGGTTGTGCGGCCGAACTTCAGCGGCAAATGGAATTGTATTGACGGAATCAGATGACTTTGAGAATTCTGATATTTGTTCGTCAGGATGACGCGTATCAAACAGTTCCTTATTAGGAGAGTTAGAAGTTTCCATCGTACAGAAGTTCCGCGTTTTCTGATGCATTTACAACAAAATCTTGCGCTGTAAGTGATGGGTTATATCGTAGGTTTAAAATCTCTATTTTCTGCTCTTGACCTAGCCGATCAATTATTTCAATTTGAGACAATTCATGTTCGGCAAAATACAGACGAACCATCTGAAAGTTCGAATTTGGATTCCAGGGAGTTAGGTGATAATAACCTATACTGGGTGAAACGATGGAATATCCGTTTTTTATAGAAGTCGAATCACCCAGTAAAACCTGCAGTGAAGCTATTTGATCGGATATCTTTCGTCGGGCCACCGTCTCTAAGTCTTTATCATAATGCCAGATAAATTCTGCATCACTTAGTACCAGTTGATCATCCGGTGCAATTTGATGCCACATGAAATAACTAGGCTTGAGACACGTAAAATCTCCTGTAGATTCTAGAGAAAATCCGTCATAAGCACTTGATTGCGTTTGTCTGAAAGTGCCAGAAAGAGATGTAAAGCTATCCAGCCAAGAGAAGAGAACATCGAACTGCTCCTCATCAGAATTTGCCACAGATAAATTGTGGAAAAAAGAAAATGCAATGAATAGTAAAAACAATCTTTTGTATAACATCAGCTACTCACAGGAGGTGGTGCGATAACTTCACGCTGACCGTTAGATGCCATTTCTGTTACTACACCAGCCTTCTCCATGGATTCTATTAACCGGGCTGCTCGATTGTATCCAATACGAAGTTTGCGCTGCACACTAGAGATAGAGGCTCGTCTACTCTTAGTTACATAACTGACGGCTTCATCATACAGAGGATCCAATTCATGATCCTTAGAGTTCGTCTCTGATTGAATTTCACTAGGCATAACGGCAACATTTCGACCTTCATCGATCAGATCAGAAATATAAGCTGGATCTCCTCGATTTTTCCAATCAGCCGCCACTCTGTGGACTTCGTCATCGGAGCAAAAGGCACCATGAACTCTTGTAGGCACCCCAGATCCTGGAGGAAGAAATAGCATATCACCATGCCCCAACAATTGTTCGGCACCTCCTTGATCAAGTATGGTTCTAGAATCCACTTTAGAACTCACCTGAAATGCAATTCTGGTTGGTATATTGGCCTTTATGAGCCCAGTAATAACATCTACAGATGGTCTCTGGGTGGCTAAAATCAGGTGTATTCCAGCGGCTCGAGCTTTCTGCGCGATTCTCGCAATTAGTTGCTCAACTTTCTTACCCACAATCATCATCATATCAGCGAATTCATCAATAACGACTACAATGGCTGGAAGTTCCTCTAGATTGGGTGCGTCAATACTATTTTCCAATAAAGAATTATCATCAGGATTCCAGAAAGAGTCAGGTATGCCACTTCCTTTATTATTAGCATCGGAAATCTTTTTATTGTAACCAGAAAGATTTCTGACTCCCAACGAAGCCATTAATTTATATCTTCTCTCCATCTCTGCAACACACCATCGAAGGCCATTTGCCGCATCCTTCATATCGGTAATGACTGGTGTAAGTAAATGAGGTATTCCATCATAAACAGAAAGTTCTAACATTTTCGGATCCACTAAAATCAGTCTCACGTCACTTGGAGACGCCTTATATAATAGGCTCATTAACATGCAATTCACGCCTACTGACTTCCCTGACCCAGTTGTCCCAGCTACTAACAAATGCGGCATCTTCGCAAGATCCGCTACTACAGGTTGGCCTGAAATATCATGACCAAGAGCTAAGCTCAAAGGTGATTTCGATTTGTCGAATGCTTTGGATGATAAAACTTCTTTAAAATTAACAATCTCCCGATGTTCATTTGGGATTTCAATGCCCACTGCGCTTTTTCCCGGTATCACCTCAACTACACGAACAGAAATTACTGAAAGTGATCTTGCAAGATCTTTAGCTAAATTTGAGATTCTTGAAACTTTTACTCCTGCTGCGGGTTGAATTTCAAAACGCGTAATTACGGGGCCAGGATAAACCGACGTGACCTCTGCACTAACTCCAAAATCAGAAAGCTTTAATTCAAGAAGTTTGGATAACCCTTGTAAGGCTTCAGATGAATAACCTTTGTCAAGATCTTTAGATGCATCGTCAAGCAACTGTAAGGCCGGAAGCTCTCCTGAAACTGGGGTCTGAAATAATTTTTGCTGGCGCTCTTTCTCTGCACGATCACTTTTTTCTTTCTCTTTTTTTGGTAGTTTTATGCGACGAGGTTTTCGTTTATTTTCTCGCTCTACATGCTTTGCAATTTCAACTTTTCTGGCTCTCGCTTGGCGATTCCGAATTTGTTTGGATTCAATGTTTCTAATCAAGATGAGAATAGAGGTCACTAGAAGCTCATAAGCTTTAATTGATCTCTCTCCTACTTGATCGATAAGGCTTAGCCAACTTAAATCAGTTAGTATGGTAAGCCCAAAAAGTAAGGTCCCTAGAAGAAGTAAGCGACCTCCTGCCGTACTAAACGTTTCAAGAGCTGCACTCCCTGAGATAATCCCAACAATTCCACCTGCGCCCTGAGGCATCGAGGCAACCTCAAGAGCATTCATCGACAAAAGCGAAGCACCAGCTACTATTACTAAAATCAAGCCCAAAGAGCGGATAGAAAGGTTTAAAGCAGAAAAATCTCCATTAATCTTTGGCACCAGCAAGAGATGAAAAAACCTGAAAATAAGAAGCACAGGGAAAAAATAAGCCATATATCCAACTAAAGAGAACAAGATATCTGAGATCCAAGCACCCGCTATACCACCCAGATTATAGATATGGGAGCCAGATCCCGTAGTAGACCAGCCTGGATCGGAAGAGTTATGACTTGCCAAGGAGAGAATGATGTAGGCGTTTATCGCTCCTATCGAGATAAACGCTGCCTCCTTCAAGCGATTAATAAGCACATGATAAGTTTCAGCTCTACTAGGCATACAAATCATTCTCTCAAATAATAACTAAAATTAATTATCTTTATTAAAGATAATTGGATTAAGATTATATCTGTTATATCAAAAGTTTACTTTTAATTTTAATGTCCGTTTGTTTATTTATAATAAAATCAA
>JAQWLX010000074.1 GCA_029247075.1 Halieaceae bacterium | reverse complement strand
AATCAGCTTCTAGAATTTTAGATGCCCTTAAAAATTCTGCGTACGTATTTCCTTGAAGTAGATCAGACTCGCGCTCTTCAGCATTAGAAATGTCTCGTCTGAACTGCGCAAAAATCTCTTCGCTAGAACCTGAAGCATAGTCGATATCGCTCCACTCTACATCGAGCACATCGATTCCTTGCTTCGCAGACCAGTAGCTATCTGCGACGACAGCAACTGCTTCACCAGCTTGAAAGGCACCAACCATATGATCGGTCTGACTCGATGACAGCTCGATTACATCGACAACACCATCAATCGCACGAGTAGCGCGATCATTAACTTTGACAATGTTACCGCCAAAGACAGGAGACCGGATGATTGTCGCGTACAGCATGTTAGGTCGTCTGATATCTAGGGCAAATTTTGCTGAACCATCTACTTTGGGAGGGATATCCTGACGGGGGACAAATTTCCCAATAATTTTGTACTCATCATGTTGTTTGAATTTAGGTGTAAAAGAAGGAGTCATCTGTGAAACATTCTCTGCGAATACAGAGTAAGCTTCTTTTTGCGAACTCGCCGTGTGCAAAAGGTAACTACCCTCAGTTGTAATTTCATGTAGTGGAACGTGCCAAGCTTTTGCTGCTGCTTGACATAACATCTGTCGAGTCGCTGCTCCGGCAACGCGCATCACAAGTGAGCCAGTGATGCGGAGACTCATACTGCCACCGGTGATCTGCAGATTTAGAGAATCACTAAGTTTCATCATCGCTCCATCAATCGACGGGACCACAATATCTGGAAAATCCAGGTCTTTGAATAAGTAACCTCTACCTATACCAAAGTGCGCATACTCGCCGACGGCCGGTGCTTCTTCGATGCGAATTTTGTCCCACTCTGCGTCAAGTTCCTCGGCCAACATCTGTGCCAGCGCAGTTTGCGCTCCTTGACCCATTTCAGCGTGAGGTACGATTGCGGTTATAATGTTATCTGTATCGATCTTTACGTAGGAGTGGATTAGCTGCCCACCTTCATCTTTGACTAGGTGACGAAGATCGCCAATCTGATTGCCTGGTCGAATTGCGATACCTACAACTAATCCGCCTCCCGCAACGAGCCCGGTTGCAAGAAATGCCCGTCTCGTCCAGTTACCCATGATCTGTTTTTGTCGCGCTGGAGACTTCCTCATCAGCTGGATTAATTGCAGCCGATTTGATCGCTTGGCGAATGCGACCGTACATACCACAGCGACAGATATTCCCTTGCATTGCCAGGTCAATATCAGCGTCACTAGGTTTCGGAATTTCGTCGAGTAAAGCTGCCGCAGACATCAACTGTCCCGACTGGCAATACCCGCACTGTGGCACCTGATGCTCGATCCACGCTTTTTGAAGAGGGTGCTGCTCCCCAGATCTAGTTCCTAATCCTTCTATGGTTGTTACTTGTTTACCTTCTACTTGACCAACAGGTAATAAGCAGGAGCGATTGGCCTTCCCATTGACATGTATAGTACAAGCACCGCACTGTGATATTCCACAACCGAACTTAGTACCAGTTAGAGAGAGTTCCTCGCGTAATACCCAAAGTAGAGGTTTTTTTGGATCAACGTCTAGAGTCTTGAGTTCTCCGTTAATCCAAAAGGATGTAGTCATTTTGTGCGCTCTTTGTGATGTAGGGATACCTGAGGACTTTACCATAGAAAAAACGCAAAATTAAAAAAGAATTCACTAATGATAAGAATCGAATTCAAATAAAAAATGGCAGTAGTTCTCATTTCTCTAGTTTAGAAAGAGCATTAAAAAAAGCAAGCAACTAGTGCTAAATGTTTCTGGATTAAAGTTAGATAAACTCTTATAACGAGTAATGAATTGACTTCAAAATTTGGAAGATAACATCTATATTGCTTATCAATTTAGTGATTGGCTTTCCAGTGTGATTAGGATATTGCATAGACAATATTTGTATCCATGCAAACTGTTTTTTAGCCACTCCCTAAATCCGATAAAAAAGCCAAGGCTTCCGAAAATGATAATCTGTCAAGACTGGTTCATGGCATGAGACCACTGTTACAACGCATTAGCGCCATGATTTCTGCGTATGCTCGCTTGATAGAACCTACCCACGTGGGAGGTTTGAAAATCTCATGTTCATTATGTGAGTTTCCCTTCTTAGTCGTGCTGGCTAGAGGAGAGATGGGTATACGATGTCCGCGTTGTCGAGCTAGTGTAGTTCATATGTCTATGGCACATGTCTTAAACGCTCACTGCGATTCTTTGTCTAAGTTTGCGGTTTACGAACTATCGTCTAGAGGTCCTTTCGTAACTTATTTACGCAGATCTTGCATGAATCTAAAGGTTTCTGAGTTTTGGCCCGATCTCTCGCCGGGACAATGGAGAAATGGAATTCAATGTCAGAATGTGGAACGACTTACTTATGCGGATGAATCCTTTGATCTTTGTACCTCTACCGAAGTGTTTGAACATGTAGTGGATGACCTCATCGGGTTTCGTGAAATCCGTCGGGTACTCAGATCCGGAGGAGTTTTTATCTTCTCCGTACCACTAAGACTTGATGAGAGAACGTTAGAAAGAGCTGCGTTAATTGATGGCGAAATCTGTTATTTAGAAGAGCCTGAGTACCATGATGATCTGCTACGTGGGGCTGGCAAAGTGTTAGCTTATAGGACTTATGGCTTCGATATAACTGATAAGCTTTTAGAAGCAGGCTTCTCCAAGGCGATTATAGATACTTCGGCAACAGAGTATTTCAATGGATTAGGAAGACCGTTAATTGTGGCGACGGTTTAGCTATGTTTTTGAGCAACTTCCATGGGAAAAGTAGTTAGACTAAGGCAGTGTGGATACGAATGAAGAACGTTGAAATTGTTGTAGGTGTTATTAAATATGGGTCTAAAATACTATGCGTTAGAAGAGGCTATAGTGATCTACCGTACATATCTTTTAAATGGGAATTTCCAGGAGGAAAGATAGAACCAAAGGAATCACCATTGGATGCATTGATGCGAGAAATAAAGGAGGAGCTGTGTATCGACGTGATGGTCGGGGAAAAGATAATTACGATTCATCACAATTATCCAGATTATTTACTAAAGATGCATGCATATTTTTGTTTCAGTGAAACAAGCGCGATTACAATGATAGAGCATACGGATTACGAATGGTGTATACCATCCAGGCTTGATAAGTTTGACTGGTTGGAAGCAGATGTTCCATTAATAGAAAAATTATCTAATTCTGATGTTTAGAATTTTCATTGTTACACGAGTGAATTTGGGAGGCTACATATGGAAGATATAGCAAGGATAAAGCTAGGAGTTCAACTTTATTTTGATGGGATGTTTGAGTCTAGCTCAGAAAAAATAGAGCAGATATTTCATCTCGATGCAAGAGTAGCTGGATATTTGCATGGAGAATTGATGCTTATGAGCCGAGACGATTTTGCTGACTTTGTCGGTTCCCAGCAACCTTCACCAAAAGAAAATGGTGATGAGATAATATTAGAAATTGTTTCTTGTGAAATTGCTGGTAAAACAGCATCTGTTAAGGTGCGAGACAAGTATTTGGGATCTATTTTTTTAGATACACTGTCCTTTATTAACATTGATGGCGATTGGAAAATCTACAATAAGTTGTTTCATGTCGAAAGCGACTAGATCAGTAAGGTTTTATTAGATGCGTGAATGGGTCAAATTTATATTAAAAGTAAATACGGCCATTGTGATTTTCTTTATATGGGTAGCTGCCGCATACTACGTCATCCCAATATTTTGCTCAAAAAATCAATGCCAGATATCAATATCCTCTTTTTTAACTTTTTGATTTATTTTAACCAGCTCTTCTGTTGAATTGCTTAACCGTAGCACTCTGGCGTTTATTTAAGCAAGATAGGTAATTCGCAAAATCCATGCATGATATAGCTGGATTCCATAATTAATTCTTCACAGTTTTTATCACAGATAATATCTTCTGTTTGTTCTAATAGTTCGTGGACGGCACTTTGCGCCACTTCTCTGGCAAGGTTGGCACCTATGCAAACGTGTGGACCACTCCCAAAGCTCAAATGCTCTGAGGGTGATTTTCGATTTATATCTATTTGATGTGGACAGATGAAGTGATTCTCATCACGATTGGCCGCAGCATAAACCAGCCACAAATCCGCACCTTTTGGGATAAAGATATTTTCTATACTTGTATCTTGCATGGCAACTCTAAACATTCCTTGCACCGGTGGTTCGAGTCTCAACATTTCCTCCAAGAAAGGTCCCACCATAGTTCTGTCATTACGCAATGCTTTTTGGAGGTCTGGGTTTTGTGCAAGCATTAGGATTGAAAATCCGAGTAGCTTGGTTGTCGTATCCGCTCCAGCACCGATTAGCTGGGTACAAAAACCAACTTTTTCCGATAATTGAAGAGGAGCATCTTCGGTAGACTCAGCGTTTGCAATTGCAGTTAGAAGATCTTCCGCGGTTACACCTTCTCGTGCTTCTAATTCATGCTCAAAAAAACTCCAAAAATCCATCTGATCATCTATAACCTTCTTAACTTTTTCAGGCGGCACAGAGTTTCCAATGGTGGAATTGATTGCGCTAGCCCAGAGATAAAAATCAGAGTCACGATCTACTGGCACATCGAGCAATCTGGCAAGACATCTAATTGGGACTGGAACAGTCAAGCTTTCGATAATATTGAAGGTTTTATTTCTAGGCAGGTTTTTTATTAATGTTTTGCTTATCGAATCGATTTCGGTTCTAAATTTTTCTATTGCAGATCGCTTAAGAGCACCATTGAGCAATCGCCGATGTCTGGTGTGTTCAGGCGGGTCTGCAGTAAAAAGAACATTTCCGCGAGCCAAGACCGTCATTGCTTTTTCGATAAAGTTTGAATCTCTGTTTTTTAGGGCTGTGGAATATGCTGCAGCTGCATCTTTTGAAGAAGGACCTAAAGGATTTTGGTTTGAGAATACTGTCGGATTTCTGTTAATAGATTTAATTAGGTCTTGTCGAGTCACAACATAAATATCATATTCTTTTAAAAATACTATTGGCCCAAGCTGTCTCCAATAATCGTAGAGTGGATAGGGAGACCTAAGTGAATTTTGTTTGAGGCTAAATAGTGACTCAGTTTGAGTATGATTTTCTACAATGCTCATACAATCATCTCTACTGATTTTAAATTAACAAAAATCTTATAAGTCTCGATGAAGATGTTTTTCTCATGAATTTCAATCGAGAGAATGCTGAAGATTAAATGACTTAGTTTTGCTAGTCATTGCCTTCATCTCTGGATGATAGTGTTTCGCTAGATGGTTTTTCTGAGATGACATCGAAATCAAGGGGATTTGCTCCATAGTCATTTTCATAGTCATTACCTTTTTTGCAAAACCAGTAAAAAACAGGAATTACACCAACGATGGTAAGTATTAAGAAATACCACCAGCCTGACTTATTGATGTCATGAAATCTTCTTGCAATTATCGCTATAGAGGGCATGAAGACACCTAACTGAAAGATCGATGCAAGTACGGAAACTTCTGAAAACGGACTTATTCCGAGTAAACCTTCTATAAATCCAAGAAAAAACCCAGTTAAAATTATAAATAGTTGTGCATACCAAAATTCCGATCTCGAAGCTCGTCCTTGAAAAGTGGCATACTTATTGAAGAAGCTTTGTACTGCGCTTGAAAAATCCATGCCGTGACTCCTTTTGCTAGGTAGAATGATACCAAGGAACATGTGGGTTTTTCGATAGATATCTTTCTCGAAAGTGCAGCATTATAAGTAATGAACTCTGTGGTATAAAACTAACTGTTGTAAGCAAGAGCTGATTTAGCTAATGAAGAAATCCAGACGAAAATTTCTAGTGGGGTCTGTTTTAACGGCTGGCGCAGCGGCTATTCCTGGTGTGCGACATGCCAAATGGAATAGCCAATCCTTTGAGAGAGAAGGATATTTGTTACAAGATTTTGAATCTGGCAGAAAAAAAAATCTGTGGTTGAATTGGTCTGGTCTGCACAAATCGACACCGAAGAGGATAGTGGAACCAGAAGATGAGGCAGAACTTCAACAGTTACTGAAGGAGAGTGTTGGTCCGATTAGGCCTCTGGGGAGCGGCCACTCATTTTCACCCTTAGTGCCGTCAGAGGGAACTATAATTAAGCTGAATCGATTTAATGGACTCAAATCATTTGATGCTAAAAATCGAATCGCAACTTTTGGGGCTGGGACTAATCTTATGCAGGCTGCAAGAGAATTAAATGACGCTGGATTAGCATTTCCTAATTTGCCAGACGTAGATGTGCAAACATTAGCCGGATCATTTTCTACGGCAACACATGGAACCGGACGAGAATTAACGGCGCTTCATGATTATATCAGTGGATTCAAGCTGATTACGGTAGAAGGCGAGGTTTTGAGGGTAAATTCGGCCTCTCATCCGGATTTGTTTAGTGCTGGCAAGGTGAGTCTGGGTGCACTTGGCATTTTGGTTGAATATTCATTGAAGCTGGTGCCAGCGTTCTCTTTGCGCAGACGCGTTTGGTTGCAGCCTATTGATGAGTTGCTAGAGGAATCGGAAAATCTGTCGAGAAAATATAGAAATTTTGAATTTTATTATTTTCCCGGCACAGGGTATGCGGCAGGGATTACCCATGAGATTTTTTCCGGTCCGGTAGCGGGAAGAGATCCTGGTGAAGATGAGGAAATGTTGGAAAGTCTAAGACAACTCCGAGATGTTTTTGGTTGGTCTCCATGGCTGAGAAGAAGACTTTTTAAGCAAAGCGCACCGATCGGACTGGTAGAAGATTCAACGGATGAATCTTGGCGTTTGCTATCAACCCATCGACCGACCAGGTTTAATGAAATCGAATATGAGTTACCCGGAGATAGGGGAATCGAAGTGATTCGAGAAGTGATCAGGATTTTGGATTCGCGAAAAGAAGTTTTCTTTCCCATTGAGGCTCGCTATATTGCCAAGGATGGTGCGTGGTTGAGTCCTTTTAATGACGGTAACCGTTTTGCCATTTCCGCGCATGCCGCTGTTAATGAATCATTTGATTATTTTTACGAGATCTTGGAGCCATTATTCAAAAATGCCGGGGGCAGGCCGCATTGGGGTAAGTTGCATAGCCTTCGTTACAATGAATTGTCAAAGGAATATCCAATGCTGAATCAATTCGCTGATTTGCAGAAGGAACTGGATCCGCAAGGAAAGCTTCTTAATCCACATTTATCTCAGATTCTCGGGCATTCAAAGTGACTATACAAAAGTTGACGAGACGTAGAATTCTTTTTGGCGCAGCCGGGGCAGGGACTTTGGCAACAATAGGGCTCCGACCGTCCGATCAAAGTGGCCCAGCTAATCCATACTTTGATGATATTCGATCTGCTCTTCTTAAAGCTGGGATTGCAACTCCGGTGCTCATTATCGACAAGGAACGTCTTGAAAAAAATGTAG
>JAQWLX010000071.1 GCA_029247075.1 Halieaceae bacterium | reverse complement strand
GGAAATCTCTCTTAATGCTCAATTTAGATATTTTTTCACCTTCATAAAAAATCTCTTTGTCCCACCAAATACGAACTGCATCCACATAAAAATCAGAATCGGTTGAATAGATAGTCTTCCATACAAGAATATTTCCAAAACTTGGTTTCGCTTCCACCTTAATTGACTTGTGTCCGCGATACTCTGCCAACCGATTGGCAATCTCGACCGCACCATCTCTTTGTACCAATCCTAGCGAGAGATAAACAAGTACCCATACCAAAGCTAAATAAGCATACTGATTTGTATTTTTAGCAAGACCCAACAGAACAAAAATAACTATTGGCAGGGTAAACAAAGGATCTATGACGGATACTAGATTCCATGCAACTCTTTCCTCACTAAAAGGCCACCACAAAAGCGTCCCATAGGTAGTGCAGGCATCAAGCAACGCATGGGTGGAATAGCCAGCGGTACAGTAAAAATAGATCCTTAAAAACGAAATATCATTACGGCGCCTAATGAGAAAGTAGAGTGGCAAACTGCACAACGCACCACCCAAAGGAATAAACAGAATTGAATGTGTAAACTGACGATGATATTCAAGGAAGAGTAGCGGATCAAAATCTGATCGGATTACAATATCCAGATCCGCCGCCATACCACTCAGGAAACCGAGCACTGTAGCCAAAGCTACGTGCTTTTCTCGAGAGAGGGCCTGTGGCAACGCCGCACCGATAATACCTTGTGAAAGTGGATCCATATTTAAATTGAAGCTACCATTCTTTTCCCAGTCTTTACGACTTAATAAAACCGAATAGTTTCCCGGCAATCTTTCTCAACTGAATCTCATCCGAACCTTCAGTAATTCGATATCGACGGTGATGTCTATAGTGATGCTCGAATTGCTTGTATCGAGAATAACCGATCCCACCGTGGACTTGCATAGCGTAGTCAGCCGCATCGCATGCTAGTGTGTTAGCCCGATAGTTACACATAGCTACTTTCGCAGATAACAGCTTTGCCACTTCTATCTTTGACAATCGATCCATCTCCTCCGCTACGGTCATGGTCAGAGCCTTTATCATCTCATAGTCGATACTTAACTCAGCCACTTTGAATTGAATAGACTGATTCATAGAAAGGGGTTTTCCAAAGGTTATCCGTTCGTTCGCATAGTTCACCGAAGCCTGGATGCAAAAACGTGCCGTTCCCAGACTAGAGGCCGCCTGACGTATTCTGTTTTCGTGAACAAAGTGCTGCGCCACATTAAGACCTCTATCGACTTCTCCGAGTATTGCACTATCCGGCAACCAGACATCTTTTAAAGATACCCTTGGGTGATCTGTAGGCATATTGAAGGTCCATAGCCATTCATCAATATGGAATCCAACGGTATCAATCGGCATAACAAAACAGCTTATTCCAACAGGATCACCGTACTTACCACTAGTGCGTGCAAAAATAAGAAGATGGGTAGCTCGATGCGCACCCGTGGTCCACATTTTTTCACCATTGATCAACCAACCTGATTCGCTGTTGCGATCAGATCGATGGGCTTCGGTTTTCATCCATGTTGCATCCGAACCATGCTCTGGTTCTGTCAAACCAAATCCAACTGCAACCTTCTCTTGAATACTGCCCTTAATGAAGATCTCTCGCTGAACTTCATTACCAAAATCTCGAAAAAGCAGCGTAGTCGGAAAGTTTCCAACTATGGAGTGCTCGTTCTGAAGGTCACAATGCAAGCCAATACCTTTAGCAGCCAAATGTTCTCTAACTACCGCCATCTCTAAATTAGTTGCATCCCCTCCACCAAATTCTTTTGGCAATGCGAAATCGAGAAAACCCGCATCGCGTGCCAAAGTTCGGGTCTTAGCTAATAAATCTTCCCATTCCTTTTGAGGTAAGCCATGATCTTCCCAATTTGTACGTTCATATTCGCGGCGGTGGTTAAAAAAGCGCTCATTCCCATCACTCTCCTCGATTGGTTTGAGTGTCTTTTCGATAAACTCATCAAGATTATCCAGAAGTTTCCTGAGCCTTGAGGGTGAAGTTTCCTGACTCATTCTTGCAAACCTCCCTTCTCCCAACGAGCTTGAGCCAAGATCAAACCAGAATATCTAGGATTATCTATTTCCAAAGAGCGCATTGTGCGTTTTCGTAGATATTCCAGTAAATCATCATCAACCTGAATAATTCCATCTCTCAATGCTCGCGCCAAGGTGGTCGATAGCGTCTCTCCTTTATTTTGAAGCGACAATGTCCGAATAATTTCTTCATCGAGTTTGTCAATATATCCTCTCAATTCTAATTCTCGAGAAACTATCGCCAGGTTGTTGGCAGCCACTCGAGTGCTATACGCCAGAAAATCTTCTTGATTGGGGAGTACCGATTCCAAAAGAAAATCACGAGTTGCTTCTAAGAGTTCCGCTGCGCTCGTTCCATTCATTTGCACCTCCACCGATGATTGAAAATTCTATTAGATTTTTCCGTCTAGCAGCAGTAATAGATCTATCTCGGATTCCGAAAGACGACGCCCCACAGCGGCTCTCTCAATACTAGCATCTGCTCTGCTCCGATATAAATCGAGCATAGCAAGACAAGCCATGGCCCAATTCATCGCACAATAAATTTCCCAATGTTGTACCTCTTCCACCGTGGGTGCCCACCCAGCTATTGATCTGTACCCATCTAGTAAATCATCATATTGACCGAACCCTCCCACAGGTTGATCATGATTTCCGAACCGCCAAACATTCCCACAGAGATAGCCAAGATCCTCCACCGGATTACCAATATGTGCCAATTCCCAATCTAGAATGGCAACAATCCCAGTCGTATCAACTAACATATTTCCATTGCGGAAATCACCATGGACTAATGTTTTACCACGAAAAGAAGGCAAATTGTCTCGTAGCCAATTCAGAGTCAGCTGATGCACAGGTGACGCATTGTTATAATTATTGAGTTTAGCCTGCATCGTTTCGTTAATATCAATTTCGCTCATACTTTCAACTGACCTAGGAATTTTTTCTAATGGAATACTATGAATTTTTGCAAGGACTTTACCGCACTCGAACGCTAGTATCTGGCGAGTCTTGTTTAAATTAGGATCTTTCAAAATTCTTTTAGGTAAAGCTAACCCTGTCTCTCGGCTCATTAGAAATCCAATTCCTAGCCGATCCGAGGGAGATAGGACACGAACTATTTGGGGTACCGCTACACCATGATCAGCTGCGATGGTAATTAATTCTGCTTCAGTGGTCAGATCAATATTCCCAACTTGGTTCAAGTCATTTTTCCCACCGGGCATTCTGCGCAAAATGATGGGATGGGAGGTATTATCGAACACTGCATCCATGGACCATATCTCCATATTTGCACCCCCAGATAATCTTGAAAGGCCAACTAATTCAATTTCACCCTCATAGATAGTCGATAGTAACTCTACAAGCGCTTGGCTCAAGTCGTCGTGTTTTAACCGTATACTCCCACTCATCGAAATTATTTGATTATCAAAATTCAAACGAATTAGCTTTCTGACCCGAGGTCACTTCGCCCTTGAGCCCAACGATATCCTCACCTACCAGGCTATCCAAAATAGTTTGCTCCTCCGATGTTAGTGCTAAAAAACGTTTTCCTGAATCTAGTCGACCCAAAATAATACCTCTACTAGGATGTCCATCTCTAAACCTTAGAGCGATTCCTTCCACGATACCTGGGCCACTTGGCTCAAAATCTAATTCCGGATGAGGCTGAGAATCAATAAGAGCCTGTAAGTCCGGGATATGAGCTCTAGACCAGCGCTTGGTTGGAGGTTCAGTCGAATAGATTCCCACGGCATGCTTCGTTAAAAATCCACCATTCGCCGTAATAAGGGCATGTCCAGAAGCACCATTACTAACCTTGTCAAAAAAAGTCGCAATAGGATGCAAGGAGTAGTTATTGCCAGGACCCCCAAACTGAGTCAGACCACCGGTGAGGGTAAGTCCACGCGGATCATTGACATCGAGACCAAGTTCATCTGCAGTAACCTGAACGGCCGACGGGAAACAACTGTAAATATCGAAATACTCAATTTCATGAATGCTAATATCGCTCATTGAAAAACTATGCTCTGCGGCAAGACGAATCGCTGGTGAACTGTAGAAATTTTTTCTCTCGCTAAAATACCAAGTATCGTTGACTTCAGCTCCACCTCGCAAAAAAACCATCTTCTGATCGGAGATTCCCATTTTTCTGGCATGACCGACAGTAGTCATTAACACCGCTGCTGCCATATCAACTGATAAAATTGAATTCATAGCTCGCGTGTAAGGATAGGTGATCATACGATTGTCTCCCTCCGTATCCAACACTTCAGAGGGAGTCAAAAAAGATTGTCGCCATGCAAATGGATTTTTCGCGGCCACCTCGCTAAATCGACTGACAATACCGGCCATTACCTGCTGGTGTTGCTCAAAGTTAAAACCATTTCTATGACGCAAAGCAGTCTCGACTACCGGATACGCATTAATAGGAGCATATACACCATGAGTTCTTTCCGTCTCGTAACTAGGATCACGCCTAACATCAAGCGCAGTAGGAAACTCTTCGTCGCCAGGAGACCACTTAGTGAGAGCAATACCCTCTCGAAGCGCCTTCCTTAAAGTAGCCAAGAGTTCCCCGCCGATAATTATAGCGGCTTCAGATTCTCCCGCCGCAAGCCGATCGGCGGCACGATTAACAAATTCCTGAGGTAAACTTCCTCCCATATCAGCAGAGAATGTATTGAAATTCTTGATCCCGAAGCGCGCGCCCAGCTGTCTACCAGGATTTCTGGGCATTAACTCATGGAGCTCTGGCATATAAGCCGCTAGGGAAGGTACCACATAAATCGAATCCACCAGATTTACTAGCTCCGTCCTAAAAGCGGTATCAAGTGCCTGCTCAAGTACCGATTCAAAAGCGTCGACAAGGTTCCGAGATGGATCAAGATCCCTAAACGTCTCCTGGGCCGCACCGACTAGAACAGGACTGCTCTCATGAATTTCTGACATAATTTTTTCCTACAACTCTATATATAAATTTCATCTGAAGAGATTTCCGTAACATGATAAACTAGAAGAAAGTCCAATATCGACTCTTTGTCTCCTCATAAATCAACGGATAACATTGGTCACCATAACTACTATATTATTTTTTTGGTATCCTCTTATAGGAACAAAACTCTATGTATACCTTTAGCGAAAAATCACTCTCGTATCAAAATCAATTAAAAAAATTCATGGATGACTATATCTATCCAAACGAAGATTTTTATTCCCGGCAACTTATCAATGCACAAAATCGTTTCTCCTCTCTCCCTCTAGTTGATGAACTAAAAGCAAAAGCACAGGAGCAGGAGCTTTGGAATCTTTTTGTTCCACCAGCTCTTTCAAAATTCTGCAATCATGATGGGCTGACCAACTTTGAATACGCACCACTTGCCGAAATAATGGGTCGAGTACTTTGGTCGCCGGAAATTTTCAACTGCAATGCGCCTGATACTGGAAACATGGAAGTATTCATGAAATATGGAAGTCCAGAACATCAAGAAAAATGGCTAAAACCACTATTGGCAGGAGAAATTAGATCTTCTTACGCTATGACTGAGCCACAAGTGGCTTCAAGTGACGCCACCAATGTAGAACTTAACATTCAACGCGATGGTGATAGCTGGCTGCTTAATGGAAGAAAATGGTTTATCACCGGAGCGATGTATGAACGCACAAAAATATTCATAGTAATGGGCAAGAGCGATCCGGAAAATTCAAATCGACACCTCCAACAAAGTCAGATCCTGGTCCCGAAAGAGACATCTGGTCTACATATCATTCGTCCACTAAGCACGTTAGGCTATGATGATGCTCCGTTCGGCCATGCAGAACTGAGATTTGATAATGTTCGAGTCCCTATTGCCAATATCTTGTTAGGTGAAGGCCGTGGCTTTGAAATCGCACAAGGAAGGCTGGGACCAGGTCGTATGCATCATTGCATGCGGCTTATCGGCGCCACTCAGCGAGCATTGGAGATCACCTGTACGAGAGTTAGTGAACGACGAACCTTTGGTCGCGAGCTTAGCCAACACCAATCAGTCAGAGAAGCGATTGCTACTAGCTTCGCTGAAATTGAAATGATGCGACTTTTAGTACTTAAGTCTTGTTATAAAATGGACGAAGTTGGAGCCCAAGAAGCCCGCGACATGATTGCAGCAAGCAAGATAAGAATCCCCATCATGGCGCAAACAATTCTAGACCGGTGCATGCAAATGCACGGCGCAGGAGGTTTAACTTCAGATTACTTTATGGCCGAGGCATTCAACTATGCAAGATGGTGCCGTCAGGCTGACGGACCAGACGAAGTACACCAAATGGCACTTGGCAAACAAATTATTCTGAAATTTTCAGAATAGGAGTAACAAACCTTTAAAAAATCTCCTCAAGGAAATTTGTTAACGCTAACCAGGAGCGACGATCAGCATCGGCATCATAGACTGTTCCGAAGTCCCGATCATTTGCCGCTGGATTAGTAAAGGAGTGAAGTGCATTCCCATAAGCATACAGCTGCCAATCCGCTCCAGCTTTTGTCATCTCTTCTCCCAAAGCCACCACCGATTCGGGGAGCGCCATAGGATCTTGATAGCCGTGCAAACACAAAACCTTGGCGCTAATTGGGTTCACCTCATCGCTTGGCGGAGTGAATAATCCATGAAAAGAAACAACTCCAGACACATCACTACCACGACGCGCAAGATCGAGCACACACAAGCCTCCAAAACAATATCCCATTGCCGCAATTTTTGATGAATCAACCTGCGATTGCTCACGTAAAGTCTCGATCGCCGTCTCTATTCGCCTGCCAAGAAGATCTCTATCAGCCAATAGCGGCGTCATAAGAGCCTCGTTTTCCTCAGGATTGTTGCCTTGCTTTCCTTCACCATACATATCTATGGCAAACCCTACGAACCCCATCTCAGCAAGCGCCAATGCTTTACTTTCCTCAAATTCACCTCGACCACCCCAAGCATGAGAAACCGCTATAGCGGGAGCGGTTTCTATAGAATCATCCCACGCTAAATATCCTTCTAATCTGACTCCGTCACAATCATAGTTTAGTAGTTTAGTTTGAATAGCCACTTCTAATCCTCCATCACACTGTCTAGTCGCTCAACTATCGTCGCATTTGCGGTTCCACCACCCTCACATATAGCCAGAAGGCCATAGCGTTTCCCACTGCGGTGCAGCTCATGAATCAGCGTAGTCATAAGTTTTGCACCAGTACCACCTAGCGGGTGACCTAATGCTTGTGCGCCACCATTAACGTTTAACTTTTGCTTATCTGCGCCTAACGCTTTTGCCCAAGCTAGCGGTACCGATCCAAATGCTTCATTGACCTCAAATAGATCAATATCATTTAGGTCCATATTTGCTTTTTCTAGCACTTTCTTGGTTGCTGGAATCGGACCCTCAAGCATAATAACAGGATCCGATCCAATAACACTCATAGCGACCACTTTCGCCATCGGTTTCAATCCAAATTTGCGACACGCACCTGCATTTGCAACCATAACTGCTGACGCTCCATCACAAATTTGAGATGCATTTGCAGCACTCAAAGCACCGCCCTCTGTCATTGGCTGGAGACCTGATATCGCACCGATCGTGGCATCCATTCGAATACCTTCGTCCTGTCGATGAAGCTCTACTGTGCCATCCTCGAGCTCAACTTCTATAGGAACAATCTGATCATCAAAGCGACCTTCTTCTACCGCACGCTTCGCTCGGAGATGACTCTCCAGTGCAAATTCATTGAGCTCTTCTTTAGACAACTTATATTTTTCAACCAGCATCTCTGCTCCCGCAAACTGATTAAACTGGACTCCCGGATAACGTTCGCTTATACGTTCACCATAAGGCAATCCATGTTCCGCTTTATGACCATCAATAATACTCGCCCCGATCGGCACCTGACTCATGCTCTCCACGCCACCAGCTATAACAACATCTTGTGTGCCTGACATCACCGCTTGAGCCGCAAAATGAATTGCTTGCTGGCCAGATCCACATTGGCGATCAACGGTAGTTCCAGGAACAGATTCTCCTAAAACGGAAGCTAAGCAAATCTTGCGTCCAATATTACTTGACTGAGCTCCCACCTGAGAAACGCAACCAAATATTAAATCGTCGATATTTTCGATCGAACAATCAACATTCTCTACCAAAGCATCAATGACCTTAGCCCCTAAGTCTATGGGATGAACTTTTGAAAGTTTTCCATTTTTTCTTCCGCCAGCACTGCGGATGGCTCCTACAATATACGCATCAGTCATAAAAGACCCTCGATCAACTTAAAGTAAATTAAATATTAAAAACGGCTAGACTAATACAAAATCTAGCTAGTGTAGAGAAAAATCAAATTAATTCCTTATTAATTGTAAAATAAGAGATCGACTATTTCTCGACTCTCTTTTCGATGTAAGCTTCAGGATCTAAGCGATTCATTTCTAGCTCGATCCAATCTTTTATCTCAACCATGAGTTCATCAGGATTACGATCTTTAGAAGAAATCGGCCTACCAAAAGAGACATCGATAACTCCTGGGCGCAACCAAAAAGATCGTCTAGGCCAGCATCGCCCAGACGTTACCGCAACTGGAATAACGCTAGCACCGGTTAACACTGCCAACCGAGTTGCTCCTGTTTTGTATCTACCCTTTGAACCTCTCTCCATCCTAGTTCCCTCAGGAAACATAATCACCCAACTCCCTGAATCCATAACCGGTCCCCCAAGTTCTGCTACGCGGTCCCAGGCCTCCGAACGACGGCTTCGATCAATATGCATCCTCTGAACACAACCTAAAGCCCAACCAAAAATTGGTATCCAGAGTAACTCTCTTTTGAAAACATAGGATGTTGAATGAGGAAGTATTCCTGGGAAAAAAAATGTTTCCCAGGTCGATTGATGTTTAGAACACAAGATGATTCGTTGATTATCCTCACTAGGAGGAAGATATTCTTCGCCATGAATTTTATACTTTACCCCTCCCACATACCGAGCAGCCAAAATTACTCCACGTAAATAAGGGATTGCAAACCACCACCAAAGCTTATCGGAACGCAAAAATGGAGCACTAAGCACAAGACCAAGACCTAATGGTATGACACTTAATACCATCCAGAAAAAAATCAAGACCGAACGCACTACCGTCATTTAGTTCTCCGTTTGGCTGATTTTATCTTAAATCAGTTTGCGGCTAATAGAAGAATGGAAAAAGGTAACGATACAAAGTACCTATTCGAAAGTCTACTTGCGGCAAAAACCACGCTATAATGACACCAAATAGTGGATGACGGATTTCTTAGTCATTAATAGACCAAAATCAAAATCAGAGATTCGGCGGCACCTTAAGAAGCAAACGTTGAACTTTATTGCTGGAGGTGGAGAAGTCGAAATCATACCAAGAGGAAGTAGTGCTCACGATATTGGTGAAGAGCCCGTATGGCTGAAAAACCGCGTATTTGTAGATCCAACAACTAAAAGAACGCCTATTCCTGAAGTAATTAAGGCCATGGAAGAGCGGCGTCTTTTAATGAAAAAGAATAAATCCGAAAAAAAGTCTTGTAATACGAGATCCAAACAAAAAATAATATATGATGACTTTGGAGAACCACTTCGAAAGATCTGGATTGATGAGTGATTCTTCCGACCAATTAGTCGCTACCAAAGAAGTTTTTTGCGCGCCCGAAATGTCTCGTTATTCAAAGATAGCTGACCGATGGATACTTCCAGGAATAATTGACTTTACTCGGTTTGGATACTGGAGAAATAAAAAACGCTGGAAGAAGATCACTGGCAATCAAAGCAATAAACATATCTTAATTACTGGCGCTAGAACAGGACTAGGACTCTGTGCAGCTAAGGAACTGGCAAAACTTGGCGCAGAACTAACTCTTGTAGTTCGAAAAGCTGAAGACATCACACCTTTAATAGACAAGTTGAAAAAAGTTAGTGGCAATAAAAACGTAACTGCGGAAGTTGCGGACCTGAGCTTAATTGGTGATGTAAAATCTCTTACGGATCGTCTGGCAAGAAAAAATAAAAAGATTGATGTCTTAATTAATAATGCTGGTGCACTAATAAACTCAAGACTTGAGACCCAGGAAAACCTAGAACAGAGTTTCGCGCTTCTTTTATTGAGCCCATATCGACTGACCTTGGGTCTTAAACCACTTCTAAACCAGTCGGAACAACCGCGAATCATAAATGTAGTCTCTGGTGGGATGTATACACAAAAACTTTGCGTGAACGAATTAATTATGCCAGAGGAAAAATACTCTGGAAGCATTGCATATGCTCGAGCAAAACGTGGCCTAATGATCGTGACTGAATCCTGGGCAGATTCCTGGAAAGAAGATGGATTTGTCGTAAATGCGATGCATCCAGGGTGGGCGGATACACCAGGCGTTCAAAACTCTCTACCAACTTTTCGAAAAATCACTAAGCAATTTCTTCGGACTCCAGAACAGGGAGCAGACACTATTGTCTGGTTAGCCACTGCATCCGAAGCGGGACGAATTAGCGGAAAACTATTTCTCGATAGGGAGCCAAGAACCACATACCTGCTTAAATCGACAGTCGAGACAAAAAAAGAGAGACTTCGGTTATTAGATTTTCTTGATGAATTTTAAAACTGGGGAAATAAATTGAAAAATAGCATTAGACCCTTTCAGATAAATATACCTGAGAACGAACTAAATCAACTATCAGAACGCTTAAAGAATACACGTTGGCCAGATGCTGAAACTGTCTCCAGTTGGGATCAAGGTATCCCGCTTGACTATGCGAAATCATTGACCAATTACTGGATAAATGAATATGACTGGCGACGTTGTGAAAAAATGCTAAATCAATGGCCAAATTATATGGCCTCTATCGACGATATAGACATTCATTTTATCCATAAACCTAGTCCGCACCCAGATGCATTACCAATAATAATTTCCCATGGCTGGCCAGGTTCTGTTATAGAGTTCTGTAAAGTTATTGACGCACTTACAGAACCTGAAAAATATGGTGGCGAGGCAAAAGATGCTTTTAGTGTGGTCGTCCCCTCTCTGCCTGGCTACGGATTTTCGGATAAACCTAAGAATCCGGGAACCTCCGTCGAAAAGATCGGACGGATGTGGGGGCAACTCATGAAAAGAATTGGCTACAAAGAATATGTAGCCCAAGGGGGGGACTGGGGCGCCATAATCTCCCAAAGTATGGCTATAACAGAAGTCGGAGATTGCAAGGCGATTCATCTCAATATGCCAATTGTGATGCCTGACCCAGAGACTATGAATGAGTTATCTGAGAAGGAGCAGTCCGCCCTAGCTGCAATGAACTATTATAATGAGTGGGATTCGGGCTACTCTAAACAACAATCCACCAGGCCTCAGACAGTTGCATATGGCCTTTCTGATTCGCCAGTTGGCCAAATGTCTTGGATAATTGAAAAATTCTATTCATGGACAGATTGTATACAAGAAGGAGAAAAAAAATTAGAGAGCGTCCTTACGAAAGACGAATTACTGGATAACGTAATGATTTTCTGGCTTACCAACTCCTCAGCTAGTTCTGCGAGGTTATACTGGGAGAGTTTCAACAATCCAAATTTCGATCCCATCAATACCCCTACTGGATGCTCTCAGTTTCCGAAAGAAATTTTTCAATGCAGTAGACGCTGGGCGGAAAAACGATTTAGCAATCTAATTTATTGGAATGAATTGGATCGTGGCGGCCATTTCGCCGCATTCGAAAGACCCGACACTTTCGTAGAAGAATTGCGAAACTGCTTTCGCTCTATTCGACCAAGCTAAATGAATTTCCCTCTATGAATGACAAAACTAAAATTTTAGGAAGTTTCGCCAATCCATTTGCGAACCCGGAAATTACCGAACCAATTTCTGATCATTGGAAGCTACGCAGGCGGATGGCGACCGCTGTTCATGCAATCACTGAAACACTGGTTACCAGCATCCCGAGCAACGAAGAGCTTGAAGAAATGGCAAAAGCACTAGAAAAGATAAATACGGTACTCGAAACTTCTGAACGGAAATTTGGCTTGCTAGAGTTCGTCGCCGACGGAGACCACGGTGGTCATGGTGAAATGAATCATGAACATAATGCAATTGGAGGATTTTCTAATCCACTATCTCCAGGTATTAACATCTGGGTAGAAGGCACTAAAGCATTTGGTACCACAGAATGCGGATTTGCTTATGAAGGCCCACCCGGTCACGTACATGGGGGCTATGTTGCCGCAATCCTTGATCAATTCCTGGGCATGGCTCAAGTAGCTGGAGGCAATCCAGGCATGACTGGTAAACTTGAAATAAGGTATCTCAAACCCACGCCTTTGAATACTAAACTACAGCTCGAAGCAGAAGTCTCTCGAATAGATGATCGAAAAACACTAGTGAACGGTCAGATTTTTGCTAACAACAACATCACCGCTAAAGCTGAAGGACTATTCATTCGTCCAACTCGTTTCAATCTCCAGGACCACTAATTGAAATTTGAAAATTAGCTTTAGAAAATTATTTTGATGGAATAGCTAATCTCTTTCTTCTTAATCTGATCTTTAAAATCCTATGCTGCGACGGGCCCCATTAAAATATCCGCTAGCCGAGCTCGATGCCAACTGGCATCACCAAATAACATTTGACTGTGCTTCTGCCTCTTGAAATAAAGATGGACATAACACTCCCAGGTAAAGCCTATCCCACCGTGACTCTGAACAGAACGCCCCGATGCGAATCCAGCTAGATCGCTGGCAGAAGCTTTAAGCATATGAGCAAGTTGTGTTGCTTTTTCAGGAGCAGCGCTAATGGAATTTGCCATGGAATAAAGCAATGATCGAGTTTCGTCTACTTTGATCATCACATCGACCAAAGGATGCTTTATGGCTTGGAAAAATCCCAGTGCTTTGTCGAACTGCTTACGGGCATTGATATACTCAACCGTTGTTTGTAATTGCCACTCTGCAGCACCAGCGATGTCAGCAGAGACGAGCATCCATATCTTCGGCATAGCCTCAACTAAAGCCGATAATCCCTTAAATGAAATGGGCTCTGCCTCTACGGCTTCAAAAGATACACGCCCTTGATCTCTAGTCAGATCAACTATCGTATCAAGATCTATTTTCACACCATTCGATTTTTTGTCCACCCAAAACAATAGTATCTCTGAATCACTATGCGCACTTACTAAGATTTTTTGAACTTTCTCCACATCTTGAACGTAGTATGAAGTCCCTGACAATTTACCATTATTGTAAGTCACTTCTGTGGAAGCCAAATCCCAAGCATCTCTCGATCCAGAGATTGCAAGAGTAGCAGCCTCACCGGAACAAATATCTGCTAGAGGCTCTATGGCTTCTGCGGCAGCTAGCACGTAAGTAGTCGCTAATGTAGAAAGCATCGGAGAAGGAATTGCCGCTCGACCACACTCCTCCATAAGCCCCGCTACCGCCACTGCCGGCATACCCAATCCACCAGCAGACTCTGGAACAGCAACCATAGACCAACCTAAATCTATCATTTCCTGCCAAAGTTCTTCTGACCAATTACTCCGCGGAGCTCTACCAAGTGTAGGATCATTTGCGACCAATTCATGAAGCTTATCTACTGGCAATTTTTCAGAAAAAAACTTTCTCGCAGAATCCTTCAATAAGGCTGCATCTTGATCAAATCCATATGTGTTGTTACTCACGTCGATCTCCTTATTTAGATTTTGCCAGCCCAAGTACCCTCTCTCCTAAGATATTACGCTGAACCTCACTTGTCCCCGCAGCTATTGTCATACCATAAGAATTCAAATATGCCAGAGGCCACTGCCCTCCTGCCGGTGCATTTTCGTCTCCTACATATAAAGAGGAAGCCGCTCCCTCTATGTCCATTGCCAGAGACGCAATTTCCTGAGCGATCTCACTAGAGAGAAGCTTATTCTGAAGAGGGATTCGCATTGGATGATCTAGTAACTCGGGCACTCTTCCCCTTCTCTGATTCTCTGACAGCCCCTGTTCTCGAATTATGCAGTTCATTATGCGATCGC
>JAQWLX010000061.1 GCA_029247075.1 Halieaceae bacterium | reverse complement strand
GACGATGATTATCAATGCGAGGTTTGAAACTAGTCGCGTTTCTGGAAACGCATCTCAAGGTATAGGCTCTGTAGAGATATTGGCTTACGGAACTGCTCTTTCTCTTAATACTGCCAAACCACCTATTCCAGATAAGTAATGTCATTACATTGAAAAATATATTCCTCCAACTGTTAACCTATTTTTCAATAATATTCTTGCCTTCATAAAAAGGAGTTTATCCCATCGATCCAGCTCAATTCGTAAAAGCATGTCCTGAGATAAAACCGGGACGCAGAAAGATAAGGACTCACATCATTTTTTTGCTAACAGCTTTTTCTATATTTTTCCAAGGATGTTCTGTAGAAGAACTTTCCATTACAAATTGCGAACCCTCAGGATTGATTCGTCCAGTTTGTGAGATGCAAACACCAGAAGATATTGCAGCACTGTCTGATGACAAACACCTGTTGTTAGTTAATTTTGGTGGCATGTTTTCAGGGACTGGATACCTCTCTCTTTTCAATACTGTAGACGAATCAAGCAAAATACTTTTCCCTTCCGACCAATCGCTCAAACCATCTAATGAGAGTTGGGGTGACAATAGCTGCCCACCTCCTGAAATAAGTAAATTTCGGCCACATGGATCACATCTTCACCAGTTGAAAAACGGTCGGTGGCGATATCTTGTAATAAATCACGGTTTGCGTGAGTCGATCGAGTTATTCGAGGCAGAACTAAACGGATATGATACTAAACTTGTATGGCGTGGCTGCGTTTTGGCAGGGAAAGAGACGATCATGAATGATGTCGTAGGACTATCTGATGGAGATCTCATCTTTACTCGGATGTTTCATACAGAACCAAGTCCACTAAGTCGCATATTCAGTGTCTTGGGTTTTACCACAGGCGATGTGTGGCGATGGAATAAAGAAGATGGGCTAAGGATACTGACTGGAACTAATGCAGCTGAACCAAATGGAATCGAGATTTCAGCTGATGAGAAATATATCTATGCAAATATGTACTTTGAGGGAGAAGTGTGGAAGATCGATGCAAAAAAAGGAGGGGTTGCTGCAAAGGTGAAGATCGCTAGCCCAGACAATAGCGCCTGGAGTAAGGAAAATAGATTATGGGTAGCCAGCCATACCGGTTCTATTATGGAACAAGCAACATGTCTGGAGAATCAATCTAAGCCTTGCGGCGCCTCTTTTGAAATTATAGAATTAAATACTGAAACCATGGAAACTAGCGTGGTATTTTCTCAAAAAGGCTCGCCCATGGGAGCTGCTACGATCGCTGTACCGCAGAGAAAACGGGTTTACATGGGATCATTTGTGGGAGATCGTTTAATCTCAGTACCCCTATCAGAGTTCGTTAAGAAATAGACTAAACTCTCGGTACGAAACGTGGTGATTTCTCATGGCTACAAGAGACTGTTCACCACAGCCGCAATCTGCGGCACGGTCACCTCTCGCGGATTAGTTGATGCAGCACTATCGCGAACCGCTAATTCTGCTACTTGTTGAGCGCACCCACTGGGTACTCCAATGTCGAGCAGATTCTTGGGTATCTCAAGCTCTATCATTAAATTTTCTAGTTGAGTAAAGAACCGTTCTGGCGAATGATCTTCGAGACCGATAGCACTCGCCATCTTTGGTATTTTCTTTTCCAGCACCGAGGCGTTAAACCTAACGACAGAAGACAGTAAAACCGCGTTAGTCAATCCATGATGCGTATCATAAAGCGCTCCTATCATGTGAGAAATTGCATGGGCGAGTCCAAGTCCCTTCAAAAATGCAATACCGGAAAGACACGAGCCGACAAGCATTCCACCCCTGGCACTAATGTTATTAGGATCAGAGTAAACCTTAGGCAGACAGTAGTAGACAAGTTCCATCCCTTGCAAAGCAATCGAATCGCAGAGTGGATGAAGATCAGGCACGCTATAAGCCTCGATAGCATGGGTAAGAGCGTCCACACCAGTCCAGGCAGTTAGATGCGACGGCAGATTAATTGTTAATTTGGGGTCTAATAAGGCCAATGCTGGTTTGAAATTGGGATGCCAGATACATCTTTTTACCTGATCAACTGTATCTGTCAGCATCGCGGTACTTTCAGTCTCAGCACCGGTACCAGCTGTTGTCGGAATACAGATAAGAATTGGGAAATCACACTCAGCGATCGGAGGAGACGTTCTTTCATACTCAAAATCCCAAAGGTTATATGAGTTATTGGCTGTTAATCCAATTGCCTTACCTGCATCTAAACCACTGCCTCCTCCAATTGCAATGACCCCGTCATGTTCGCCAGATAAAAAAAGTGATCTTCCGTTCTCAATCTCTATATCACGCGGATTTGGAGACACATTAAAAAACAAATCAGAATCCAACCCCGCTTTCGTTAATGAATCGATGAGCTTATTAATATAGGGCAAGTCAGCACTTCCTCGATCGGTAACCACCAAGGGACGGCGACAATTTTTAGTCAGGCAGAAATGACCGATCTCCTTTATACGACCCAAACCATATTCTATTGGTACTGGAAAGGACCAGCTGTGGTTCTCTAGAAAAGGAGAAAGGTCTATATTTTGCAAATCCTAGAAGCCATGAAAAAGGATCGGAGTAACTTTTATCTCATTCATGATAGGTAACGAGATCATCTAAATCGGCACGCTCCGTTGTACAAGTATTCACCGGGGATTCTTGATCCGGATATCCAAAGGAAAGACCAAACAGTAACTTATTTGATTTGTCGATGCTAAGTGTCTCTCTAATACAATCCGCATGAAAACTCAGGGCAGTTTGTGGACAAGACCCCAATCCTAACGCGGTTAGATTGAGCATTACAGTTTGTGAGAACATTCCAAGGTCAGCTGCCTCCCTCAAACCAAACGGTTCGGGTAAAAAGAAAAACGCGACATGAGGCGCGTCGAAGAACGTGAAGTTACGCATGAATTGTTTTTGCCGTTTTTCTTTGTCCTCTCTAGATATCCCGATCGAGTCATAAACGGCTTTAGCCGATGCAAACTGTCGCTCACGGTAAACACCTTCGTACTTGCCATCATAGGGAAAATCAAAAGTAATATCTCCCGAAGAAAAATTCTTGGGCAAAATCTCTCGCAAATGTTCGAGTACTTTTCCTGAGGCAATATGAACTAACCAAGGTTGAATATTGCAGTTACTTGGCGCACGCGAACTGGCAGTAAAAACTTCGTCTATAATTTTTCTAGGGACTGTCTTCGATAAATACGCTCTTATCGATCGTCTTTGGCCAGTTATTTCCTTAAAATTTTCTGCGTGACTCACAATCAAGACATCTTCATAAAATTACTATGATTCATTAATTTTTAGCCTTTCCGCTCTTCGCGCGAGCTTGGTTTCAAGCTTAAATCCCACCTCGGGCAAGGACCACGGACAGACAGCGATACAGATCGCACAACCTGATGTGGCTGCGAAGAAAGGTATACACTTATCGAAATCAACGTACCATTTTTCGACCCCGCGAACCATTTGCTTCTCATCGGTAATTGCAAATGGCGGGCACGCATTCTCACAAACACGACATCTAGAGCAGAAATCATCAATCCCGAACTCGCGCTTGGGGGTCAATTCAAAGGGGGCATCGGTCAGTACCGCACCGAGTCTAAATGCAGATCCAAACTCAGGATTGATTAGTGACCCGTGCTTGCCCAACTCGCCAAAACCACATTCCAGAGCCGGAGGGATCATTAATAGTTTGGTAGCCATCGGGCCGGTCACCGGCTCAGCGTCCCAACCTTGCTCCCTGAGCCATCCAGCAATCTTTTTTGCCGCTGCTGCTGCTCGACCATACTGACGAGTCACATCTGTGCCTGCCACTCTGTCTGGAGCAGATTTTAGTTTTTCGTAGTCGTGTTGCACTCCCAGCATCACGACATTAATGAAGTCAGTTTTCTTATTTTCATATAACCACTCAGAGCGCATTCTTGCCACACCAACACGCTCGCAATCCCCTGAAGAAACAAATCTATCCAGAGCAGCCGTCCATTGATGTGAATCAAGACTTACCTGTTCCGGTGCTATAGGCGGCAAAGGTTGTCTTAGAATCTCCTGCCTCAGGCGACGTTCTTTCATTAACTCCGAATTTGGATCATCTGGTTCCTGGCGATAAAACCATTTTTGAACTTCACCAAATTCTATATCGTCTGGATTCTCTGCCCAATACACTACACTGGGATTACGTATTTCTGCTTCATTAATACCGTTGATTTGATTACCCGTCCGCGCTGGACGAAGTGAATCTAATTCAGGGTCGGGAGTAAACGGTCTATGCGGATTAATCGGACTCATCATCAATCTCCTAGCACTGTTTGTCAGGTGAAACAGAAGTTTTATTTACCCATTGTAAGTTAAAAAAATCCGAGTGGACTAGTATCGTAACTTACCAACATATTTTTAGTCTGCTGGTAATGATCTAGCACCATCTTATGGCATTCCCGTCCGACGCCCGATTTCTTATAGCCTCCAAAGGCGGCGTGCGCGGGATAAGCGTGGTAACAATTTACCCAAACTCGCCCAGCTTCAATACCTCTAGCCATACGATACGCACGATTAATATCCCTGGTCCATACACCAGCACCCAAACCATACTCGGTATCATTTGCGATTGATAATGCCTCAGCCTCGTCTTTAAACGTAGTAATACCCAAAGCAGGCCCAAATATTTCTTCTTGAAAAACCCGCATTGAATTGGAGCCAGAAAAGATCGTCGGCTGAATATAATATCCTCCGCCTACCTCAGATGACATTTCAGCAGGCTCTCCACCCATTAATATTTTTGCTCCTTCTTTCTTTCCTATTTCAAAATAATTCAACACCTTTTCAAATTGTTCTTTGGATACCTGCGAACCGACCATCGTGTCGGTATCCATTGGATTTCCTTGAACAATATTTTTTGCTCTTTCTAACACTACCTCTAAAAATGAATCATAAATTGACTCATGAACCAGCGCTCGTGAAGGGCAAGTACACACTTCTCCCTGGTTCAAAAATCCAAGCAATATGCCTTCAGCACACTTGCCAATATAATCTTCCTCTTGATTCATAATGTCTGCAAAATAAATATTGGGAGATTTGCCACCTAGCTCTACTGTGGAAGGTATTAAATGATCCGCCGCTGCATGCATGATCTTATATCCAACCTCGGTGGAGCCAGTAAAAGCCAGTTTTGCAATCCGAGAACTATTTGCTAAAGCAGCACCAACATCATCTCCAAAACCGTTAACCAAGTTTATTACGCCCTCTGGTATAAGATCCTGAATTAATTCCATCATCACCATGATGCTGATTGGGGTTTGCTCCGCTGGTTTCATAACCAAACAATTTCCAGCTGCAAGTGCAGGAGCCCACTTCCAAGCCGCCATTAAAAGAGGGAAATTCCAAGGAATTATTTGACCGACCACGCCAAGTGGTTCGTGAAAATGAAATGCAGATGTCGATGAATCAATATCTGCCGCCGAACCTTCTTGAGCCCTTATACACCCTGCGAAATAACGAAACTGATCAACAACCAGCGGCAAATCCGCAGCCAGAGTTTCCCTAACAGGCTTTCCATTATCCCAAGCCTCGGCCACAGCAAGCATCTCCAGGTTTTGCTCAAGTCGATCTGCAATCTTCAAAAGGAGGTTCGAACGTTCTGCTGCAGAAGTTTTCCCCCAAGCTAGCTTAGCAGCATGCGCGGCATCTAATGCCTTTTCTATGTCGGCAGAATCTGAGTGCGCCGCTTCGCAATAAGCATCCCCTATCACTGGACTGACATTGTCAAAATATCTTCCATTAACGGGAGCAACCCAAGCGCCATTAATGAAATTTTCATATCGACTTTTAGGATTAAAAACTGCATCTTGAGATCCCGGTTTGGAGTAAATCATTATTCTTCTCCCTTAATTAATTTTTTATAGATTACTCCAAGTAGACATCTAGCCAAAAAAACTTTTTTTAATAGGTAATAGCTTCTTGAAGCGTTATCCACCGCTTATTCTTTACCTGAGACAAAACTGATTCTGTCGCCCCTTTATGACTATCTGCTGAAAATGAAACGTTGTAGCCAAAAATATCTTTGTAACTATCAATACTTTCCATCGCGTTTACTAGCCCGTCAGTGGTGAGATCTCTTCCCGTTCTCTGAAGCGCTTCAACGGTAAGATCCGCACCTCTATATCCCTCCATCGCCGCTAGCCCTGGTTCCACCCCATAAAGCTCTATGTATTTATCCCACCAACTACGAACTATAGGCGACATTTCGTCATCACTATAAATTTTAGCCATGTGAACAAAACAGTAATAACCTTCACTGCTCTCCTGATCTGCGATCACTTGAGCGTAAGCAGCATTTGTGCCCACCCAGGCAACATCAGACCAACCCATCTTTCTCGCCGCATCCAGAATTAAGATCGTATCTCGATGAACGGTACCCATTAGAACAAGGTCACAGCCAGCCTTTCTCAATCGTATAATTGGTGCAGTAAACTCACTCTCGGTCGGTTTATGTGCCGAGACCGCCGATAGCGAAGTCCCCATGGCTTCCGCTTGGTCTTTTGCCCCCGCCAGAATTTCCATTCCATAGTCATTATCTACATGAATAACGCAAGGCACTTCGTTTCCGACCTGCTCCATAAAATATTTGACCGATGCTCGGGCTTCATCATAATAAATTCCGTGCTGAGAAAATTTGAAACGATGGAAAGGTTCATCCATCTGTCGACCACCACTAATTGGGAAAAAATTGGGCACACCTGCTTCGAACAATGTGGGCATGAGAGCATTATTCATCGGCGTACCAACACCAAGCAACATTGCCAAGACGTTGTCTCGGTTAATCAATTTGTTTGCAGCTGATATCGCTTTGGGAACCTGATATGAAGTGTCTTCAACGACAAAACGAATTTGTCGCCCATGCACTCCTCCTGCTTCGTTTACTTCTGCGAAGCGCATCCTAGCGCCATTTACAGAACCTACACCCCAGACCGCCACTGGACCTGAAAGATCGGAGAAAGATCCAAGAATAATTTCGTCGTCGGTTACACCGCGATTAGACAGTCCTTCTCCCGAAGGATCTTCTTCACCACAAGAAACCAAGAAAATCAGGCTGCAGAAAATTATAATGGTGCGAAAATTACTCATTGCAAGTATCTCCTCAATACATCTCATTTATTAAATCTATATATTTCTCATTAACCACTTTCCGCTTTAACTTCATTGTCGGAGTAAGTTCATCATCCTCTGGATCTAGAAGCTGGTCGATCAACCGAAATTTCTTTATTGTCTCCACTCTAGCAAACTTACTGTTCACTTTCTCTATCTCCTGCCAAATCAAATCTTGAACTTGACTGGTATGACAAAGGCTCGTGTAGTTTGTAAAAGGAACACCCTCGGATTGAGCAAAATTCTCCACGTTTTCCTGATCGATCATAACCAAACAGGTGAGATAAGGTCGTCGATCACCCACAACCACAGCATCCGATATAAACGGAGAAAACTTTAGTTGATTTTCTATTTCACTTGGAGTGATGTTCTTCCCTCCCGCTGTGATGATGATATCCTTTATACGATCGACAATATAAATGTAACCATCATCATCAATCTTTCCAACATCACCCGTGTGCAACCATCCATCAATAAAGGTCTCAGCGGTTTTCTCAGGCTTATTCCAATAACCCTGAATAACACCTGGTCCCTTTATCAATATCTCCTGATCCTTTGACACCGCCACCTCCACACCTGAATTTGCTCTTCCCACAGAACCTATCCGATTTTCTCCTGGAATATTAGCGGTAGCTATACCTGTGCATTCGGTCTGCCCATAGACTTCATACATGGGCTTACCCAAAGCCCAGAACCAGTCAATGAGTTCAGGTGCTATTGGCGCCGCTGCCGTGGATAGCCAACGACACTTATCAATACCTAGCAAAATTCGAATATTCTTCAGGACTAGAAGGTCTAAGACTTTGTTTGCTAAAGATAGGATCGCACCAGGTTTAATACCATCCTTTTTCAACCTTGCCGCCTCTGCTCCAACTCTAATGGCTAGATCGTATGCCCACCTTCCAAAAACCGTCCCTTCCTTTAACTTTATCGTGACCATGGAGTGCTGTTTCTCCCAGACCCGAGGGACAGCGAAATGAATAGTAGGCGAAACCTCCTGTTGATCTGAGTGTGCAGTCTCTAATTCTTCAACTAAATTGACTACCGACCCTGATTGGATGGGCAAGAAAGTATAAAACATGCGTCCTGCTATGTGTGCCAAGGGCAGAAACGCCAACTGCTCATCTTGGGGATAGACTCCATAAATATTTGTTAGATTTTCTGCCATGAAAAGCATATTTGACTGGCTTATCATAGCTCCCTTTGGAGGGCCAGTGGTACCTGAAGTATAAGTCAGAATCATCAAATCATCTGGAGCGGCCTTTTGAATCTCCTGCTCCCATAAAGAATCATTGGCCTCATAGTGCTTTTGACCTATTTCTAGCAACTCTTCAAAACTAATGCATTGAGTATCGGAGAAATTTCTAAGTCCTTCCATGTCAAAGATAATGATTTTTTGTAAGGTCGGAGTGTTTGCTCGAACCTCCAGGATCTTATCCAGTTGCTCTTCGTCTTCGGCAAAGTAGAACTTTGTTCCGCTGTCGAGTACTAAATACTCAACCTGGTTAGGAGCATCGGTCGGATAGACGCCATTTGTCACACCACCCATCCCTATGACCCCTAAATCTGCAAAAAACCACTCTTTGTTAACCTCAGACGCAATCGAACACACATCCCCACGTTCAAGCCCCAGCGCTTTCAAACCGTGTCCAACTAACCTAGCCCTATCTCCATAATCTCTCCAGGTGTATTCATTCCAAATACCAAAGTCCTTCTCTCGCAACGCCAACTTTTCTGAGTCCTTTTCGACTCGAGCCCAGAATCGTTTAGAAATAGTATCCAGATTATCAGTTTCAAGATTAGTCACGGAACTCTCCTAACGCCACGTCTTCCGCTGCTTCCAGCGACGCTTTCCTCGGACGCCTTCGTCCTTCATACCTAGATAAAATTCCTGCACATCTGTTGCACTCTTAAGACGTTCACAAGAATCTTCCATCACTATCCTTCCCACTTCCATAACATACCCGTAGTGGCCGATGTCTAAAGCCATTCGTGCATTTTGCTCGACCAGTAAAACAGTAACACCTCGTTCGCGGTTCAATCGGGTAATGATTTCGCTAATTTCCGCTACAAGCCGAGGAGAAAGACCGAGCGACGGCTCATCGAGAAGCATCAACTTTGGATTAAGCATCAACGCCCTTCCGATCGCTAGCATCTGCTGCTGACCACCAGATAAATTAATGGCCTGCGCCTTTGCCAGAGTTTTTAATGCTGGGAAATAATCATAGACCGAATCGATATCCGCTTTAATATCACCATCTTTCCGAGTAAATGCACCCATCTTTAGATTCTCATCCACAGTCAGGAAAGGAAAAATCTCTCTTCCTTCGGGGACATGGGCAATCCCGGTAAGTGCAATAGCGTCCGGATCCTTTCCAAGAATAGAGTCTCCGGCAAAAGCGATCGTTCCTTTCTGAGGATCTATCGCACCACTAATTGTCTTTAGTACGGTCGTCTTTCCTGCTCCATTCCCGCCCAACAACGTGACGATCGCACCCTTTGGAACATTTAGACTCACCCCTCGAATAGCCATCACTGGGCCGTAGTAGGTTTCTAAGTTATTAATCTCGAGAAGATTCATAGTTAACCTAGATAAGCTCGCAAAACATCCGGATGACCCTGAACTTCGGAAGGTTTTCCCATTGTTATAAATTGCCCATCCGCGACCGCCAGAACACGATCAGATGACTGAGCCACCAGTTTCATATCATGCTCTACCATAATAATAGTAATTCCCAATTCCTCATTAATATCCTCTAGCCAAAAAGACAGATCTTCCGTTTCCTCTGGATTAAGACCAGAAGAAGGTTCATCCAAGAGGAGAAGAGAAGGTTTAATACTAAGTGCACGAGCGATCTCTACCATTTTACGAACACCGTAAGGTAAATTTGAAATCAATTGGTGCCGATAACTTTGAAGATCAAGCAAATCAATAATATCTTCGACGGAGTTACGAAACTGCAATTCCTGTTGCCTTACTCTAGACAAAAAGAATATTTCCTCGAACAAATTAGTCTGGCGATGCACGTGGCATCCGATGAGAAGATTGTTTAGTACAGTTTCATTTTCAAATAATTCGATATTCTGAAACGTTCTAGCAATACCCAACTGAGCGACTTGATTGGTCGCTAGTCGAGTGATATCTTGTCCCTTAAAATAAATTGATCCCCTTGTAGTGTCGTAGATACGACTGATCAAGTTAAAGATTGTTGTTTTCCCCGCTCCATTGGGTCCAACAATGCTGAACACTTCTCCTTGTTCCACAGAAAATGATAAATCTTGAACTGCTTTGACTCCACCAAAGTGTATTGATATGTCTTGTGCTGCCAAGAAACTCAATGCAATCTCTCTGTACGAAGAAAAGATTTTTGTCTCTTATATGTTGCTTTCCGATAAAGAGGAAATTCTTCGAAATAAAGACGAATCTTTATCCAACGCCCATAAATTCCAAGCGGCTCGTAAATTAGAAAAAATATCAACACAAGGCCAAAAATTGCAGGTTCAAGCCCCGGAATTTGCGCTATCCCAGGTGGCGCAAAATCACGAAATATCGCAATCACCTGAGGGAAAAACCCTATAAAAAATGCTCCATAAATGACTCCATGTAATGATCCCAAACCCCCTACGACCACCATAAGTAGTAACTGTATAGAGGTAATAATCGTAAAAGCATCTGGGGCCAAATAAGTGAGTCGATGAGCAAAGAGGGCTCCCGCCAGACCTGTTAAGGCTGCCGATAAAGCAAATGCTAAGGTTTTCGTTTTGGCAAGATCAATTCCCATGCTCTCTGCAGATGTTTCTGAATCCCTGACCGCAGTCATCGCTCTTCCGGCAGGACTGCGTAACAGGTTCATTGTTAACAAGATACAAATGGCCAAGATAACCAAACATAGAAAATAAAAAGCATAGGGTGACGAAAGATCATGTCCTCCAACGATGGGTTTGGGTACAGACATCCCCTGAAATCCACCGGTCACCGATACCCAGTGCACGAGCACCTGTTCCACTATAATCGAAAATGCGAGTGTCGCAACGGCCAGATAAATACCCATCATTCGAAGCGCGGGAATGCCAATCAGGCCTCCCAATATTCCGCTAAAAAAACTTGCCGCAATCAGACTTACAAAAAAAGGCACTCCCTGATGCAATAAATAGGCATGTGTGTAAGCACCTATTGCAAGAAACGCGGCATGCCCCAAGCTAACCAACCCCGTGTAACCTACCAAGAGCATTAGTCCTAGCCCCGCAATGGCGTAGATAAATACCAACGAAAACTCTCCTAACAAGAATCGATCCAAGCCATATGGACTAACAAAGAGCACGATCAGCAAAAGGCTATACCAAAACAGATGCCCAGAGTGTTTTATAAGATTAATATCCTGCATATAGCGTGTCTTTCGAATAAATCTCACTCCCTGTTACACCTTCTTTTTTTGCATAGTCGCGAAAATACCTTGTGGCCTTACCATCAACATTATCAGGAGTAAGACATACGCAGACATCTCTGAAAATCCGGGAGGAAGATAAAGGCCTGCAAATTGCTCCGTAAGACCCACTAACAAACCACCGAGAATTGCACCGGGAAGGCTACCGAAACCACCCACTATAGCCGCTGCAAACGCTTTAATACCGACAAAGCCGATGAGCGGATCAACAAGAGAAACCGGTGCGGTTAATACACCAGCAAGCCCCGCAATACCGGCAGAGATAGCCCAAACCAGTGAGTAAACCCTTTTGACTGGAATGCCCACATAAAAAGCGGCTAATTGGTTTTGAGAAGCGGCTTGCATCGCTATCCCAATACGAGTGAAACGAAAAAAGATCCAGACAAGCAGACACAAAATGACCGTGCCAATCACCACCGCCATATTTTCATAACCAATTACCGAATCACCTAACTTGATTACACCCCCCGAATATGGGACCGGGAGCGCCTTGGGCTCACTACCCCAGACTGCTCCGGCCACGGCCCTAATCACAAAACCCAAACCGATGGTAAGCATTAGGACAGCAAAATGTGGCTCTCCTATCATTGGTCGCAACAATAAACGCTCGAGAACGGCACCGACCAACGCCATACATAAAATGGTTGCCAACACCGACCAGAAAAAGGGCCACTCTAAGACTGTAACAAAAGTGATGGCAAAATAAGCACCAAGCATCATCAGATCACCTTGCGCGAAATTTACCATTTCCGTAGCTTTGTAAATCAAGACAAATCCAAGTGCTATCAAACCGTAAAGACAGCCTTGGGAAATACCGCTAATAATAAGTTGAAAAAATTCCATCAAGTTTTATTCTCGAGAATTAAGCAATTGAGTCTTCAATCACCGACCACTTGCTGAAATTTATGGGCCACTGGTTCACCTTTCTTAATCAGATCGGTAAAACTTTCTATTGCCATTTCAATGATACTTGGGGTTTTCTTGCACCATGGCTTGCCATGACCAATAAAAATCGTATGACCTTCTAGAGATGCCGTTATGAAAAGCGCTAGATCATTGGCACGCTCTTCAGAAATTAAAGGATTAATTTTTATAACAATTTCCTTAATAACATCTCGATACGCTCCATACATCTC
>JAQWLX010000037.1 GCA_029247075.1 Halieaceae bacterium | reverse complement strand
CTATTCTTTGGCATATTCTTAAACTCTATTCAAGCCACGGTATAAACGAATTTATAATTTGTTGTGGGTACAAGGGGTACCTTATTAAAGAATATTTCGCCAATTACTTCCCGCATATGTCGGATGTTACATTTGATATGACACGCAACAGTATGGAAATACATGAGAAGAAAGCGGAGCCATGGAAGGTTACATTGATTGACACAGGCGAGATTACTCAGACTGGTGGTCGGCTCAAAAGAATTGAGTCTTATTTGGCAAATGAAGAGACCTTTTGTTTTACTTATGGTGATGGTCTGGCCGATGTAGACATTGGTTCTTTGATTAACTTACATAGAGAGAAGGGTAAGTTGGCTACGGTTACAGCAGTACGACCCCCAGGTCGTTTTGGTTCGCTACAATTCGAAGGGGAAAAGGTCACAGCATTTGTAGAAAAACCGCAAGGTGATGGCGGTTTTATAAACGGAGGTTTTTTTGTGCTCTCAAGCAAAGTCTTGAACTTGATCTCTGGAGACCAAGTAAACTTTGAAAGAGATATTCTTAAGGATCTCGCAGATGAGAATGAGCTTGCCGCATACGAGCATAATGGATTTTGGCGACCAATGGATACGTTGCGTGATAAAACTCAATTAGAAGATCTTTGGAATGCTGGAAATGCTCCGTGGAAGATTTGGTAGAACCAATTTTTATTCCTAGATCTGAATTTTGGAAAGGGAAAAAAGTCCTAGTTACGGGTCATACCGGGTTTAAGGGTAGTTGGTTGTCAATTTGGCTCAGCCGACTAGGAGCAGAAGTCATAGGCGTCAGTCTTCCTCAAAGAGAAAAACCTAATTTATTTTGTGAGGCACAAGTTGAACATCTTTGTTCACAAAGTCATTTTTGTGACATTTCCAATTTTTTAAAATTTCCTGAATTGGTTAGAAATATCAATCCAGACGTCGTTTTTCATCTAGCTGCACAGGCGCTTGTTCGTCCTAGTTACCAGGATCCTGTAACAACATTTAGTACTAATTTTATGGGTAGTGTTCATCTGCTCGACGCAATTCGCGGACTATCTGACGTTCGTGTTGTTGTTATGATCACGACAGATAAAGTATACAAAACCCTGCAATCTCCAAGGCCTTTTCGTGAGGACGATGCGTTGGGTGGATATGATCCTTATAGTGCAAGCAAGGCTAGTTCAGAAATAGCCATAGCGAGTTATAGAGACGCTTTTCTAACGGACCAAAGTGTTGCTCTAGCGACGGCTCGTGCTGGTAATGTAATAGCGGGAGGAGATTGGTCTATTGATAGACTTTTGCCGGATGCTGTAAGGGCTTGGAAAGCTGGAGAAACACTTTTAATCAGAAGACCTGATGCGATCCGCCCGTGGCAGCATGTTCTAGAACCTCTTGCCGGATACTTGATTTTAGCAGAATCTTTGTGGTCTAAACCTGAGCTTGCTGGTTCATATAATTTTGGGCCAAAAGAACAGGATCTATTTTCAGTAAAAGCCATAATTGAATTGGCTCGTAAATCATTTGATAACGCAAAAGTCATGCACGGTGATGTAAATGAGGGTCCATTTGAATCTGAATATCTAGCGCTTGATACATCAAAAGCTAAAAATAAATTAGGATATTTTCCGATATGGAATTGTAAGGAAAGCGTCGAAAGAGCTGTGAATTGGTATGTTTCATGGAATTCTGGCGAGCCAGCTTCAGATTTATGTAATTCCGACTTGGATCATTATGAGTATTCTCGGAAAATCAATCTTCAAAGTCTAAGTACTGAATTATGAGACGATTTTCAGTACTAGACCTTCCTCTAGACGGATTGAAGTGTATTACCAGAACTAGAACAGCGGATTCTAGAGGTTTTCTAGATAAAATATTTTCTGCAGATGAACTTCTAGAAGTAGGTTGGAAAGGAAAAATCTGTCAGGTCAATTACTCTTATACAGAAAAAAAAGGGTCAATCAGAGGGATGCACTACCAGCGATCACCTGGGACTGAAATGAAGCTGGTCAGTTGTATCAGAGGTGAGGTATGGGATGTAGCGGTCGACATTAGGAAGAATTCGCCGACCTTTCTAAATTGGCACGCTCAGAAATTAAGTAGTAAAAATTGTTCCGCTTTACTAGTGCCAGAGGGGTTTGCGCATGGATTTCAATCTCTCTCAGATGATACAGAACTCATATACTGTCACTCAGAAGAATATTCCCCAGATGAGGACTGTGGATTAAATCCATTCGATCCAATACTGCATATTGCCTGGCCCAAGTCTGTAAAAGAAGTTTCCGAGCGAGATAAAAATCATGCTTTCCTAAGCATCGGTTTCGTGGGGCTTGATTTATGAATTGTCGCCATTGTTTTACGCCATTAAAAAATACTGTGATTGATCTTGGATCAGCGCCTCCTTCCAATGCTTATCTATCGGCAGAGAGCTTAGAAAAACCCGAGAAGTCTTACCCTTTGATAATAAAAGTTTGTACAGAATGCTGGTTGGTTCAAACGGAAGATTATGTAGACCCCAAAGAACTGTTTTCTTCCGACTATGCCTATTTTTCCAGTACTTCTAGAAGTTGGTTAATGCATGCGGCCAAATTTTGTGAGGAAGTGCAGAAACGACTAGATTTGAATTTAAATAGTCTTGTTATAGAAGTTGCATCAAATGATGGTTATTTACTGCGAAATTTTGTTGCAAATGGAGTTCCTTGTATAGGTATTGAACCAACGGACAGCACAGCAAAAGTTGCAGGGTCCCATGGTGTAAATACTATACGCGAGTTTTTTTGTGAGAAATTGGGTAAAGAGTTAGCGAGTAGGGGAAATCAAGCTAGTCTAATAGTAGCCAATAATGTTTTTGCTCACGTTCCGGATATCAATGATTTCACTTTGGGTTTAAAGGCGGCACTTCGACCTGAGGGTACCATCGTTCTAGAATTTCCTCACTTATTAAGATTAATTGATCAAATCCAATTCGACACTATTTATCACGAACATTACTCCTATCTTTCTCTGGAAACAGTTAGATCTATTTTCTCTAAAGCAGGGCTAAAGGTCGTGGATGTGGAAGAACTGTCCACTCACGGTGGGAGTCTAAGAGTTTTTGGATGTCATTCCGGTGATAGTCGAGATTCGAGCCCAGCGGTTTTTGACATACTTAGAGCTGAATCTTCTATGGGTCTAACGAAATTGGCTACTTATCTCGAATTTCAAAAGCAAGCAGATCAAATTAGGAATGATTTTCTGGATTTTTTAGTAGAGAAAAAAAAGGAAGGATGTTCTGTCGTAGGTTATGGTGCTGCTGCTAAAGGTAATACCCTTATCAACTACTCAGGCGTCACCGTGGATTTACTGCCATTTATTTGCGATGCTGCCTTATCCAAGCAAGGGATGTACATGCCGGGAAGTCACATTCCTATAAAGCCCCCATCGGTATTATCTGAAAAAAAACCGGACTATGTTGTCATTTTTCCTTGGAATTTGGCTGATGAGATAAAAAATGACGTTAATACTCTTTTAGAAAAACCAACTAAATTTGTAACAGCAATACCTTGTTTGAAGATGGTTTAAACTTGTAGACAGTTTAAAAAAGAATTCAGTATGTATTTAAACTAAAGATTTTTGTTGTGGCTAGATTTTTTTAACTTCAGCTTTTTTAGGTATTCCAATCTTATTGAGTCTTTTCGGACTGATCTATTAGAGCTAGAATTAGTTGACAGAGGAAAGCTTTTTTCCTCTTTTTGATTTAAGGAAATTTATGGAAAACTCGGTTCCAGTTATTTCCTCGAAAGAGGTGAGCTTTCCAACTATACCTAGTTCGGCGCGCAGTGCTATTTTGGTACCTTCGGTGCGCTTTGACGATAATTCTCGAAGCATTATTGGGAGCTTAATCGGAGTTGCTAATGAAGAGACAATTGTTCTAATAGCGGACAATAGCGAGAATATTGAAAAGAAAAAATTTCTGGAGAGTATTCGAAAAATTAATTCGAATATTTTTGCTGTGCACCATGAGAAGAATATTGGAGGGCAGGGAAATTTTGATTATCTGTTTGACTGGTCAGAGGGAGTGGAATTTACGGCACTCATGGCAGATGACGATTGGATCTCTCCTGACTACCATGTAAGTGCTTTTCGCTATTTGGAAAAAATGCCACATCTGACCGGTGCTGCGGTGGGTAACAGTATCATCATGCATGGATCGCCAAGAGAGAGTACTGTTGATGGTTCTCAACCTCAAATGGTTGGTGAAACACCGATAGAAAGAATGCGTAAATGGAGTGGTGTAACCTCCAGAATCACAATGTACAATGCGTCTCGCCGAAGTGCTTTGAAGAATGCTGCCGCGTATATTCGAAGAACGCCTATACCAGCAATTACTTTACTGGAAGATTTATGGGAGACGAATCGCCTAGCTTTAGGTGCTTTTGTAACTAAGCCTGGAAAGGGATTTCTAGTTCATAATCCTACTCCTACATCGAGTTGGCAGGATATATACCAGCGGCTTCATGGTGATTCGGAATTGCCATTTTCCTATATTTACTTTAGTGCGCTTAGTACAGCAATTCAACTAGGAATATTTCATACAGGTACACTTTCACCATTGAATACTAAAGACGAAAAAACTGAATGTGCAAATCACTTATTTGACCACGTTTTTAAGAAACAATTTTTGGCAACTGTAGGTGGGCAGGAAAAAGCAGCTAGATCTCAATTTTCTAATCACCCTCATGTCCTTGAAGGGTTTTTAAAATATTGTATGCCGCCTTTCCCTAATCAAATTACTTTTGATCAGGATATTCTTGAGTGGTATATCTCTCTGGTTGCTGCACTAGAAACTAAACCTCAAAATGCAGATGCTCCTCTTTCCGAAAAATTCAGGAAGTTTGCTTCAGAGTTGCTTCCAGAATTTCAACTGAAAAATTCTTAAGTTTTTTTTGCAAATATGTTTTCACTATATTTTGATAGCAGAATTTGAGCTGCCATTCTTTTTGAGAACGATATAAATAGTTGGGAGAATCAATGATGAACGATGACTATCACATGGATCTTGAGAGTTTCAGAAAGAATGGATACAAGGCTATAGATTGGATAGTTGATTATCTCGAATCGGTAGATGACTATCCAGTATTATCGGAAGTGTCACCAGGGGAGATCAGGAATACTCTTCCAGAGAAAGCTCCTCTCGATGGAGAGACTTTTGACGCCATGTTAAAAGATGTTAATGAATTAATAATGCCTGGAATTACTCACTGGCAATCTCCAAGTTTCTTCGCATATTTTCCGGCGAATAGTTCTCCTCCATCCTTGCTAGGGGAATTAATTTCTTCAGGACTTAGTGTTCAAGGAATGTCGTGGATCACCAGTCCTTCATGTACGGAATTAGAGACCCACGTGATGGATTGGTTGGTGGACATGCTTGGATTGCCAATAAAATTTTGCAGTGCCGATCAAGGTGGAGGAGTGATACAGCATTCTGCATCAGATTCAACGTTGTGCGCGCTTTTGGCTGCGAGAGAACGTGTGAGCGATGTAAGTATTAATGAGCGCGGTGCTAACAGACAGCTGACTGCTTATGCATCGACTCAAGCTCATTCTTCGATAGAAAAGAGTTGTATGATTTCTGGGATTGGTAGAGATCAACTGAGACTAATTAAGGTTGATGAAAAATTCTCCATGGATCCTTACGCATTGGAATCTCAAATTATTGAGGATAAAGGAAAAGGGCTAACGCCTTTTTTTATTTGTGGTTGCGTGGGAACTACTTCAACTTTAGCTATGGATCCAATAGAGGCAATCGCTGATATCGCAAAGAAATATGATTTGTGGTTGCACGTCGATGCGGCAATGGCAGGAACAGCATCGATTTGTCCAGAGTTTCGGTTTATTAATCATGGCGTAGGAAAAGCCGACAGTTATACTTTTAATCCACACAAGTGGCTATTTACTAATTTTGACTGTAATGCATTTTTTGTGTCTGATCGATCTGCCTTAATTAAGGCTCTAAGTGTGCTCCCAGAATATCTAAAAAATAAGGCGTCTATGGAAGATGACGTTATAGATTATAGGGATTGGCATATTCCTCTCGGACGTCGTTTTAGAGCGTTGAAATTGTGGTTTGTTATTAGGCATTATGGAATAAAAGGTCTTCAGCATCATATTCGAAAGCATGTTGAAATTGCTCAAAAATTTAAGCAATGGGTTATTGCCAGCGATGACTTTGAACTAGCAGTCGATAGCCAGCTTAATTTAATTTGTTTCAGTCATAAAAATGGTGATGAGATTACGCAGCGTATTTTGGAGTTGATTAATTCGTCAGGCGAAGTCTATCTGTCACACACCAAATTAAATGAGAGATTTGTGATAAGAATGTCTATTGGTCAGACGCATACAGAGATGAAGCACGTCGAGAAAGCTTGGTTGCTCCTTAATAGAGTGGCTAGCGAGGTAAATTCCTAAGACTTCAGTGCTGTTTAAATTCAAAAATATAACTAAAATTACTTTTGACTTACCCAAGTGGTAACATAGATCAAACGCTTAAGATTAAATATTAAAATCGGAGGAGCGAATGATTTCAGAAAATGAGTTAGCAGACTTATCATACCCAGATGCGCCGAAATTCGATTCTAGTGAGTTTCCAGGACCCAAATCGCTCCTCCTATTAAAAGAAGCTCCAGAATATGAATCCATGACACGTGGAGCAGGAGAGTTTCCTCTAGTGTTCGATCAAGGAAAAGGCGTGACCGTAAGGGATCCTGATGGAAATTTATATATAGATGTTTCTGCTGGAGTTGGGGTCAGTAGCGTCGGAAGATCCCATCCAGAGGTTCTGAGCACTATCGAATCGCAGTCAAAACGCTTAATGCATGCATCTGATATGAGTAATAGCAAGCGAGGTGAGCTGGCCAAAGTTATTTCCTTAGTTGCACCTCCGGGCTTGCAAGACAATTGCATTACCTATTTCGCGCAAAGTGGCAGTGGTGCGCTTGAGACTGCTATAAAATTTTCTCGAAAAGTCACGGGTAGAAATCAAATTCTCGCATTTCATGGCGCTTATCATGGTGTTTGGCATGCTTCCAATGCGATAACCACGGGTGATCAGTACAGAGCAGGATACGGCCCTTTTATGGGGGGAGTTATACATGCACCCTACCCGTATGCATACCGTTTTCCATTTCCGCACGGGGAGAAGAGTTGCGAAGTTGTTGCTGGTGAATACGTTGAGTATCTGTTGAATACACCTTACACCGCGGCAGATGATGTCGCCGCAGTGATCGTAGAGCCTGTTCAAGGAGAGGGAGGTTATGTTGCTCCTGCGCCAGAATTTTTTCAATTAGTAAAATCAGCTTGCGAAAAGCATGGAGCGCTTTTCATCGCAGATGAAGTGCAAGCTGGGGCGGGCAGAACCGGAAAGATGTGGTCTATCGAACACGCCGGTGTAGAACCAGACATGATTACCTTTGGCAAGGGGATGGGAGGAGATCTTCCAATGGCTGGTGTCATTATGCGCAAGGATTTAGCTCAACAGCTTGATGCAGGGTCGCAGCCACAAACATTTGCGGCAAATGCTTTATCTGCGGCGGTATGCATGACTAATATCGAAATAATGCAGAAGAATGAACTGATCGCTCGAGCGGGCGAACTTGGACAGGAAACGATGCGAGCGCTTCAAGTGGCTGCCGAGCGACTAGAGATAATAGGAGAAGTTAGGGGAAGAGGTTTGATGATCGGTATCGAATTGGTTGCTAGTCGTGATACCAAGGAGCCTCTGAGTGGAGAGAGGATGGAGAAAGTCGTCGGTGGCCTTTTGTCTAGAGGCGTGATCATGGTTCCATGTGGGCGCAATGGGAATGTTCTTCGATTAATGCCCTCCCTGACCATTACGCGGGAATATATGCAGAAGGCGGTAGATATATTAGTGAGCGTATTGGAAGAATGTTGAATTTCAGTTAATTAATATTTGATTTAATTTAATTTCTTGAACTATAGAAACGAAAGTAACGGAGCGATGAAATGAATTGGTTACTTGGTGATAAAGCGACTTTTATAAGTATAGATTCACGTATCTCGATCATCTCAATGGTTTTGCTTTCCGTCATTGGTCCTTGCGTCTTTATTTTGCAACCTGGATACGTTCAGGGGCTAGTTCAATACCTAGACTTTGATGAGATTCAGTCGGGATATATTGCCTCAACAGAAATGTTTGGAGTGGCAGCAAGTACCATCGTTATGGTGTTGATCTCTTCTAAATTTAATTGGCGAATGCTTGTTGTCTTATGTTTGAGTCTGAGCAGCATTGGTAATCTACTTTCTTTATCGGCAACCGACTTTGATACGCTTCGTGCCACGAGATTTATCACAGGTCTTGGATCTGGTGGTGTCATTTCTTTGGGTTTTACGATGATGGGATTAACGCAAAAAGCTGATCGAAATTTTGGGTATGCAATCACCTGGGTTTTGATCTATGGAGCTTTGGGATTGCTAGTGATGCCTGCCGCTTTTGAGTCAATTGGTATGAATGGAGTGCTTATATTCTTCGCACTTTTTTGTTTGTCCGGTATTTGCTTTGTCAGATTTTTACCCACTGGTGAGAGTGAAAAGGAGATTGATGCAGTTGTTGATGCTGCCGACTATACCTCCGCTATAAAGGGAACGTCTTTAGCCGCAATTTTGCTCTACAATATTGCTATTGGGATTACTTGGGCGTACCTGTTTTTACTAGGTCTTGAGGCAAATATCTCTGAGCAGGGTGTAGCAAATGTTTTGACCATCTCCCAATTTCTGGGAATAGCAGGAGCTTTTATTGCGGTTATTTTGCAGCTGAAAATTGGACGAATTATTCCGTTAATGGTTGGCTTGTTAGGAGGAGGGTTGAGTGTTTATCTTCTCGTAGGTGTAGTTGATTATTTTTATTATAGTGTTGGTGTTTATCTCTTTAATTTATTGTGGAACCTGAGTATGCCCTATTTATTGGCGACCTTGGCAGATTTTGATCGTGCGGCGCGCATAGTCACTTGGGGTGTGTCAATGCAGATGATTGGAACAGCGCTAGGACCGAGTGTGGCTGCATACATTCTTAGTTTAAGTAATTACGATAATGTTTATCTGGTGGCTACGGTGTTATTTATCGTCAGTGCGCTCCTTCTTTTGCCGGGACTTTTGGCGCAGAAGAAAGTAAAAATGCAGGCTGTGCGCCAGTAATAAGTTAGAGAACTACTCCAACATTAAATAAATACCGATAAAGCCCCATGGTGATTTCATATTTTCAAAATAAT
>JAQWLX010000036.1 GCA_029247075.1 Halieaceae bacterium | reverse complement strand
CTGTTTCATGTTCGTTTTTTTTGTTTGGTAAATGCGGTTAGAGGAAGAGGAGCGGTAGGAGTACAGGAACCATTAATCTCCTTAAGTCTCTCGTATTGTTCTCTGGATGCATCTCGGGTTCCTTGGATGTATATTCGCTTTGTTCTACTCTCTCACGCTGAGTTTTTTAGATGCTACTTATGAAATGCAGTAATCGCAAACGTTTGTAACTTTCTTTGTAAAACTCCATATTTTTGGGATGGTTTGCAACAAGCTTGTAAAGCATAAACCTCTATAAATCAATATTTTAATCCTGCTCTTTTACTCTCGCTCAATAGTGCTTGATACTTAAAAAAGATATTATTCAAGTGATTTCGTCACCACCTCAAAGACATCCTTCGACAAATTCTTAGTATTTGCTAATTTCCCAAGTTGCTCTTTAATTAACTGCTCTCGACCAAGATAATGCTTCCATTTCGTAAGTGGGGCAAGTAGCCGCGCTGCAATTTGCGGATTAAGACTATTTAGTTCGATAACCTTCTCTATAAGAAATTTATAGCCAGCTCCATCAATTCTATGAAATTGAGTGGGATTGTGTTGCGCATAACACCCGATGAGACTTCTAACTTTATTGGGATTACGCAAATCGAACGATTCGTGACGAATTAAATTCTCAATGCGATCAAGACATCGATTATCTGGAATAGATGCCTGAACCTGCAACCATTGATTAACGACCAAGGTTTCATCTTTCCAGGCTTGATAGAACGAGTTTAGAGTTTTTCCTCGTTGACTTTCACTTCCTTCAAAGGCGAGTACTCTAAGAGCAGATAGCCTGTCTGTCATGTTGTCGGATTCGTCTAATTGGACCGTCGCTAGTTCAACACCTGATTCGCCCTGACAGGCTAGAAATTCGAGTGATATATTACTCAAACTGCGATGCGCTATCTGCGAACCCGAAGCTTCATATCTTTGGTGTATTCTGAATCGCTCATAGGTCATAAGCCACTCTTCTCGCAATTCTTGAGCCAAACAGCAGCGAACTAGTTCTCGCGCCTCTCGAATACTATCAACGTTAATTCCCGTTTTCTGACTCGCGAGCTCACCCAAATATACTTCACCGGGCAAACGAACCATGGCTGCAATGATCGCTGGATCTAGCGTATCGTCTTTTAAGAGGTTTCTCCATGCTTCCAAAATTATCGGATCAATCGAAACCTGCAAATTCTTTTGTACTGCAAGCTCCACCTCATTAATAATCTGGACCGCTAATTGCTGACTCGCATCCCATCTAACAAATTCATCTTCATCTCGACTAATCAATGAACATAAATCGGACCTTGAATAACTGTAATTCAATCTTACCGGAGCCGAAAATCCACGCAGCAAAGACGGTATCGGCTTTTCCTCTACACCTGTAAACACAAATTCCTGGACCACCTTGTCAACAACCAGCACCCTATGCGACTCCATGTTGAGCTCTGAAAGATCATTCACTAATGTCAGAGGTAAATTCCCAGATTTACCAAGCAACCCCATAGCTAAAGGAATTACAAAAGGCGCCTTATGCTCCTGGTCGGGTGTTGAAGGACAGTCTTGACAAACCTTTAGGCGATAAGTTCGATTACTTTCGTCGTAGCTGTCATTAATGGTTAAAACTGGAGTTCCAGCCTGCGAATACCAGCGTCTAAATTGCTTTAAATCAATACCAGACACATCTTCCATTGCAACCACAAATTCTTCGCATGTGACCGCTTGACCGTCGTGGCGATCAAAATATAAATCTGTACCCTCACGGAACAACTGCTCTCCTAAAAGCACTCTCATCATCCTCACGACTTCTGCACCTTTCTCGTAGACCGTCAGTGTATAAAAGTTCGATATTTCAATATAAGAAGCAGGCCTAACAGGATGAGCCATTGGACCTGCATCCTCAGCAAACTGGGCTGTGCGCATTGTCATAGTATCTTCAATTCTTTTGACTGATCTTGAACCCATATCGGATGAAAATTCTGCATCTCGATAAACAGTAAAACCCTCTTTTAAACTGAGTTGAAACCAATCTCTACAAGTGACCCTATTTCCTGACCAATTGTGGAAATATTCATGAGCCACTATAGATTCAACTCTTTGGAATCCAAGATCAGTAGTGGTCTCTGCGCTAGATAAAACACACGCCGTATTAAAGATATTAAGGCTCTTATTCTCCATAGCGCCCATATTGAAATCGTCTACTGCAACTATATTGAAAATATCTAGATCGTATTCCCTGCCGAACATTTTTTCGTCCCATCTCATGGCTTTTTTCAGTGCGCTCATGGCATGCGTGCACTTGTCAAGATCCCTTTGTTCAACATAGATTCTTAGATCAACTATCCGATCTCTGCAGGTCACAAACTGATCGACCACGCAAGACAAATCACCTGCAACGAGTGCGAACAAATAGGAAGGTTTTGGATGCGGATCGACCCAAGTAACTCTCTTGCGACCAGCTTCAGAATGCTCGGCATGTAGATCACCATTGCTAAGCAACACCGGATAGCGCTGCTCATCAGCATCGATAATGACTACAAATTTAGCCAAAACATCTGGTCGATCAGGGTAATAAGTTATTCTCCGAAACCCTTCTGCCTCACATTGAGTACAAAACATTTTTTTTGATTTGTACAAGCCTTCTAAACGAGTGTTTAGCTGAGGGTTAATTTTTACCGAAATAGTAAGTTTAAATTCATCGGGAACACGAAAAATTGATAGCCCTTTTTCCTGTATCTGATATTCAGCCTCTTTGAGAATTTCACCATTGATTAGAATATCTTCTAATTCTAATTCTTCTCCATTAAGGAAAATGTCTTGGCTATTTTCAGCAACAGGGTTCTTCCTGATACTTAGTGTGGAATTAACTCGTGTGTAATCTTCATTTAGCAAAAACTCCAAATAGACATCATCGACAAGAAAAAGTGGCGGCGAATAATCTTCAAGAAAAATTGGTGAAGGTTGAGCTTCTCGCATAGTTTTACTCTCTTACAATGTTGCTCTATTTTAGCAAATTAGCGCAATTTCTTGTTATAACTAGCAGATTTTATTTAAGAATTTTAGCTTCGTTGAATATGATTTTTCTAAAAGCCAGCAATCCTTATTCCAACACGCTAAAAGTTATTTCATAGCCTCCAAATTTGCGAAGATTAATGACACCTGAATCCAGAAGTAGGTACTGCCCCTTTATCCCCATTAAACGTCCAGAGACGATCGGATTTTTTTCAAAATTATGAGAGCTCACTTTGGTCGGAAATTCTAAGACTGGATAGTTAATCAAAGTATCTTAAGGAGAATCGACCATGCAAATAGCATCTTTACCATGTTTTCCAGCAACTGCTTCAATCTCCAACTTACAATCCTCAACCAAAACAGCTCTCTCTTCTTGCAAATCTCTTGGAGATTGGTTTCCTTTTAGCATCGCCCGCCAATTGGTTTTATCTGCCACATGTTTAGAAAATATATTTTCAATAATACCGGATTGGTATCGCGTACTTACAATGAATATTGGCTGAGCCTGTGTAGCTCCTTGATCAATCCAGCGAGTGGGGACTTGTGTAGAACGAGTAATTCCGACTTTAAGCCCGGATGTAATCGAAAGATAAACTATATGTTCTGTCATACAATTTTCCTGCCCCCAAGTGGGTTCCCTGCAGGTTCCTTCGTGATAATGACATTTTTCTGGACTAACAATGCAAAGATCACATTGGGCAAGCTTACGAAAACAAGGAAAGCAATAACCTTGGTTAAAACTTTTGCTGGTTTTTCTGCCGCAATAAATGCAATGAATAAGACCATGAAACTCAAGTTTTACATTACATCCAAGTATCTCATTAAGAGGAACTTCAGTCTTATCTAGGACCAAGAAATAGTCTACGGGGTCGGATAATACTGCTCGCATTTTCCTTAATGATCCGGAGTGACCTCGAGTAGTCATCTCTACTAGCTCATGCTAATAATATTAGCCGATGAATCTAAATCGCTAGAAGCACCATCGTCCCGAGACTTCTCTTTTTTACCTTTATCAATATAGCCAATTCGCTGCTCCGCTGGAAGATGAATTTCACCCCAACCAATCAGCGCCTGCATGACTATTTCTTTTTGTCGCTCTGTTAGTAGTTCTCCGTTAGTCCATTTACCAATCTCAAGAGACTGCTTAAGTTGCTCATAGATGGTCGGATTTAAATTCTCTAAAACCTTCAAATATTCCATATTTAGATCACTTAGAAATAATTATTTATTGAGAAATTGGATCGCTCCTGCGCCAAAAACCCGTCACAACTCCTAGGAAGGCTCCGGACAAAAGCCCACCTACATGGGCTGAATTTGCTATCGCACCAAAGCCAACAGCTTCTACCAGACCAGTCATGCATACGAAGAGCCAACCCAACATGAACCATATCAACACCGGCGGGAGACGCAAAGAAGATACTGGATTTATTCTAGATTCGAGCCAACAAAAACCTAATAGTCCATATACAACTCCAGACATTCCTCCGAACAAGCTTGGACCTGCCCATAGGTTTTGCGCTAAATTTGAAATTGCCGCGATGAAAAAAAATTGCGCCAAAAGAACTAAGGACCCAAAAGATCTTTCGATTTTTCCACCCAACTCCCACAACCATAGACAGTTAAAGACTAAATGAAGCCAACCAAAGTGTAGAAATGATGGTGATAATATTCTCCAATATTGATGTTCAAAAAAGCCGTACTTTATTCGCCCTGCTTCAAAGGTAAAGGGTAAAAATGTAAGCCAAGAAACTATTTCATAAGAAGGTAGCCAATATGTACATACAAACCCAAGGCAACTCAAAAAAATTAGTGAAAGACAAACTGGATTTTGACCTCCTAGGTTAAATAGCTTCTCTAAATTAAATCTATACCTCGCATTAGGATTTTCTCCCATTTCCAGGTCACCGCTCCGCCAGGCAGCGTAAAACCTTTTAACTAACTGAGTATCGGTATCTTTCGATACTACTAAAACCTGACATCCTTTATCCTCGAAAATGCGATGAGGAATGTTTTTTTGAAACAGGTATGTGGAAAAGGGCATCAAATCAATTGAGATATCTTCTCGAAGCGCTTCGACGATGCCTTCCATTAGCCTACTAACGCATTGCTCCAGCGAAGTTTGTCTCTGCAACTCGCATAGAAATTGTGCCCTTTTGGATGAAGAAGAGTTAACTTTTCTGGTTTTTTTCGAACATGAACCGTGTCACCAGGTTTAGCCGTCAATTTGACTTGCCCATCGCAAGTTACGGGTGAATCAATCTCATTGCGTTCAATCAAATCAATCCGGATCTCGCTATTACCATCTATAACAATAGGTCGGCTACTAAAGGCATGCGGATACATTGGTACTAGCAGCATAGCATCAAGGGTTGGATGCATTATTGGTCCTCCGCCTGAGAGCGAATATGCTGTCGATCCTGTTGGAGACGACACGATCAATCCATCCGATCTTTGGCGATATACAAAGATTCCGTCAATATACAATTCCAGTTCTATCATTTGTGCTGAGGTTCCAGAATTCACAACCACATCATTTAAAGCATCGGCAGATGAAACTGCTTGATTATCACGAGATACACTTGCATTTAGCAAAAAGCGTTTCTCACGAGTGAATTCTCCTTCTAGCACAGCACTTAACTGATTTGTAATATCATCTGGATTAATATCTGCCAAAAACCCGAGTCTTCCTCGATTTACACCAATGACAGGAGTATCATAGAATGCGAGAGTTCTCGCTGCCTGAAGAAGACTTCCATCACCACCTACAACCACGACAAGATCTGCTTTTGCACCAATCTCTTCGATAGAAAAAAAATCTGTTTTGCTTGTTACAGAGTGTTCCAGCGAATCAAGCACCATGACCCCTAACGAGCGTTCCAACAGGCATGAAACCACGTCAGATAGAACATGAGAAATTTTGTCGGGATCATTGCGCCCAACTACTCCAATATTTTTAAAGACAGCAGTCATTAGAATTCCTTACTCCAAAGACTCTACTTGAGAGACAGTATAACCTGCCATAGACTAAGGGATGCAGCAAGACACTGTAAGATACTTAATCTAGTTGATTGCTTTCTTCTCTCAAATGAGAATAATACGCATTCTTAATTAAAATCAAGACAAAGGACATGAAATGCTACTCTCATTTAAGCACAGATTTTTGCAGACCGTAGGTACTATAAGCTGCTTATGTCTATCAAGCATAGCTTATAGTGAGTCCATTAATGTTTATTCGGCAAGACAAGAAGGCTTAATCAAACCTTTGTTAGATCAATTTACTGATTCTTCTGGAATTCAAGTAAAGTTAGTTACCGGAAAAGGTGATGCCCTGCTGACCAGATTAAAACTTGAGGGTGCCAATTCTCCAGCAGACATTCTAATCACGATAGATGCAGGCAGACTATACAGAGCACAGGAGGCTGGGGTTTTTCAACCGGTATCCTCAGAAAAATTATCAAATAATGTCCCTAAACACCTTCGTAGCAAAGACAACCTCTGGTACGGACTAAGCATGCGGGCACGAACCATTATTTATTCTAAAGAACGAGTCTCACCAGAAGAGCTTTCCACTTACGAAGAATTAGCGAATCCAAAATGGGCTCAAAGGCTATGCATCCGATCGTCAGGGAATATATATAACCAATCTTTAGTGGCCAGCTTACTAGCTAACAATGGCACAGTCGCGACAGAAATGTGGCTTAAAGGTATCACATATAACTTTGCACGAAAGCCCCAAGGAGGTGATCGAGATCAGGTCATGGCAGTGGCGGCGGGAGTATGTGACATTGCCGTTATTAACACTTACTATCTAGGTGGAATGCTGAAGTCAAGCAATGAGAGTCAACAAGAGGCGGCGATGAAAGTAGATGTGTTCTGGCCAAATCAATTAGGGCGAGGCGCACATGTTAATATTTCAGGTGCAGGGATAACTCAGGCTTCACAATCCCCAGAAAACGCCAAAAAATTGCTCGAATTTTTAACTAGTCCAAATAGCCAAAGGTGGTATGCAAAAGTTAACAATGAATATCCCGTTGATCCTAAGGTCGGAGCAAGTCAGATCCTTAAGAACTGGGGCGACTTCAAAAATGATTCACTTCCTGTAGACACCCTTGGGAAGTTAAATATGGAGGCTGTTAAGTCCATGGATAAAGCAGGCTGGCCATAGCGATTTGCTGAATTTATTTCGTGGCGAAACTAAAATCAAGCAATTGGCTCTTAGGACAAGTATTAATTGGCATCTTTCTGGCACTACCAAGTCTTTTTATCTTGTCCGATTTGCTAGGACCGTATTCTGAGACATGGGAACACCTTCGCAATACCGTACTGATTAGCTATATAGCCAATTCAACTATACTTTTAGTAGGAGTTGGTTTAGGAACAATTTTTATAGGCGTAGGTACAGCTTGGCTTGTCGCTATGTGCGAATTCCCAGGCAGAAATTTTTTGAGCTGGGGACTTCTTCTGCCACTTGCAATGCCCACCTACATAATTGCCTATGCATACACAGATTTACTGGATGTACTTGGCCCAATCCAAACTGGATTACGAATGGCATTCGACTGGAAAGTCGGCGAATATGTCTTTCCACCCATTCGCTCCATCGGAGGAGCAATCTTCGTAATGTCCTTTGTACTTTATCCTTATGTTTATCTTTTAGCTAGAATCGCATTCCTGAATCAATCTGGCAGTTTAATTGAAACTGGCAGGAGTCTGGGGCTCAATTCTTGGCAATGTTTCAGGAAAATAGCGCTACCAATTGCTAGACCCGCAATAATAGCTGGTCTAAGTCTAGCTTTAATGGAAACACTGGCTGACTTTGGAACCGTGGAATATTTCGGCATTGGTGTTTTTACGACAGGAATTTTCCGAACTTGGTATGGTTTAGGCGATTTACAAACTGCCTCCCAGCTCTCAGCGATGCTGCTATTGGCCGTACTAGCACTAATGATGCTAGAACGGATCTCCAGAGAAAAATTACGATTTTACAATCCAACAATGAACTTAAGAACAAGCAGGCATCGTCTCTCAAAAGCACTTGGTATTTTTTGCTGTTTTCTCGGATTGATCCCTGTTTGCATTGGATTTTTATTTCCAGCGCTACGACTGCTAGCACTCTCTGCTAAAGACGGACTGTCATCAATTAATCTAGATTTTCTTGTGCTAATTTGGAATACCTTTTCAATCGCTGCATCTGCATCCGTCCTGTGTCTTTCGTTAGCAGTCTTACTTGTTTACGGCAAACGCTTAACCTCCGGGAAAATTAGTGCTGCTGCTCTTCGCTTGGCCACAAGTGGATATGCAGTCCCTGGAACAGTAATCGCGATCGGTGTTTTGATGGTGCTATCGTTTATTGATCATGTCACTAATGTCTTTGTCAGTGGCAGTATACTCGCACTTCTATTTGCTTATACGGTGCGATTTATTGCGATTTCTACTCAATCTATAGAATCTGGTTTAGAACAAATTAGACCAAATATCGACGAATCTTCTCAGATCTTGGGAGCGACTTCTTTTAGAATGATAAGATCGATTCATTTCCCGCTTATTAGAGGCAGCATGCTTACAGCCTCCCTATTGGTATTTGTTGATGTATTAAAGGAGCTTCCTGCAACGCTGATACTTCGACCATTTGATTTTAATACTCTTGCCGTAAAAACTTACGAGCTAGCTGGAGATGAACGACTTGCCGACGCATCCCTACCAGCCTTGACAATAGTGATGGCCGGCATTGTCCCAGTCATATTACTCACGAAAAACCTTTCTAAAACAGGTCAAAAGTAGTGAATCCTCACCTCGAAATAAATTCACTTTACTGCAGCTATGGAGAGACCGAGATATTGTCGAATGTTGATCTGTCGTTAGAAAAAGGAGAGATTGGTTGTTTGCTAGGAGCGTCCGGGAGCGGCAAAACAACGCTGCTCAGAGCGATAGCAGGGTTCGAGAATATCAATACTGGCTTTGTCGCTCTAAATGGAAATCAACTTAGTAATTCAAATAAAACATTGGCTCCAGAGAAAAGAAAGATAGGTATGATTTTTCAAGACTTTGCTCTCTTTCCTCACCTAAGCGTGGAACAAAATATTGAATTTGGAATTCGTGATTTAGATCGCGACATCCGCCTGAAACTTTCGGAGAAAATGATTAGCCTGGTCGGACTATCTGGTCTAGAAAATGCAATGCCATACCAACTATCGGGCGGACAGCAGCAACGCGTCGCAATCGCGAGAGCTTTAGTAGTAGAACCAGATCTAATGTTACTAGACGAGCCATTTTCGAATGTCGACACTCGCTTAAAAAATCAACTTGTCACAGAAATTCGATCTCTTCTACTTGAAAAAAATGTAACTGCTATTTTGGTAACCCATGATCAGCAAGAAGCTTTTTCCTTTGCGGACAAACTTTTCTTAATTCATGAAGGTCGTTGCATAGAATCTGGCTCACCCTCAGATCTTTATAGAAATCCAAAAACTCGATTTACGGCCCAGTTTTTAGGCGAAGGGCGAATCGTAGATCTAGCGCAAGAAAAAACTGGAATACCTTTTCAGAGCATAGACAATCCTGATAGCGAAAAAACGCTTGTGTTGATAAGACCAGAGCATGTGTCTTTTTCTTCAGGCAGCGGATTAAAATTTCCCGTAATATCAAAACAATTTAAAGGTGACCATACCCTTATAGAAATCCAACTCAAGGATGGTCAATCTGTGCTTTGCATGCACAATTCAAATGAAGATGTCGAAGTAGGAAAAGCAATCGAGGTATCGTTTAATCTTGAGTTTGCGCCTCGTATTAACAAATAGAACTGGATGAATATTATGCGCTTTTCACTGCTTGATTAAGCAATTAACTTAAGTTCCTGAACAGCTCGCCATGCCTGATCAATGGCGGAATGTGTATAAGCATCAGCGCCCACGTCGGAATTAGCGATAGCGATGTTACCGAGTCGTTCTCGAGCAATTTGATGAGGATACTCTCCATTATTGAAATCTTGATCCCATAAATCTAGATATCAATAGGAGTATCCATGGGGCTAGCGATTTGCCGCTTCTTCCAGAGCCAGTTAAACTGTGCACTGAAATAATTTAAATGAGAAATAGTCTCATGCAAGCAGCATCAGAAGATTATATTATTCAGCGCGATAATAAGGATCTGCAACATATACCGGGCGACTACGGAACTCCTCTCTTCGGACAAACTTTTCCTTTCGTTACAGAACCATTCAAGACACTGGATACAAATTACAAGAAATACGGCCCCATCTTTAAGGTGAACATGACCTTTCAAAAGATGGTGGTGGCACTTGGACCAGAATATATTCAACAACTAATGCTAGACAGTCAGCAAGTTTTTTCTGCGCGCATGGGATATGACGCTCCACTAGGTGATTTTTTTGCCGGAGGTCTGCTAATGCGAGATTTTGCTGACCATAAGGTTCATAGGCGTATCATGCAGACGGCTTTTAAGATTGATGCGATGCGTTCATACGTAGATCTTATCCTGCCAATCATAAAAGATGGGGTCGCTTCCTGGAAGAAACAAGGTGATGGTTTTACGCTATATCCGAAAATGAAAACATTACTACTTGATGTTGGAGCTAAAGTTTTCCTAGGTCTAGATCTCGAAGGAGAAAAAACTAAACGCCTTAATAAAGCCTTCATTGATATGAATGCTGGAACGGTCGCCCTGATAAGAAAAGATTGGCCAGGTATGAAGTATCGCAAAGCAATGGATGGGAGACGACTTCTTGAAAAATATTTTACTAGCATCGTGCCACAACGCAGAGGCAAATCTGGTGTTGATATGGCCACTTATTTTTCAAATGAACGAGACACTGAAGGCAATTATTTTTCTGAAAGAGTGGTCGGTGAGCATCTGATTTTTCTTCTGCTTGCAGCGCATGATACAACAGCT
>JAQWLX010000029.1 GCA_029247075.1 Halieaceae bacterium | reverse complement strand
ATCGGGTAGTGGTCCAAATTCACTACGCAAAGCGGCAATCATCCACCCCGATAGGTAAAGATACCTCTTATGAGTCGACCCATGATGCTTTTTTATTGCTATGAGTTTCTGCTGCCCAATAAATCCATGCCAACATCCTAGTGATTGCGTATATTTCCCGCTATCAGCATCATATTCTGCCATGTCCTGTCTAAGAATTCTGGCGGTGTATTTAGCGATATCGATACCGGACTTAAAGCGATTCTGCATTCGCATACGCGCCATATACTCTGGATCAACTCCCAGCCAATTTTTTCCAAATTTCGTTTTAACCTTACTACATTCATCTATGAAATTTTGATATGTTGACATTGAGCTTCCTCTATAGGGCGCTTAGTTCGGGGAACTAAAATAATCGTCGGACATAATAAGAACCTAAGCCGAATTAAAAAAGGCCGAGAAAATATCTTTGGTATTCATGACATGAATCTTTTCTGCGCTTTCTTTAAATATTCCTAGACAGAATCTTCATGACTAATTATTGAAGAACAACGGACGAGATCTAAAATAAATCGCCATTACCAGAAAAAAACACGCGATAATCAGCCCCGCTACAAGCGAAGTTGGACTATCAACAATCCTAACATCTGCCGAAATTGGCCAAGGCAAATAGAGTAATGCACCATCAATAAAATTATTCGATCCGAATAACACACCCTCTAAAAAACCAAGTGTAAGAATCGCAAACACCGAAGTAAAAAAACCGGACCGCTTTGCTAGAGACGAGATTAAGACAGCAAATGAGAAGATTGGCGCTAACATAACACCTCTATCTAGCCAATCAAGAATTAAAAACCAAACCCAATTGCTAATATCTAAGTTTTCAAGAATTACCGAAATCGGATCTAATCCAATGCGATATATTGGAAAGATAAAAATCAACAAGCTTAAAATCTGTATGAGAAAACTGGCAAAGCCGAAAATTAATGGTATCGCGAACAAGGCCACCATAAGTTTAACGATTATCTCTTCCTTTGGTGAGACCGGCATTGATCGCCAAAAAAAGTAGCTCCCATCCAAGCGATCGTAGAGCAAGCACCCTAGCAAGTAATTAATTGAAATAAGGAGCGGTACCAGCATTATCAACTTATGTAGGTAATACAAGATTTCATTTAACTTAAAGGAACCCTCTACTAGATTATCATCGACATCGACATCGATATCGATTGCTTTTGTATTAGATATATCATCCAAGGTGCCCAGAGCCTCTTTTGCCTCGAAGGATTCTATAGAAATAGCACCTCCCTCAGTATCAGAGAACTTTATTTCTAAGCCACCTTCCACTTCAACCATGCTAGCGTCCAATCCTTGCAGAAATTCGCCGACAAGGCGACCTCCAAAAAATGTTCCTACTCTATCTACAAATAACGCCGTAAATATAATGACAATTAAAGACACCATCACCAGAAACAATGGCCCCAAAATAACGATTGTTTTATTTTCAAAAAATTCTCTTCGAAAAAGGGATGCAATACGCGACGATAAAAAGTAATTCATTGCTTATTTCCCCCAGCTATCAACGATAAAAAAATATCCGATAGGCATGCCTGTTTTACCTCGCCGAATTTCTCAAGCTCGGCTCGATCTATATTTCTATATAATATCTGCCTACCACCAGGACATGCTCTTGAGCTAACTGACGGTAACGCTTGCGCTAACCCTAATTGTTCGCTATCTACCTTTAACTCTAGAAAATCCTTGGCCAAAGCTTCCATACTAGAACTTAACAAAATCTCGCCATTATTTAGAAAAATCACGTCTGTAAGAAATTCTTCAATCTCAACAATTTCGTGGGTAGAAATTAAAACGGACCGATCTGAATTCGGATAATCTTGCAGTAATTTTCTGTACACTTTTTTTCTAAAGAGCAAGTCAAGACCCAAGGTTGGCTCATCTAAAATTAGCAACCTCGAATCAACTGCTGTCGCGATCACAAGATATAGTTGAGCTGCCATTCCTTTTGAAAGCTTTCCAATATCTACTCTGGCGTCTAAATTAGAGCTATCCAACAAAAGAGTCGCTTTTTCTAGGTCAAAATTTTTGTGGACCCCAGATAAATAGGAAAATAGCTCGTTTATCTTCATCCAGCTAGGAAGTGAACTAGAATCCGGAATAAAGAAAACGTCGTTAAATAAATTCGAACCTACTAGACGAGGATCTTGGTTGAGAACCGACAGATTTCCGACACTTTTATTGAATCCAACAAGGCTTTTTAGCAGAGTTGTTTTACCAGAGCCATTAGGGCCAATAAGACCGACAATCTTTCCCGGGGGAATGTCAATGTTGACATCACGCAGTACTGTAGACCAGCCATTCATAGGTCTTAGATCTATCGCACGGATTAAAGATTCCATCAATCTAAATCCATTTTTAAACTTGAAGACATATTGCCTGCGACGTTTGAAGCCACTTTTTTGGCGCGCTTAGCCAAAGGCCCAGAAAAAGTATCATCTATCGTCTCCATAAATAAGGCAAGCCATCTTTTAAAATCGGATGAACGTAAATTTACTTTTTCATGAAGCGCCCTATGAATATTCATCGTATGACGGTCATATCCTGAATTAGCCAGCAACAATTTCCCCCAATAACGTTTTATATGAGGCAAATGTTTTTCAAGATCAACTTTTCCTAGTTCAAAAAAAATACGGGATAATCGAGGATCATTCTTAATTTTAGAATAAAAACATTCTACCATTAGCTCAATAGCTTCTGGACTATCCAGATCACTTTTCTTTACATCACGAGACACGTTAGATACGCCTTCCTTTATCCTTTTTTTTCAAATTTTTAGCATGCCTTATCATCCGTATCCGGCGACTCAATTGTCTTGGAGTGAGTCGATTTTTAACTCCTTCGAAAGGGTTTCTCCCTCCACGAAACTCTAGTTTTAACCCTGCGCCGCGCAAATGCAATTGTGTCCTGAAGTATTTTTCAAGATAACGAAGATAATTAGCTGGTATTTTATCGATTTGATTTCCATGAATAATAATCCTTTGAGGGTTATTACCTCCTGCATGAGCATACCGTAACTTAATACGTCGGCTGGCAATCATAGGAGGAGGATTTTTCTCTTGCGCTCGATGGAGAATTTTATTTAATTCAGGAGTAGAAAGTGCAATAACACTAGATTTATGCGCGAGCACTGCAGATTTATAAATTTTCGGAATCCCAGTCCCTCGTAACGCGGAAATAAAATGCAAATCAGCAAAGTCCGCAAATATAAGTCTTCTAGAAAGCTCTGACTTGATCCAAGCCTTTTTATCGGAAGAAACTTCGTCCCATTTGTTTACAAGCAAAACCAGGCCTCTTCCCGCTCTTATACAGTGAGACAACAAATTAAGGTCTTGATCAACAACTCCTTCGATGCCATCAAACAGGAATAACACCACATGAGAGTTTGATATTGCTTGAAGAGTTTTAGCTATTGAATACTTCTCTACTAGGTCATCTATTCTGCTTCGTCGTCTGGCCCCAGCGGTGTCTATAAAAGTGAAAGACTTACCCTTCCACTCGCAATTAACATAAATAGAGTCTCGCGTTGTACCAGGTTGATCGAAAACGACCATTCGATCTTCTCCAAGCAGACCGTTAATCAACGTTGATTTACCTACATTGGGGCGACCAATCACTGCTAGTTTAATTCTGTCCTCAGTAATATCAGACGACACTAGAGCTTCATTATCGTTGAAGTCCAAAAGTATAGAGCTAAGCATAGCCCGGACTCCACGACCGGTTTTCGCAGCTATAGAAAACATACTCTCAATACCGAGAGAAAAAAATTCTGCTCGAACTAAATCTTCGCGATGACCGTCAATTTTATTTACAGCAAGACAAAAGCGTTTCCCAGATTTTCTCAAAAATCGAACTAACTCGCCATCACCAGGATGCAATCCACTAATTGCGTCTACCAAAAGTATGACTAAGTCCGCTTCTTCTATCGCTAATTGAGATTGTTTAAAAATTAGATCATCGATCCCCGAGTGATTTATACCTAGATCACTTATCCCTCCCGCATCTATTAAAATGAAATCAGTTGAATCGAAATTAACAAGGCCGTATTGTCTGTCGCGAGTAAGGCCGGACAACTCCGAAACAATGGCGTGATCGGTACCAGTAATACGATTGAATAAAGTTGATTTTCCAACGTTAGGACGACCAGCCAACGCAATGACAGGAAGCATGTTTACTTAAATCTTTTTGGACCTGATTTCATAGGCGAGAAGCTTTCCGCTATTTCCATATACGTAAAGAACATTACCTATACTTATCATATCAGCTCGCGCGCCATTTTTATCTGGTCTAGCACGCCCGACAAATTCTCCATCAAGTTGTGACATTAGATGTAAATATCCTTCAAAGTCGACTACTGCCACATAACCTGATACTGGTATTGGTCTAGATAATTCCCTAAATGCCAAAGCATCTTGACTCCATCTCAATCCTTGACCATCAGATAAATAGGCATTGACGGTTCCATTGTCATCCACTACATAAACATTACCAAACCCTAATGAAGTTCCAGTAATTGAAGAGATCTCTCTTTGCCACAAACGACTTCCATCAGTTAAATCAATTGCTGCTAAACGACCTTGATAGCTTGCTGCAAATAACTGTCCACCTTGTATTGCCATAGCTCCATCGATATCCACCATTCTCTCAATATCGGAACGACCTTTCGCTATAGCTACTCGAGTCTCCCAAAGAATGCTGCCCGACAAACTATCAAATGCCAACACTCGACCATTAGCGAAACTTGCGTACACTATAGATCCACTAAAAATAGGGGTTCCTGTACCTCGAATCGTAAGAACTGGCAAGTTACTGTCAAATGTCCAAAGATTTTCTCCTGTTGAAAAATCTAAACCAGATAATTTACCATCATATGTCTGGACAACTACGACTTCCCCATTACTCTGGGGCGGCGCTAAAACCTCTCCTGTTAACCGGACGGCCCAAATGATTTCTCCTTCTTGAGTATCCGCCATTAGAATTCTTCCGTCGACGGTACCTAAAAATAATTTATCCCTATACAAGCCCACACCACCTGACAGATTACTATCTATTTCTGCTTTCCAAATCAACTTTCCAGAGAGTCGGTTTATCGCCTTAATCTGACCATCATTTGCTGCCGCGTAAATAGTGTCATTAGAAATAAATGGTTTGATTCTATATAGCCCCTTACCCTGCCCATTTCCAACACTTACTGACCATATTTTCTTGATTGCTACGCTACTAGAAATTTTAGCAAGTTCAGCTGGCTCCCTTGAATTATCTTCATCGTCACTGAACCAACCCTTAACCGTGCCACATCCTTGTAGCGAAAAAATAAAAAGCAGGAGACAAGACCAATAAAGAGTAGATTTCATATTGTTTTTATTCCTCAGATTGATCGCTAACTTTAATCGCATTCTCCGCGTCTCCATGGATATTTAGATCACTATCTGCTTCAGGCGATGTGGCACCAAGAAAACTCAACTTCTCCATCAATCTAGGAGGAACAAAAGCACCATCACTAAGATCTTTAGCGTCTTGGTATTCTTTTAAGGCTGCTTCTTTTTTTCCTAAATCCCACATGATGTCGCCGAGAACAGTTGCACGAAGTGCTTTAAAAGATGCATCTTGTTTTGAAGATAAAATTTCAATTGCCTTAGCCGATTCACCCATTGCAGCCAAAACTCTAGCCAGACGAATACTTGCAACCTGAGAAATGACATCAGCAGATCCTGATTCTCTTACAACCCATCGAAGTTCATCCTCCGCTTTATCAAACTTCTTCGCGTCCACATAGATTCTTGCCAAATGCATTGCGGTAAATTTTGAGTAGTTACTCTTAGGAAAATCATTTTTTATTTTATCGCCGATTATGTCAGGCCTGCTCACATCTATAGATATGAAATCTTTCTCTAAAAATTCAACGAACTGCCAATACTCTAGGGCCGCTTGTTCACGTCTTTCTTGTTTATAATCTTGCCAAAACTGCCATCCAAAAGAACCACTCACACCAATCACCACTGCGATGACAACTGCTCGCCCATTTTCGCTCCACCACCGCTTAACTGCTTCAATTTGTTCTTCTTCTGTTTTATGATCTACCACTTATACTCACCTCATCACCGCATGAGCTTGCGGCTTTAAATGTCTTTCAATCTAGAGATCAGCTGAGTTTCAACAACCGACTCCTGCTCAAGATCGTCTCTTAGGAACTTTAACGTAACGCACTTCGAAGCCACCTCTTCAGGCCCAATGATTATCGCAATTTTTGAATCACTTTTGTTTGCTCTTTTCAATTGACTTTTAATACTGCCAGCACTTAAGTTTTGTAAAACTCGCCAAGATGGAATTTCGCTACGTATATTTTCCGCGCAGCGGATCGCCATCATTTGAGCGTCTTCTCCCACGGCAATAATATAGATATCCCCTACAGCACCTGATTGATTTTCCTGAGATGATAAACTCTTGGTTAACATCACAAGACGTTCGATACCAAAGGCACAGCCAACCGCCGCACTCGACTTGTTACAAATTTTCTCAACCAAACCATCATATCTACCGCCGCCACATATCGTGCCCTGAGCACCTAATTCTTTTGTCGTCCACTCAAAAACTGTTCGATTGTAGTAATCCAAACCGCGAACAAGGGCTCGATTTACATTATATGGTATACCAACCCCTTCCAAAGAATTACACAATTTTTCAAAATGTCCGTAGGATTCATAGTCAACGAAATCCGTGAAATTTGGCGCATCAGATAGGATCTCCTGCGTTTTATGATCCTTGCTATCTAAGATCCTAAGTGGATTGGTATTAAGCCTTCGTTTGCTGTCATCATCTAGATCATCTCTATACTTTTGAAGATATGAAGTTAATGAAATCACATAACTTTTTCTTGAGTCTGAATCTCCTATAGTATTTATTTCTAATTGGACCAAGTCTTCTATATTTAGATTTCGCCAAATCCGGTCACTAAGTAAGAGTATTTCTAGCTCAACCTCGGTGCTTTCCTCGCCAAAAACCTCTACCCCCATTTGATTAAACTGTCTCTGTCTTCCTCGTTGTGGCCTTTCATAACGAAACATTGGACCCATATACCATAATTTTTTTATTGATCCCTGACTTATCAGTCCATTTTGAACAGCGGCTCTTACACACCCGGCCGTCCCTTCTGGCCTCAGACATAACAATTCATCACTTCGATCTAGAAAAGTATACATTTCCTTTTCTACGATATCTGTCTCATATCCAATTGATCTTTTAAACAGTTCTGCGTATTCGACCATGGGGAATCTGATTTCATCATAGCCATAGCGATGGAGAATATCCCTAAACACGGACTCCACCAATTGATAACACTCAACTTCCTCAGGCAATATATCGCTCATCCCGCGGATAGATCTCGCTGCCTTCATCGAAATACCATGGTTAATTTTTTTAGGAAACTTTTTGAATAATATCGTTCGATCGGCTTTTATCTCTCTGCTCTTCTAATTCTGCCGCTCGTTGCCGAATGGTTTTTTCCAGATGCTCTACGAAATCAGTATTGCCGACCTTGTGGTCAGGCACCCCTCCTATATATATCAAATTATTTGGCGTCGCTCCTGTGAGACCAACATCAGCTTCTCGAGCTTCTCCTGGACCATTAACCACGCAACCAATCACCGCTACATCCATGGGAGTTCTGATATCTTCCAAACGTCTTTCCAGATCATTCATAGTACTAATTACATCGAAATTTTGTCTCGAACAACTGGGGCATGCAATAAAATTAATTCCATTTGCTCGAAGTTTTAAACTCTTTAATATTTCGAAACCTACCTTAACTTCTTCTACCGGATCAGCCGCTAAGGAAATCCGGATCGTATCACCAATACCATCCATTAATAACATACCCAGACCCACCGATGATTTAACTGTACCCCCTCTCAACGCTCCTGCTTCCGTAATTCCAAGATGCAAGGGTTGTTCAATCTCCTTGGCAAGACGGCGATAGGCATCAACCGCCATAAATACATCTGAGGCTTTCACACTCACTTTGAAATCTTGATAATCAAATTTGTCTAAAATTGATACGTGCCGCAGTGCAGATTCAACCAAGGCCTGGGCGTTAGGTTCAGCATACTTCCGCAATAGTTCCTTTCCAAGCGATCCTGCATTAACTCCAATCCGTATAGGAATTCGCTTGTCTCTGGCACAATCTATAACCTCTCTAACCTTGTTGTCTCGCCCAATATTTCCCGGATTAATCCGAAGACAGTCCACACCATACTCGGACACCTTTAAAGCTATTTTGTGATCAAAATGTATATCTGCAATTAGCGGAACTGAAACTTGTTTTCTAATTTCCCTAAACGCTTCTGCCGCTTCCATGCTGGGTACTGACACTCTGACCATATCGGCGCCAGCACTAGCGATATCGTTTACCTGATTAACCGTTGCACTAACATCACAAGTCTCGGTGTTTGTCATACTCTGAACAGCGATCGGAGCATCACCACCAACAGGGACATTGCCCACCATAATCTGTCTGCTCGAACGTCTAGTTATTGGAGAATGATTTATCATTTGCTCCTTTCCAATCACCTTAATTTTAATAAAATGAAGCGCTCTCTATCAAGAAAAGTGAAGAAAATTAAAAGTTCTACCGCTAAGCTTACTACTATAACCAGAAGGTTTCAGTACTTTAGCAGTTCAAAATCTCATTTTTAATCAATACAAGCTTCATTGCCATTCTCGACTATAAACTTGATATTCTATAGAATCTGGATACAGACTCTTTAACATCAGAGATAAACTCGCTTCCGAATCTAAATCACCAAGTTTTCTGGAAACGATAATTCCTAACCAAAGCGCTCTAGAAGATTGTCGCGTGACACTACTACTTCGTTGGGCTTCAAAATATCGCCAAGCTTCTTTTAACTCCCCCTGCTCATAAGCTATATGACCCATCTCAACTAAAGCTAAGACATTATCGGAATCCATCAACAGAGCTTTTTTAAAGGATCTCTTAGCGCCTGCTCGATCATCTAGGTTAAGTTGACACATTCCAAGATTTATAAACGCTTGCGGTCGCGCTGAATAAAGAGCATCTGATGTAACCTCCAAGAGTTGAATCCGCGCTTCTTCATACCTATTCTGCATGTAAAGAAAAGCTGCATAATTGTTCCGAGCCCTAGAAAAATCAGGTCTTAATTTTATTGACTCTAGAAAATATTCCTCCGCCACAAGATGCTCACCTGTACTTTGATGAAACAAAGCATATACCTCATACAACTCAGGATCATTAGGTCTGATCTCCATAGCTAACTTCAAATTTCTCTTGGCGTCATCCCAGTTGCCATCTCCAATATAACGACGAGCAAGAGTTAAGCGCTGCTCCAAGGCATTCTTTTCAGTGGAATGACTAGAGTAGGATGATTCCTCTGTAGTGACACATCCAGATAACAAGATTTGTATAAAAAACAGCAAGCTTATTGCTATATGAATGATTTTCATGAAGTATTACAAAAAACTGAAAGCTTAGTTTTCTTTTCTTCATATCTAGCACTTCGTCGAGTTCGATCAAGAACTCGACCCACCAACTGCCCACAAGCCGCATCGATATCGTCGCCTCTAGTAGCCCTAACCGTCACTATAAATCCAGCATCTACTAGCGTTTGCCAAAACTTGGATACTGTTCTCTTACTTGGTCGAGAATATTCAGATCCGGGAAATGGGTTGAATGGAATAAGATTTATCTTACATGGGAAATTTTTCAATAACTTCCCTAGTTCAACTGCATGCTCTAATTGATCATTTATACCTGATATAAGCGCGTACTCAATCGTAACTCGTCTGTTCAGATCATTGAGACTCGACAAGTAGCGACGAGCACTGTCTAAAAGCTCGGCAATCGGATATTTACGATTCAGAGGTACTAGCTGACTGCGAAGACCATCATTTGGAGCATGCAAGGAAATGGCTAGACTGACGTCACTCACATTGGAAAGCTTATCAAGCTGGGGAACAACACCAGATGTGCTTAAGGTCACCTTCCTTTTTGAGATACCATAACCTAGGTCATCCATCATAATGTTCATCGCCGAAACAACATTATCAAAATTCAACAAAGGCTCACCCATACCCATCATTACCACGTTGCTCACCATGCGACCACTGCCATTTTGAAATGCATCGAATGATTTGTTAGCTAACCAAAGTTGTCCCACTATCTCTGAGGGACTTAAATCTGCCTGAAAGCCCTGCTTTCCTGTAGAACAAAAACTACAATCTAACGAGCATCCAACTTGCGATGAAACGCAAAGGGTCGTTCTATTTCCACTAGGAATAAGCACACTTTCAACGACTCCTCCACTAGGAATCTCAATTAACCATTTTCGGGTTCCGTCAGAAGAATCTTTTTCCTCTAACACTGTTGGCGGTATTACCTCAGCAGTCTGCAAGAGAATTTCTCGAAGCTTTAAACTTATATCAGACATCTGCCTGAAGTCAGTAACTCCGCGATGATG
>JAQWLX010000012.1 GCA_029247075.1 Halieaceae bacterium | reverse complement strand
GCTTAGGAGTCCGGTCGTAAGCGGCCCCAAACCCAAACCAATGATGTTCAGAATAAAGAAGAGAATTGCCGAAGTGAGTGCCCGCATACCCGCAGGAACCATGGAGTGGGAGATAGCTAGTACTGGCCCAAGATATGTTGTCGTCACTAAATTTACAAAGGCCACGCAAATTAATACGTTCCGAGTGTCGTCAGCGAGAAGGATATAGAAACTCGGGAAAAAGCCGAGCATGCCACCAATTAGCGGGACCCATATATACCAGCGCTTGTCTTCCTTACCCAAGAGATCAGCAAGATAACCACCTAGGTAGCTTCCTATCGCACCCATAACACCTGCCGTTATTGCTAAGGTCATTCCGACCTCGGTCAGTGTCATTCCGTGATTGCGAATCAAAAAAGAAGGAAAAAAGTTACCATTACCATAGCCAACAAATGCAGAGAGTGCTGACCCCATCGCAAGATACCAAAATGTGGGCAATCGACGCAGTGTTGAAATCGTCTCCTTAAGTGATGGATTATCTTGATCCGTATCTGTCTCCCACCTTCCCCTAACGGGTTCTCTGACAGTTATTTTAAAAATCAGCGCGAATAAAATACCTGGAATTCCCATGATAAAAAATGCTGATCGCCAGCCATAGTGCTCTGCTATAGCTCCGCCAAACAAGAAGCCAAATAAGATGCCGATGTAAACACCTGCAGAATAGATTGATAATGCAGTCCCTCGACGCTCTGGCGGATAGTAATCACTGATCATCGAGTGGGCTGGAGGACTACCTCCTGCCTCTCCCAAACCAACACCAATACGAGCAATTAAAAGATGCGCATAGTTCTGAGCAAACCCTGAAAGTACTGTCATACCACTCCACACTGAAAGCGCCACGGTTATAATATTTCTCCTGTTGCTGCGGTCGGCAAGATAAGCAATTGGAATTCCAGCGATTACATAAACCAGTGCGAAAGAAAATCCACTCAACAACCCAAGCTGAACATCAGAGAAGCCCATGTCCGCTTTAATAGATTCTTGTAGGATGACTAAGATTTGACGATCAATAAAATTAAGTGCGTAGACTATAGTAAGCATAGCGAGAACAAATCGCTTGTAGGTTGAACTATAATCTGGGTCAGTCATTAATAAAAATTTCTTTGCTACTTAATACGTTTCCCTACGGTAGACAGATTCAGATAAACCTAAAACCTCATTTAACCGGTTACAGGGTACTATCATAGCTCCTAAAGTTAGCTTCGACGCCTTCCCACAAATTTCACTAATCTCCAATAAGCTTTTTGGTGCTATACCAAACGCCGTTTTTTCTACAAAAGTTGGCGATTGCTGATTTATCTTCAATAGCAATAAGTCCGTCAAGTTCTTGACGCTTTTTAATTCTCGCTTCTTGCTCTTTTTTCCACTCATTCGCCTCAAGATCCCACCTTTTTGGAGATTCAATTGGATTTCTCTCCATCCAATGCTCTATATCTCTTTATTAGCCCATATCATAATTTCTTTGCGTGGGAAGAGTTCAAACCAGAATATACTTGGAATAGCCGCCGCCAAGGCTCCTCACTCTGGGTATCTTGCCTGTGATTATCAATGGGTAATGTCACGATCTCATCTAAATAGTTTTCGTTCCCATAGTTGTCGACATACTTTTGCATTAAGTTTACTCATAACCTTTTATACATTTTTGGGTAAATATTGATCGCATTGCTTCCTAATTCAGGCAAGGTAAATTAAACTCTGCTCCCTTTAGTAAGGCTGGATATATCTATATTCAAAATACTCGCTACTCATGAAAGAATCCAATCAAATAGTGTCGAATATAAAAAAAAGCCTGATCCTAATTACCACCCTAGGAATTTTAACGCTTATTATTTATGACTGGTTCTCGCTTTGGGAAGAGCAGAGAATCATGACAAGAGAGTATACAGAGGAATAAACAAGTAAAAACTGCAATTTAATTTTGAAATAATCCTTGAATGGTAGGTAAGTTTTAGTAAATTTAGAAAAAGTTCTGGGCTTGCGAATACGAGTAATGAGAATTTTCTGATAGAGATCCGCTTGATATATAAGGTACGTAAGTTACAAGAAAGTTTATTAAGTATTTATAGTAGAAAATTGGCTCAAGTAAAAATTTAAGCAAGCCGACACGAAACTTTTAAATTAGTAATCGGGAAAAGGAAGGTTCAATGAAACACGAAGGGTTAATAGTGGCCGCAATAGGCTTTTTTCTATGGGTACTTATTTTAACACCCATGTTTGGTATATCTATGAACGATTTAACAGGCGCCTGCCTTGGTAAGAGTTGGGAATGCGGCGGACAAGAGTATTCCAAGCCGCTTCACAGAGGCAAATATGGAGACCACGATTAAAGAATAGTAGATAACTTACTTTCATTCGTCAGCGATAAAGTACGTTTTAGGAGGAATTAGTATTATGTCAAAACATGCTGCGTTAGATACTTTCGGCAGGTCGGGCAATCCAATAATTAGGTCAAATGCATTTTCCACCAGAGCCTCAAGTACCGATGAGAGAATGACCCTACAGGGGACTGTCGATAAAACAGGGATCTTACTTTTTCTTACCGTGCTCACGGCGACCGTGAGCTGGAATTTCCAAGGGCCATTGGTATCGACACTTTCCGTTCTTGGAATGCTATCCGCAGCCATCGCTGGCATCGCAACGTTCGGATTTTATTTTTTCTTTATTGGATGGATTATCAATCCAAGGCCACATTTGGCACCTAAAACAGCTCCAATATACGCACTGGGTATGGGTTTTGGGATAGGGCTCCTGTCGCAGCAAGCAGAGACCATGTTTCCGGGGATAGTCATTCAGGCAGTATCTCTAACGTTCTTTGTGGCGGCCTCACTGCTATTTGCCTATAAAACTGGTGTGATTAGGCCCAATCAAAACTTTCTATTAATTGTATTTTCCGCAACAATGGGAATTTTCCTAACCTATTTGTTTAACTTCGCTTATGCGGCATTTACTGGATCCTCATTTTCCTTTATCTCCGGAAATGGAACGTCAGCAATATTATTTAGTCTGTTTGTCGTAGCCCTTGCAGCTCTAAATTTAGTTCTAGACTTCGATATTATTGAGCAGGCACATGAGCAGGGAGCCCCAAAGTTTATAGAATGGTTTGGAGCAATGGCGCTTGTAGCGACACTAATCTGGTTGTATGTAGAAATACTAAGACTTCTCATGAAATTACGCAGTCGATAGCGATAGCATGTCAATATCAACTTTTTTTTTCGCCGCTCTAGGTATATTTTCCGCATTTATTTTCTTTTTCTTGATGCGGTTCAAGGCTTCTTCTAAGCAAACTAATCGAGATAACAGGATAAAATGGAGTAAATTTTTCTCTTATAAAAAAGTGGAACACGACTCGAATGAGAGGAACGTTTCATCCAAGAAAGATGTGGAATTTAAAGACTAAAATTCTCAACGTCTCTTAATTCAAATTTTTAAAGTATTCGCCCCTAACATAACCTACTCTGGTTGTTTTAAAATGCTTAAAAGGCAATCCAAGATTTTTAACTGATCGAATAGCCTCCAACGATAGATTTCCATAAATTTCTATTTCAAAACTATTTGCAAGCTGGCCGTGTTTTTTAATATAGTCCTGAGCATGAGCTGCATTGAGATGAAAAATAAGAGCTTCACTATTTAGATATATCTCACTCCATGTAAACGCTAGTTCATTATCTGGATCTGAATCGAAATTATGAAAAATCATACCCAGTTCCTACTTTTGAGTCTCATTATCTACTTCCTCCGCAATTTCCAAGTATTCTTCGACGAGGCCTGGTTTTACGAAAATTCGAGCTATCAAAATAATAGGATTTTTACCCACAAATTCAGTTTCAGAATTCGCGTGACTAACTGCAGGAAGTAAGAGAAAAAATATATAAATTAAAAAAATCGCATTATGACCTGACCTCTATTTAAATACTTAATTCGATGAGTGATTGAAACGTTGTAAGCCCTGAAAATAAAAACCTCACATTCGGTGACGATAATCCCAAGAAAATAATCTCAGCGGTTTTATTGTAATTAAAACCTCATCATCGACTCTTCCGAGAAGCCATTCAGCTAACGAAGAACGCGCGCTGCCCAGATAACGGGTAATTAAGGTTTCGAGAATTTCTGGATCTCCCAAGCTAGCTAACTCTACTTTTCCCTGACCTCTGACTCCATAATAAGGCGGGTCGTTGGGTGCCACCTCAAAACCTACCTTGTTATTTCTTTCTAGTATCTTAATCGTATCGGAAGATCGGTGAGCAACACATAAAAGGCGAGAGCGCATATAGGTAAACCATAATGAAACTACTCTAGGGAATCCGTCTGATCCGATACATGCAAGTCTGGCAGGGATTACACTATCCCTAAGGAAGGTATCAATTTCCTCCTGACTCCAGGATCCTTTTATTAACGTAGATTCCAATCTTCAATACCAGAGAAGCCGTGAATTAAAAAACTGCCCGAACACAAATAAGAACCGATTCTGCAATTTATATTACCAGTTTTTTTAATCCAACAGCTAACATAATCCTCATCCTAGAGGGTATTAAGCGCCTGCAAAAAAACCGTCTTTTATTTTTTTCTACAAATCGTAACAGAGTATTGAAAATTAACGGCATGGGAAGCCCATCACTAAGATGCACTATAGTTTTGATCGTTAAAATATTAATTATAAATAAAAAACAGTTGAGGCTTTATCTCTCCAAAGACTAACCTCTTATCAATAAGCAAAAAACGTCTTCAGCGAAACGATACTAATTTGCGCTGGTAATAGGCAGGTAACACTAAAACTGCTTAATGAAGACGAAGGCTTAAGAAATCTCCAAAAAGCTTCCTTTATCTGAGACGGCTGAAAGTCCAGCTCATTTGCAACCCCATTAATCTTAGAGCGAGCCACATATTCGTTATATTCACAGTTAAGAGAACTGGTTTTAGAGCTATGATTTTTCGCCCTCAATTTTACGGCAAAAACTTCTGTGTCTATAAAGGGAGATGATAATGATGCTCTGGCTATAGGACAAATAATATTAATAGAACGGTTTATTTCGGTATTTAAGACGCCACCTTCTTGCGATAGTAACTTAAAACTTTCTCTAGGGGATTCTGCTTTACAAGTTGAGGCATGATTGAGGTTTTCTCGCTCTACATAGTTAGAAAAATCCAACACTTCCTCCATAGAACTGCATCCCAACTGGTTTGATTCTATGTCGATAATGCCGCGTACTGAGTCGTGTGGAGGACCTTGTGGAGCCCCAAGCAAGAGCGACAGACTCTCACATTCTGACAGCTTTTCATTGTCTTTGACATAAAGTCCGCTAATTGAATTCGTTGATCTATCTAGGGTTCTTTCTAACCTGGTTTTGACATTTTCCTCGGCGTTATTTTGTCCAACAGTAATCAAACCCAATAAAGCTGTAATATCGGTAAGTGATGGATTTCGTTGAAGACTAAGGTAATTTGGAACGTGGGCCAGCCCTGACAAACCATCCACATCGGTCAACAGAAGATTATTCAAAACGGCCACATAATCTCCCGCAAAACTAACATTACTCAATCCGTCAATATTTTGCAGGCCAAAATTACTTTCAATATTAATCCCACCATTTACCTGTATTAAACTTTCAAAGCCATTTAAATTAGAAAGAGAAATGCCATTGCTTTCTATATTCAAGTCACCACCGATACTGACAAGTGACCCGAATCCGCTAAGATCTTTGATAGTGTCATTAGAAAGAATGCTTAGATAGCCGCCGACTAAAACAAGGTTGGAGAGCCCATTTACATTCGTAAGCCTTATATTGTTATAGATACGTAAACCCTTTTTAACACTGACTACTTCCTCAAGTCCTTCTAAACTAGATAAAGACTGATTACTTTGGATAGTTAATCCACCACCTACTCTATTAATATTTAATGCAGTTAGGTCATTAAGAAGCAGACTATTGCCAATAATTAAGTCTCCTCCCACACTAGTTATATTCGATAATCCGGATAAATCTGTGACGTCATTCCCGATTACCCACAATGTGTCAGAAATTCGCTCACACGCTCCATAATTAGCCTGGAAGGCATCAATTTCAGCCTGTTTGTCTAGCTTTATATTGCTGTCTGCACAATGGACAGCCCAACGAGAAAAACATTGATCTATAGAATTTGATCCATATACTCCAAAACCGTTTCCTACAAGACCCCCTTCGATCCCAATTCTTACATCACCGGCTACTTGAGGTGGTAAGGAAGGAAATCCCAAAACAGGTGCCAGGCCACCGCAACTATTCAAAGCATAATTGTTGTAAACATGAAGATCGCCGGCAATGGTTTCGAGACCTGATAAACCATTATTTTGAGCCAAAGTTTCTCCATTCCTATTACCTAAATTTGTCAGTTCGTCATTGTCATAAATATGAACATTTCCACCCACAGAAGATAGTGCAGCCAATCCATCAACATTTTTCAATTTAGGATTCGCATAAATATATAAATCACCGCCAATGGAAGAAAGTGATGAAAGTTCATCAATATCAGTAAGCTTAGGATTGTCAAAAATATAAAAATTTCCACCTATCGACGAAAGAGAAGATAAGCCAACAATATCTGGGAATTCTAGCAGGGAAAAATCACCGCCTATCGACGTTAACGCATTAACACCTACAAGACTTTTAAGAATTTCATTATTTTTAATAACTAAATCTCTACCGATAGTAGTTAGAGCTACTAAACCATCCAATTTCTCAAGCGCTTGGTTTCTAATAATAATCAAATCTTGACCGATATTTTCCAGTGCTAAGAGGCCATCGAAGTTAGCTAGGGCAGGATTAAATTGTATGTCTAAATTCCTAATTATAGATTTTAGAGAGGAAAGACCATCTAAGTTGTTCAGCTTATAATTATCTAGAATGATAAAATCTCTACCAACAGTTTCGAGAGCAGATAATCCAGCCAGATTATCGGGAGCTGGATTGTTACGAAAAATAAAATCTCTACCGATACTAGTTAAAGCCTCCAGTCCATCTACATTATCAAGCAAAGAATTGTCTCTTATAACCAAATCGGCGACGATGGTTTCAATCAAATTCAGTCCATTGACATTTTGGAGAACATCATTTTCTTGGATGATTAAATCATTTCCAATGCTAATTAGAGATGAAAGCCCATTTATATTTTGGAGTCCATAGTTGGTGCGCAAGACAAGAGCATTACCGATTGTAGTTAAACCAGACAATCCATCAATATTCCGCAGCTGTAGATGATCTTCGATAATCAAGTCTCCACCAACTTCAAGGATGCCGACTAGGCTTTCAATAGTACGCAGACCATTGTTATTGCGTAGAATAAAATCTCCATCCACGCGAGTTAATTCTGAAAGTCCGTTTACATTTTGTATTTCATATTCAACCACATCATCGATAGCCAGATTCCCGGAAACGACCGTACCTCCTGCATCACAAGTAAAGTCATCTATCTCAGCTTGAGATGTTAGTAGGATATCCAAAGTACAATCAGCCGCTAGATTGCAATTAGCAAACACCATTAATAGAGCAAACAATCCAGCTTTGATCGCCCTATATTGCAAAATTACTAAAACAATTGGCATTATTTTAAAATCTCTTTAGCTAGATTTTCCCGAATCATCTCTTGACAATCGACACATAGATAGTAGCGTTTAGACTTGGTAGATAATTTTTTAAATAATTCTCTTAATATGCGACGGGAATCCATCAAATGACGCAAACGACGGCTAATAACCCATGTCAAAAATCCTTGGAAGACACTTTTGGTGCATTTGTCGAAGGCTGGGTGGATGACTGCCCAAGCTTATTAATCGAGAAAACCAGTAAAGAAATTGGAGTTGTTCTTGATATAGAGGGATCTAGCCAGCAGCATCCTCATTCTCATGTGCGAATAATGATCCACAGCAAAGAAGACCTCCAACTGTTGCAAGAAACCGGCGAATGGCAAAAACTTATAAGCCTTATTAAAAGCCATGAGTATGAAACTATCTACCTGGTTGATATGACAAAAACTAGCCAAATTACAGACGGGAAATCGGTCGCGGATATCATGGAGAAAATCTAATTTCAATTTGGCAATAACTCAATAACTACCTCTTTTCTGCACTGCATATTATTATATTCTGCGCTAGATACTACTTCTCCCTTAACACGATCTTCTCTGCGTCCGTAGAGCTTCAAGGAAAAACGAGACAAATAGAGCTCTAAACGCGATTCGCGTTGGTTAGGTGGCTTTGGCTCCAGTTGAAATTGATAGAAAACTTCAGTACTGGACAATCTTGTCTTTTTTGCTCTTTGAATCCAAACCGACTGGTCATCAAGTAGCGCAGAGGCAGAACCATCAGCAAAAATATCTAATTTCAGACTAACTGGCTGAATAGAGCTATCAAAAAACAGTTCACAGTAAAGAGTATTTGCTATAACAATTCGCGAACTTATTGCCAAAATTAAACCAGCACTAAATAACACTTTGAAAACAATTCTAGGCATTTTTGACCTTCTGTTTTGCTAACGTATAATTACACTATCAATAGCACAAATCCTCGGTAGCACAAAAGGAAAATAAGTTACATGGCTTCCTCACCCACACAAGTTCGAATTTACAAGATCTTAGAGAAAGGTGGAGCGCATACGAGCCAAGCAAGCAGAATATGTGACATTATCCTCGGTAGCTTAATTATCCTTAATCTGATAGCCATTTCTCTTGAGTCAGTTTCAAGTATAAATGCTGCCTATTCGAAAGAGTTTTTTGTTTTTGAAATATTTTCTGTATTTATTTTTAGCATCGAATACTGTCTCAGAATTTGGTGCGCTCCTGCTCGCGAAGATATGCCAGATGCTGGACCTTTAGAAAAACGGATGGCATATATTCTCAGCGGTCATGGTTTGATCGATCTGCTAGCAATACTGCCGAGCATCGCTGCACTCGTTATGACCAGCGTTGACCTTAGATGGCTAAGGGTAATGAGAATGCTACGTCTGTTTAAAATTTCTCACTACTCCACCGCACTGGAGGATCTTTTTTCAGCAATCCGAGATGAACGAGGCACTTTTGCCGCTGCCTTTTATCTATTTACGATTGCGTTTTTCATTGCCAGCACCCTAATCTATCTAATCGAAAATGAGGTTCAACCGGAAGTATTCAGTTCAATACCACATGCAATGTGGTGGTCAATTATCACACTTACCACCGTCGGCTATGGAGATGTATCACCAATCACCATAGCCGGAAAGTTTGTGGGAGCTGCGACAGCAATGATGGGAGTGCTTACTGTCGCTTTATTAACAGGTATAGTCGCCACCGCTTTTTCTAATCAGATGGCTAGGCGGAAAGAAATATTTAAAGCGGAAGTGGCGCATGCACTAGAAGATGGAGAAGTGACTGCAACAGAAGAGGAACATTTAGAAGATCTTCGCAAGCGATATGATATAAGCGAAGAGCATGCAAAGGCTATTTTAGAACTTGCTAGAGAACATCGTAAATCTGAATAACTGAGGGAGTAAAGTGCGTGTATCGTTTTTCAAATACCTTAACTAAGCAAATCAATTTTAAAATCTCAGCTTTCTTAATGAGCATGAGGAGATTTTCACTAATTCTCTTTGTGGTATCTTTTAGTTCTCTGGCTTACAGCAATAATTTTGCGGCCAAGGCCAAGCCTATAGTTATTATGGACAGTAGTAACAATAGCCGCACATGTTTATATGAGGGCAAAGCTTATTCACTTGGCGCTGTGATTTTAGTTGGAAGTGTCTATCTTGATTGCGTACCAGAGAAAAGAATTGAGACAGATGGCAGACTAATGTGGAAAAAAACAACTCTAGAAATTATTGAAGAAAGTTAATTGTTACTATAAGCATTTTCCATTGCCTTAAACTGACCAGTTAGGTAATCCCCAGTACTATTGAACGACTCAACCAACGACTCCATTGCAGCGAACTGCTCGATATAACTGTCATAGGCCTTCTGTAACCTGGTTTCTAGTTTTTCAAGCTGCTCCTGGTATCTGTCTATTGTTTTTGTAGTACTGGCAGTGCTTGTTTTAATTGTCCCATTAGCTGACGTTAGATCATCTAGAATGATAATCGCATCGGTTGCCAGCCCTTTATTAGCAGTATCGTACACAGTTTGATTATCGGTATTTGCACTAAGCATCTTGGCAACATCACTAAAATTAGAGGAAAGTGCTGCATCCAATTTTGTGTTATCTATAGTAAGTTGCCCGTATCGATCTGAAGACACTCCAATATCAATTAATGCTTTCATAGTCCCAGATTGCGTAGAAGAAGTTGCTTTTATTGCGTCAGCTACCTTTTGTTTGACTAGTCTGGTCGTGCTGCTGTCATCTGAAAGAGAACCACTATATGAAAAATTCGTGGAGTCCTCGTTCAGCAATTCATCTACCGTTGTCTCAAAATCATTGTATGCCGTCACCAAAGCCTGGATGGAAGTCTTAGCAATACTTCTATCTTCACTTATAGAAAGTGAAACCGCTGAACCGGTGGTGGCTTTAAGTTTTACAGTGGTACCTGGAATCAAGTCCGAAAACTCATTACTCGATCTCTGAATACCGGTAAGACCATTCAATGTCATCACTGCATTTTGTGCAGTCGGCAAAGCATTTCCATTAGTGGAGAAACCCAAATTTGGTGTCGATGAAATAGTGAACTGCCCCTCTGCTCCAGAAGGACCCTGGACCATAATCTTGACGCTAGTACTCGCGGAATTCTCCTGAACTAAAAAGGCCTTGAGGCCAGTTGAAGACTCATTAATCGCAGACACAACTCCCGCTGGCGTATCGGATGTCACGGCTATAGTGGAATTAACAGGGCTAGTTGCACCAACAGCAACACTTATATTAAATGCTGACCCGGAATTTAATACTGTGGAGCTAGATGCAGAGGCATTCGAAATTAACTGTTGGGAACTGGCAAGTTGACTCACGGTCATTGAATAACTACCAGCTATTGCCGTCGAATTAACGTTGCTCACATCAATCGATGTGGTGCTTGAAAGCGTAGCAGCCTTGGTCGAAAGTTCTCCCAAATCATTTAATGCCTCTAAGGCAGTCTTTACAGTTTTGACACTATTTGATAAAACGCCATATCCAGAGATAGCGGTTTCTCTTTGCGTGATTTTGTCAGAAATTCGATCCATATTTGGCTTATTTTCAGCATCTGCTAACGACTGGGCCAAATCTTTAATATTGATTCCCGTACCGACATCAAGTGCCTGCATGATCGAATTAGTCGTATCTGTAGCGCTACTCACTTCACTCATTAGTATTTATCCATTACCTAAGATAGTCAAAAAGACTCATCTGGGAAATCTTGGCGAAACTACTTTGCAGCGCCTCTAAAGCAATGATTTCAGAAGAAAGCTCAGTGACCGCAAGTGCATAATCGAGATCTTTCTCGGACGAGATAAGTTTTTTGATCGCAAGGTCTCTTTCTTCATTAACATCTTTCTTTTCGTTAACGACGGACATAGAAACCCCAATACCAACAAGCGCGTCAGTCGCTCGATTCTTAGAGTCAGAGACACGACCAATACCTTTTTGAATCCTATCGTTGTTGGAAAATCCCATATTAGGTGTGGAAGAAATGGTAAAAATTCCTTCTTCTCCACCAGGTCCTTCGATATACACTCGAACAACATCAGAACCGGGATCTTCTTTAGCAAGTTTTGCTTTAAGACCTGTTGATGATGCATTGATAGCGGTAACAACACCCTCTGGGGTATCTGTCGTGACATTTATGGTCGTATTAGTAGGGCTCGTCTTTCCAACAGATACATTCAGGTTAAATGCAGAACCAGAATTTAATGCCGTTGCAGAAGTCGCATAAGAGTTTGAGACTGTTTCCTGCTTTGCAGTGCCCATTAATGCATCGGCCATTCCATCGATCACATCAAAGAAGTTATAATCTACACCTCCATCAGTAACCTTAGAAAACACCTCAGTACCTGGACGATTAAGCTTTACGTTGCTATTTGGTCCCGTAGAGACAACTGCTGAAGAGGAATCTCCAAAATATGTGACCTCCCCAGCCGCGTTTTCCTGGTACGGTGTCGTGGTCACTTTTGTTCCCGCAAAAATATAATTGCTGCCGGAGTCTTGCGAATTTGCAAGTGATAGCAATTCATCTCTTAAACCTCGCATTTCCTGAACTACGATGGCCTTGTCACCGGAAGAATAAGTTCCGGAGGCGGCGGCAAGAGAAAGATCTCTAATCCTTCCCATAATATTATCAACCGAAGTCAAAATGGCCTCTTCAATCGACAAACGCCCATCCACTTTGTCCAGGTTCTTTTGATAAGTGGATATCTGACTAGCCGTAGATTCCAATTGATTAATTAATGCCGCTCTCTGCGGCTCTTCACTTGGTGAAAGTAGCTTCTCCCCTGTGCTAATTTTTGCCTGTAACTCATTGATTCGACCACTTTGCTTTGCAAGCTGAGAGCTTGTGCTGAGAAACATTTGTGAAGTAGAGACTTTCATAACATTAAATTCTCAATAATTAACGGGTTGCTTGAATAATCGAGTCAAACAAACGTGTCGATACTTGTATAACCTGGGCCGCTGCCTGAAAGGATTGTTGGTAACGAACCAAATCAGCAGCTTCTTTATCCAAAGTAACGCCCGAAGCCGCGGACTCGGCCTCCACCGCTTGCGTGTAAACCACCTCTAGCGCCTGCTGAGATATCTCTGCTACAAATCCCTTAGCACCCATGTCATTAACTATATCGGTATATGCGTCCCCAGCATTTCGACTACCAAGAAAGATAGGTTGAGTCTGCAAAAGAGCAATTCTTCGGATACCACCGTTGTCGCCGGGCGCATCTAGATTTGATTCAACTACAAAGCTATCTCCCACCAGGGGTGCATTATCAAAACGAATGTCGACTCCTTTGTAAATTATTGGTTTTAGTGGATCAAACGTCTGTTTTCTCACTACCGTATCTGTTTTTGTATCTGTAATAGTGACCAATCCACCCGCAAGAAAATCGAGTTTTATAGGATCCTCTGGCTGCGGATTTAGCTCAGAATCAGGCGCCTTGCTTGCCACCCTCGCCTCGATATTTACATTCGATGCGGTGGTGTCCGTAACCAACACCGCTAAATCTTCAGGGACCACACCGTCTATATAAACACCGCCCGATATTCCTAATTTGGAAAGTTCGGAGAGATAACCCAGAGTCCCTGCAACCTCGTTGACTTGAAACTTGATATTACTGGCGGCGCTGAGCTTGAGTTTTCCTGAATAGGTGGCATCTGTGACACCAAGCGTGTTCGGAACAGACGTGCTACCAATAGCAATATTTTTTCCCTCATTCCCAGCGGTATTGGTTAATACTATGTTGTCATCCAGCCCAAGGTACGCGTCAACACCGGTGGTTGCACTCATCGCACCAATACGATCCGCTAGTTGACTTAAAGTCGTCGCCGTATTTGCATTGTTAATGGTGGTTCCATTTATCGTAAGACCCTGACCAAAATTAGCCTGCTTTTTCGTGACATTTATTTCTGTGACAGCTGTAGCTGTGACACCGGTCGCACCTGATTGAGCATTTAGCCAAGTGGCCAACGTGTTTGCAGAGGTGGTTGCAGTTGGTCCGCTATTTGGAACGGTAAGTGCGTTAAGAGATATGCCGTTAAGTGATAAAGCGCCATTTGCAATCCAGTCTACACTCGAAGCGGTCGAGTTCGTGTAAGCATTCACGCTAGCACTAGTAAATTCGTTCGGCGATGAAGCCGACAACATAGAGGATTTCGCTTGACTGAATCCAAAAGTCACGTCCAGATCAAGAAACGCGTTTGATCCGGTCTTATTTAGATAAGTAGAGCTATAAGAGACTCCCTCGTTAAAAAAACTATTACCTGTGAGCCATAAAGACGTGTTGGTGGGTTGTTTACCCAAAAGATGGACTCCATCTTTAGTGATCAAGTCAATCCGGGTCGTATTCCCAACGGGTACATCTAAGACAACACTTGATCCAGTAGATCCTGCAGTCAAATAGCTCCAAGGCTTTATATTATCTGTGGTCACAAGATTATTTAATACTTTTGATCCCGTGACCAAAGAACCTAAATCAAAACCTGGCAACGCAACATCGGCTCTTTCTGGATCATAGGTAATCGCGGCTTTCGAATCTCCATTGTTTGCCGTATCGACAATCACGCGCAACCTATCGGCGGCGGCGATTTCATCGCCATTCGCTATTCCTACCTTAATCGTCTCTGCAGGCCTGCTCAAAACCGATAAAGTAATTTTCTGCCTGTTTGACAAGGTTTTCGTTATATCAATTTCCAGACCATTGGTTTTAATTTTTCCTATGCCTGTTGCCGTCGCACTATCAAACCACTTGTCAGCGATCCCATCTTGCACAAGAAATTTCTTATCTTGTGCGTACCAGGTGACATCTAGTGAAGGCACCGTATTTTTAACATCTGTTACAATCGCAGTAGCCGGGCTCTCAGCCCTCATGTCACTACTGACTAACTCCACTACAGGTGCCGTGGCAAATAATTGAGCACCGCTTTGATTCTTCTTATCCATACTCCCAGAATGAATTTTATTTATTTCGTTCGCAAAACCTTCTACAAAAAGATCAAAATCCTCGACGGTCTCCATCAAGGCAGCGTTCCTGAGGCTTATTAATCCTCCCAACTCACCTCCTTGAATCGCAGGAAGAGGGACCGAATCACCCGCGGGGTCCGCTGAAACTAGTGATTTTTTAGTTGCTTCTGCATAGGTCTGCACACCAATATCGCGAGATTTTATTCCATTCACAATGGTCCCAGCAGCGCCAGCACCAGCTAACTCTACATCGACCAGGCCCGCAGAATTTTCAGTGACCTTAATTTTGACTAATCCGGATAACTCGTGGAGTAGCAAATCACGTGAATCCATTAAAGCAGGGTTCTGGCTCAGCTTGCTCGGATTACTCGCCATCTGTCCATTTAAAAACGCTAGTTGGCTAGCTTTCTCATTTATTGCATTAACTACCGTCTCTGTCTCCCCATTAACATCGCGGACAACGTCAGACAGAGATTGCGAGATAGATCGTATCCTAGAAACTAGGCTTTCACTGGATGCCAGGAATGTCGTTCTCAGTCCGCCCGACGCCGGATCCGTACTCAACACTTCGGCGTCACTAAAGAATTTGTCTAGTGCCCCGGCAAGTCCTGACTGTGAATCTCCCATAATATCGACTATGCGCTGGGAGTAGTTAATCAAAGGTGTTTGCGACGATAATTCGCTATTACTTTGCCTCAAGTTACCTTCAAGAAATTGATCGTAACTTCGGGTAATTCGCTTGAGTGACGAACCTGTTCCAATAAAAGACTGACCTTGCTCAGTGGGCAAATTTTGAGTCGATATCGCTTCCTGACGGGAATATCCTTCAGTATTCATATTAGCGATATTGTTACTGACGGTCGTCAGCGCCTGTCGATAGACATTTACTGCTGACGTGCCAACTGAAAGTATGTCTGCCATAGTACTAGCTAATCATCTGATCCATTACTGCGGATCGCTCCTACTGTATTAAGATGCTGTACAAGCCAATCAGCGACACCCAAAGAACCTCTTTGCGCCATCGCCTGGGAAACTTGGGCGTCAAACATCTCTGTATAATTATCCATCGCCGCGCTATCAAATAAGTCACTCTTCAAGGGCTCGGAAGCTTCTCTCATAGACTTAAGCATCATCTTGAAAAACATAGCTTCAAACTGCTTTCCGGCCTCGCGTGCTGATTCTTCTGAGCGACTATCGGCTCGCGCCCGAAGTTCGCCCAGTCCTTTAAAATCGTAATGATCTGAAGAAATTTCCATAATTAAATCACTATCAACTCGGCCTTGAGACTGCCGGAGCGTTTTAGTGCCTCTAAAATTGCGATAAGTGAAGAAGGTGTTCCACCAACCGCATTAATTGCATCAACGATATCCTGTAGTTCTACACTTTCATCAAACACGAACATGTCGCCCTCCTGTTCTTCCACTGTAACCTCTGCATTCTGGACTACCTGATCTCCAGCTGGAGCAAAGGGCTGTGCTTGCGTAACCTGGTTAAATGTATCTATCTTCACGGAAATTGTACCGTGAGATACCGCAGCAGCACTTAACTTCACCGATCGATTGATTACCGCTGTCCCGGTTCGTGCATTAACAATTACTCGAGCTGCTGGCTGTCCTGGCTCGATTTCTAGATCCTGTACGGCACTCATGAAAGCCACGCGAGCACTCTGTTGATCTGGTGCTCTAATAGCCACTGAAACTCCGTCAACTGCCACCGCAGTGCCAGCACCGAATTCGTTATTAACCGCCCCCGCTATTGCATTAGTAGTGGAAAAATCCGCATCTCGGACATTAAGAACAAGATGATCTGAAGAAGTAAACGGGGTCTCCACTGCTCGCTCCACAATGGCTCCGTTCGGAATTCTACCAGCGGTAGCGACGCCTATTTCCACGCTGGTTCCTGCCGCATCAGCAGATATTCCAGTGACCGTCAAAGGACCTTGCGCAAGCCCATAGATTTGCCCATCGATACCTCTCATCTCGGTCATAATCAAGGTACCACCTCGCAAGCTCGATGCTTTACCCATCGTAGATACATTGACATCAAATCGTTGACCAGGTTTAGCAAAGGCAGGTAAGTCAGCAGTAACCATTACCGCAGCAAGATTTTCTACCTTAATGTCTTTATTTGCATTCTGCCCCGCAATCGCTCTCAAACCATCTAAATCGTAGTCCGACACAGGACCATCAACACTAGCTCCAAGACGGGATAATAGTGACTTCATTGACTGACCAGTCCAAGGCAAATCCTTACCATCACCGGTTCCTGCAAGCCCTGCAACTATCCCGTAACCAATTAATTGGTTGCTTCTCACCCCACCGATATCAACTAGGTCTTTTACCCGATCTGCTTGTATAGGTGCTGCAAAAAAAAGCGCCACCAAACAAATATGAATTATTTTTTCTTTTAACATTACTAGCCCCCTAAAATGGCCAAACAGAGAACAACACTCGAGTCATCCATCCTGGTTTGGCAGCATCCGATAATGCTCCTGTACCACTATATGAAATTTCTGCCTGCGCAATCCTGGTAGATAAAATCGTATTATTTGGTTGCACATCTTCAGGCCGAATGATTCCTGATATCTGTATAAACTCAGTTCCTTCGGTAAAGGAAAGCTGCTTTTGACCAGCTATAATTAAATTCCCATTAGGTAGAACATCTGTAACGACAGTGCCGATTTGTCCTGTCAAGGTGGCGGCCTGCCCCGAGGTTCCCGTACCAGAATGGGTTATGTTCGCACCACCCATTCCAAAGTTTTCAAAAAAGGAACTGCTTGGTAGGATTGCTCCTGCCTGTGATGCGCCCAGCACATCGTTAGTAGAATTTCTTGAAGCCGTCACACCAGAACTTCTAGTTGAATTTGTAGTCTCCGTAAGTACTACTGTGATCAAATCACCGATAAATAACTCACCCGCCTGGTATGTCCGCGTAGTCGGATACAAGTCTGTTCCGTTAGTAAAAATTGAGCCTGTTGCGTAACTAGGCTTGGCTTCAACCTGTACCGGCGCACCAACGGCAGATCTTGCAAATCGGTCAGCGGTTGGGGGCATTGTCCCGCAAGCGGAAATTAACGTTACCATTATGAGAATTAATAAAAATTTATTCATGTCTCATGACCTTATAAATTATTGTTTAAGAACCGGAGCATGCCATCTGCAGCGGAGATTGCTTTAGAATTGATTTCATACGCTCGCTGCGTCTCAATCATGCTGACCATCTCTTCAACCACATTGACATTAGATGCCTCTAACATCCCTTGAACCAATCCACCGAATCCGTTTTCGCTAGGAACACCTGTTTCTGCAATACCACTGGCTTCAGTTTGACCATATAAATTTCTTCCCATTGGCATCAAACCAGACTTATTTAGAAATCGAGAAAGCTGAATTGAACCTAACTGCGTCGAGCCACCACCACCAGCAAGTTCTGCAGTGACTGTCCCATCTCTACCTATCGTTATGCTTGCTGCATCAACTGGAATAGTTATTGCGGGGAAAAGTGGCTGACCTCCTGTAGTCACCACCTGACCCTCTGACGAAATTTTAAATGAACCGTCTCGAGTGTAAGCATAGGTTCCATCTTGTTGCGTAATCGCAAAAAATCCATCGCCGGAAACTGCCAGGTCAAATGAATTTTCAGTGGAGATCATATTGCCCTGTGAATGAATTTTCTCGGTAGAAATAATTCTCGTACCTGTTCCAAGCATGAATCCTGTAGGATCTTCATTGGTTGCGTCGGTCTGACCACCAGCCTGAGCAATTGTTTGGTACAACAGTTCCTCAAACATGGCACGGTCTTTCTTAAAACCAACCGTGTTGACGTTCGCTAAATTGTTGGCAATCACTGTCATCTTGGTTGATTGCGCAGTCAGGCCCGTCTTGGCTACCCACATTGATGCATCCATTTACTTACTCCTCCTTGTTACGAGCCTTAAGCCCGCAGTTTCATCAAATCTTGACCACTTGAATCAAGTTCACTCACACTCTTGATTACCTTAATCTGGGTTTCGAAAGATCGATTAAATTCCATTAGTGACACGAGTGCCTCAATCGGGCTCACATTACTACTCTCAAGACGCCCGGACTCAATCTCAATCTTGTTTGGACCACTTTCAAAGTCTCCACCAGCGCCCTTTGCGGTGGGTAATTCGTAAAGTCCGTCCATACGTCTAACCAAACCTGCTTGACTTGCATCGCGAAGCATTAAGTTTGTTATCAATTGAGGTTGCTCTTCTCGATTATCAAGATTGGCGGCATAGACACCGCCATTCCTACCAAAAGTTATTCTAACGCCAGGCGGCACTGTAAGTGGCCCACCATCATCGCCTAGAACAACTAAACCGTTCCCAAGCTCCACAACACCACTTGCCGTAACACGCATGTCGCCACGTCGAGTAAATGCCACACTTCCATCCTCAGCTTGAATTCCCATGACCGTCTTATAGTTCATAGCAACATCCATTTCGTTACCCGTTGATATCATCGGGGCACCAGGGGATAGATCCACTGAACCGTCGGCCATATTGTTAACAGGCTGATATCGAGTGGGAAAACCTTCTCCAATAACCTCTCTAAACTCGAGTGTTGCACCACCACCTTTTTTAAAACCAGGTGTAGAGACGTTAGAAAGTTCGTGCGCTAGTTGGGTTCTGACATAACCTTGCGCCAAGACTCCTGAAAGTGCTGTATAAGCTAGTCTGTCCATTGTCGGTTACCTATCTAACTCATTTATCCGCGGATATTAATGATGGTTTGCGTCAACGAAGAACTCGTCTCAATCGCCTTGGCATTAGCTTGGAAGTTCCGTTGCGCAGTGATTAGGTCAACCAGTTCACCGGTCAAGTCCACGTTTGATCTTTCTCGTGCACCGGCTCTCAGTGTTCCGAAACCTGCCGCACCGGGTTCTCCGTATGCCGCTTCGCCAGATTCAGAGGTCGCGAAGAAGCTCGCATCACCAATCTGACGCAGACCTTTCGGCGTGGCAAAGTTCGCAATAATGATCTTACCGAGAGACTTCTGGGATCCGTTTGAATAACTGGCAACCACCAATCCGTTATCGCCGATGTTAACGCCAACCAAATCTCCTTCAGCCGCACCATTCTGGTTCTGACTTAATACAGCGAAGGGGCTGTTAAACTGAGTACTTCCATCGTACGCGACCGCAATTGATGTTCCGGTGATGCCATCACTTTGAAGTTCTGCACCGCCCATCGGTGATACCAAGGTACCCGATGTATCAAAGGTCAGCTCACCACGATCCAAGAAGATCGGTGTCCAATAAGGAATGTCCTGTTCATCAAATTCACCTTTATCGGTAGTCTCTTCCCAATTTCCGTCAGTGTCCTGTGCAACGTAAACATCAGCACTTCCCTGTTGATCTGGATACAACTGAATGTAGGTTGATACCTTTGCAAACGCGGCTTCTACGTTATCAAGTCCCCAGTCTGAAGAACCTGCGATCTGGATAAATGAATCTGACTTAGCTGTACCACCTGTAACAATTAGTTGCTCGGTGGCATCATCAAACCCGACGGTAATGCCCGATACACTTCGTCCAAGACCGTCCGCCATCAGGTTAATCTTTTCCTGTAAGTGCGTTGTGAAGGTTCCGATCGAGTACTGACCTTCTGTCAGCGTAATCTGGGAAGAAATACCATCGACAATACAGGTTAATGTTCTATTAGCTGGTGTCACCGCGAAAGATGCTGAGGGATCAACCCCCATCGGACCACCATGAACTACCGCAGCCTGTGATGCCTGACCACGTATTGTAGGTAAGTTCGCTATCGTCGAGACCTGCGGAGAAACTTCATGTCCGTTTGCATTAATCCCTAGCAAATCTGTTGCTAACAGTGAAGCCGGGCTCAAAGTTGTAACGGGAGGGGTTCCAGCAGTCGTACTATTTACTGTCACCTGGATACTGGATGTATCACCGGTTTGGCCCGACGTGATATTAAACTGACCGTCCGCATATGACACCTGAAGGCCATAGCGTTGGTCAGCTAAAGCACGTTCCCCAGTTCCATTTGGAAGGACGTTGCCTAATAAAGTGATTGCCTGGTTGCTATCGAGCGGAGGCAGTAGCGTGCCGTAAGTTGGCGGGTTATCTTCTGCAACATCACCGCCAGTCGGAACAGTGATTTCTTTGACACCGAACAAGGAATTAGTTCCCGACCCGGCTGTGCTTGCGACGTATATATTATCTTTTTTGGTCCCGCCTTGTGTAAACCGGAAACCCAGATTCTCGTAGTCATAGATTACTTCTATGTCCTCAAAATCTTTGTTACCAGATGCAGCGTTCGCATCAAGTGCGGTTGTGATTATCTCGGCAAGTTCCTCTGGAGGAACCTCACCATTGGCATCAACGTTGTAAGTTGCGCCCGCTGCCGCGACAAGTGCCCTAAGATCTAAGGTGATATTTTTCGGGACTGACCATGCCGCCCCTGTCCAAACGGGAGCTTCTCGATATAACGTTATTTTCCCTAGCGCGGCTTCAGCATCAGTCGCCGCAGCACCAAAATCAAAACGTTTTCCATCCCCGAAACGGCTGTTTAAAACATTCTGGAGTTCAAACGCGATCTGGTTACCTGAAAGCTTAAGCGCATCTCCCGCTAAATGCTCTAAACCTATCGATACTAATGGAGAGCCATCAATGCTTAGATTAAACATGTCTTTCAAATTTGCTCGTGTAAAAGTTGAAAAGTCCACACCGTCCTGGTTATTTGTCAGATTCAAGTTATCGGTATAAGGCGATGTGGCCGGTATCTTCATTTCAACCGCAGCGGGCTGCGAGTTGATCGGAGTTGACAATTGATCGTAAGAATATTTCTTGTACTGCGTACCGGTCGTAATCAAATATTTTTCACTTTCTGCACTGGTTCGCTGCAACGCCAATAATTCCAACTCAGTTTTCAATTCTCCGTACTTGTTAACGTAATATTTATCACCCGCAGTATCAGCGGACTGAATCAGGCGAGGTGTCACCTTTTGATCATCAATGTAAACGTGCGTCTGCCATTTGTTGAATGGATCAGCCGCTGTGGCTTCTCCGGTCTTCACATAGTAAATCGTTGCAAGGTGGCTCGAACCTGAAGCTCCATACACCGTCAAAGAAGTTGTTTTGTGGTAAGTCTCTGGATTATTCGGATTAAAGATTTCTGTAATCGGCTCGCTAGTAGATGGCAGGTTAAGACCCAACTCCACGCTAGTAGTCGCTCTAAATTCTGCAACCGTTTGTCTTGGAATTGTCATCGCAGTCAGAGGCGCACTAAAATCCGCAGTATTTGTCGAGTCAACCGGCAATGACATCAAGGCCTGACCCGCCGCGTTAACCATCTGGTTTTGCTCGTTGAGCATAAAACCACCGTTACGCGTAAATATCTTGGTACCGTCTGGAGATTCCAATGCGAAGAAACCGTCACCGGTAATCGCCAGGTCCAGAGAGTTCGCTGAAAACTCAATGTTTCCCTGACTGAATTCCTGAGACACCGATTTAAGCGATACCCCGGCACCGATCACACTCGCCGCACGCTGCAAAGGTGACGTTGCGAAAATGTCACCGAAGTCAGCATCGGATCGTTTAAAACCGGAGGTTCCGGCGTTAGCAATGTTGTTTGAGGTTACCGCAAGCTCGGTAGTGGCTGCGTTTAATCCTGTTAATGAGGTATAAAATGACATTTGGCGTTTCCTCGACCGTTAAAATTTAAATTTCTATTCGACTCATCTCTTCGAGACTGAGCACTAATCCCCCATCGACTTCTACTTCTATCGATTGGGCTTCTGCATTCCAATTGACCGCACGAACTGTAGACGAAGTTTTAACCGCTATAGGTTCCAAAGCTCCGTCTTTGACAATGGTTGCGCTCATAACATAGTTTCCATAAGGCGCAGGGTTGCCTCCGCTATCCGTTCCATCCCAGGCCAATGGCAACATACCCGGGCTATGAGCACCCATTTCCTCGCGATCGACCAACTCCCCTGAATCTCGATCGTAGACGCTAAAAATAATTGCATCAGCGCCCTCGGGTAAATTTAATGTTCCTTGCCCCGGGATACCTTCACCCGCAACAACCAACCCTCCCTCTAGTGAAACCTTTTTGCCAAGGAGGTTTGCTCCAGCTAAAAATTGATCATCACGCATTCGTGATGACACATCCTCCAATGAGGCCTGCATTCCTTTCATCGCTTCCAGAGATGAAAACTGGGCTAACTGAGACACAAATGCCTCGTTCTCCATAGGATCGAGCGGGTTTTGATTTTGAAGCTGGGTGGTAAATAATTGTAAAAATGCATCTCTTCCCAAATCTTCTTCTGTCTGAGTTAACTTGGCGCGCTGCTGTGCCTCATAAGAGTCAGAGGTCAAAAAACTGGTCGCAGCTTGTTGTACAGTACTAGGCATAATCTATCCTCTATGTTTAAGCCTTCGCTAAATCAAGGGTGCGAAGGAGAAGTTCTTTCGACGTTGTAATGACTTGAACGTTGTTCTGGTAACTTCTGGAGGCGGCCAACATTTCGACCATTTCCTCAATTTCATTCACGTTAGATGCGTATACATAGCCATCCTTATCTGCGACTTCGTTCCAGGGCTGGTGCAGCTTTTTTACTGCACTTGGATCATCTACGATTTCATCGATCACGACCCCACCTTCCAACTCTTTTCCATATTTCTGAACGTACTCACCGACAATCGATTGAAAAACAGCACGTTTAGCCCGAAATGCCTCTTCCTCTGAACCAGCTAACACACTTGCGTTAGCGATGTTTGAAGCGATGGCGTTAAGTCGAACCATTTGTGCGGCGAGGGCACTCCCCGCTACGTTCATATTATTTTCAATACTCATAATTTATTCCCCCCTTAACGCCTTGCGAACTCCGCTAATACGACCCTCTATAAAATTTATAGTTGCTTCATAGCGGCCCGCCGCACGACCAAACTTGGCTTGCTGGACACCAATTTCTACGGTATTTCCATCGGGACTCGGGTTAAGCGCTTTTTCAAAGAAAGTTGGGAATGAACCATTTGCAACCGAGGGATGGCGAAAATGTTTCTTGTTAGTGACAGCCATAGCGCCCTGACCCATATGAGCTTTAATAGCTTTTTTGAAGTCAATATCCTTAGCCTTGAACCCAGGTGTATCTGCATTGGCGATGTTGCTTGCCAAGGTCGATATCCTTGCATTACGCAGTGGCAGTGCATGCTGGTGTATTCCTAATGCTCTATCTAACAATGGCATTTTTTTCCCCTAAAGTTCCTTAGTTAATAGCCGATTTACATTTTTATCGGCATTTCATACTTGAATAGAGCAAGCAACGTGCCAAATCCTATATATGGTTAATTTTCCCTATTAATCATATATTTATGGGTTATAAGGTATTTCTAATTAAATTTAACCGGCATAAACTGGCTATTATTTTGTGGCAATGCGGCAACAGGTTGCCGTAAGCAAAATCCGAGTAGTACTTGCTGATTATCCAAACAAAGTTGATACTTAATTAATGCAGATTAGATGGCTTAAGCTCTTACTTATCAGCTTTTTAGGTTGCGCTTGTACTGTTTGGAGTAAGACGGATACGCCGGTGGATCCAAAAATCGTGCTGGAAGCTGCTGTAAAGCAGTACGTCGGTAATTCACTAGAAATCTCATCTGATCAAGTGAGCTTAAGACCTCTTCACCCCAGCTTTTCCCCTCCACTCTGCGCAGAAAACTTTAAGATAAGTTTTTTTGAGAAGTCAGAAAATTCCCTACTTGTCGAATGCAAATCCGCCAAATGGAGATCCTATATCTCCATTAGTATTACGGAGATACGCGATGTCCCAGTATATATAGGAAGCTTTGAACGAGGCCATCCGTTAACTAGCAAAGAGCTAATATTGGAGAGAATGGAAGGAAAATTTTCTAAATCAATTATAGATAGAAAAAATCTAGGCTTGGTCGTCCTCAGACGTCCAGTTAAGCCAGGACAAATTGCGTTAACAACAGATATCGAGAAAGCAGTGGTGGCACACAAATTAATTCATGATGTAGAGGCGAAGTCTAAATTAACTGCATCAAGTATAAAAAAAATAATTATTGCTGAGTCGCGCACGACCGCAAACCAGATATTCCCCACGAGACTAATAAATGGAAGTGTAGCCGCGCGTCAGTTACGAGCGGGTCGACTTCTTTCTAGGATAGACTTTAACGAGAGGAAAAGAGCGCTTTTTGTTACCGAAAACATTCGATATGGAAGTCTGGTAGACAATACAAATACTGAGATGCGCAGCACGAACGATAAGATACCAAGGAATTCGGTGCTTAATTTAAGTACGTTAGGGCGAGTGCAAGCCGTCAGACTCCTGAGATCAGACACTCTTTTGCGACACTCGGATGTTCGCCCAGCGCCGCTTGTTCGTTCCGGAGAAGCCACAACGTTAAGTATAAAGAAAGGCTCGCTTAATATCGCCGTAACGCTAATCGCGCAAGAAAACGGCCTGATGGGTGATCTTATTAAGCTAAAAAACCCTGATTCGGGGGAAAATGTGGTTGCGCGCGTGGCTGGAGTGGGCAAAGTTACGTTACCTAATTAAAAAAAATGAGTTAGCATTAAAGATTAAGGTACTATTGTCGATTAAGGTGGTAAGCGAAAAAGCATCTTAGATGGGTGCAGGTGAGTAAATGATGAGCGATTCAGTGACCCCAAGTGTAGACAAGACGCGGTCTGTCCAAAGTGCAGACACGTTCAAAAAAGTAAGCTCAGGAGATAAATCAACTGAGGCTCCGACCGCTGGCGCGCCCTCGAAAGTTGGTAGCGATGAGATTAAGCTTAGCGAAGCAACTACAGCAGCATTGGAATCCGCCGAGTTTGACTCGGAAAAAGTAAATCAAATCAAAGAGATGATTGCTAAAGGGGAGTATCCTCTCGACGAGAAGCGAATCGCGGAAAGCTTCTTTGCTCTTGAGCAACTGATTTCAGACCCAAATTAATTCAAACGGGTTTTTTAGCTAAGGGATAAACCCTAAGTATGGCCAAAGACGCTCCCGATCAACCTAAGCAAATTAGTATTCAACTAGAGACTCTTGAGAAAATTTTAGAGCAGGAATTTTCAGCTTTGAAACAACAGGATATGGATTCTTTCGATAGACTTCAGCCTCGAAAAATTGCAATTATGGAGGTATTGGGAACTGATGGACTCATTGAGTCTATCAATGCATCAGATACTTCAGAAATTTCTCAATCCCACCAAGAAGAAGTTTCTTCTATTAAGATACTGATAGATCGCTGTCATGAACTTCATAGACGAAATGAAATTCTTATTAATAGAAAACTCGAGGCGGTAAAAGGGGCGCTGGCATCTCTTAGGGAAGGCTCTGCGACCGATGATGTCGAGGTGTATACTAAGGCAGGCGGCCTTGCTAAGCCAAAATATAACACGCCAATTAAGAAAACCTGACCGTCTATCTCAAGCTTTCAGGAGTATCCCCTCTAAGCCAATACACCCAAGATAAGATAACTGCAACAGCTACATACAACTCCTCTGGAATTTCTTCATTCAATTCTAAATTCATCAGCACTCCGACTAAAGCTGGATCGCTAGTTATCGGGATTCCCTGAGCAATCGCATTCTGTATCATGGCTTCTGCAATCTCATAATCGCCTTTCGCGATAACTCTTGGCGTAGAATGTTGCTCGTATTTTAGTGCAACCGCTTTCTTTTCCGAGTCACCCATCATGCATTACACCTATGTCTCCAAATCAAGGAAAGAGCCTTGTACTTCAGCGTTTGAAGCTGAATTCTCCCTAACCCTTCTCCCTATTATTACATTCGTGTTGGTCACGGTAATTTGGTATCTCTCTAATTCAAAAGTTAACTCGGACAACATATTCTTCATCAACGACACTGTCCCTGGTCTATCAGCCCAGAACGTTATATCTAGAGCACCTTTATCAAGGAGGGAGGCTTTTACCGAAACATCTCCCAAACTTGGATCAACCGTATCTAATGCAATTGACCAAGAACGACCTCCTTTGTTTCCACCCTGGTTGCGCCCCTCTATCTCGACCTGGACACTACTACCTTCCTGAAAGGGAAAAGCAAAGCGATACAACACCTCACGTCTTTCTTGAGCGATCAAGCTCTCTATTTGGGCTAATTCAATCGCGTCAATTGCCCCTGAAATCTTTACTATCTGGTCGATATCTTGCGAGTACGCTTCTCGTAACCAGAGCAAAGTTTGTTTTATATCCAGCCTGCCTCGCAACTTATCGGTCGAGATCGACTCTGAAAATAAGCCTGAATGGAGCAGCGCGTCGGCCACTAGTCTAGGTGTGATTCTGGAGCTTTTTGAGGGAAACTGCGGCAATCGCACCTTTTCAGATACACCTTTATCTCTCGATTTATCTACTGATACAGCAAATCCAGAAACTCCTAGAATAGATGCAAGATCCTGCGACCCCAAGCCCACACTATTAAGCTTCCCTAAGTATGAAAGTGCAAGTTGCACCAAACCTGAAGGAGACGCAGTAGTAGTGGGAGTTCTGCTCAAAGAAACGTTTTTCGAGGACGCAGGCTGACTAGTCGGCAATAAATGCTTGCCATAGATGCTGGTGGCATACCGAAGACTTAGCGTAGCTCCAGCGGAATATATTGATCCTACCGGCAGACTGAAACTCCTCTCATTTGCACTAAGCAGTAAATGTTTACCGCCATGCTCTACCAATGCCTTTACAATTTGACCATCTCGTAGCTGAAGTTCTTTCGCAATTGCTTCCGTGATTTGTATAGGAGGTTGATTGACTAACACGCCACTCAAAGGTCGAGAGGAAAGGCCTAGCTGTTCTACTCCGCTTGTCATTGGAAATTCGTTTTAAGGATAACTAACCCAATCACGTTTGCCGCTAGCAGTCGGGGCACCATCCACAAAAATAGCTTTCTGAAAATCTTTAACCTCTGGCATGGTCAACACCTTACCAGCATACATCCAATTAGGATTTCCTCGACGGAATACACCTGGATTTGCCTTAACAAATGCCTGACGAATAATCGGTCTTCGGATTTTTGAAGTATTAAAACTTTGTCTTATGATTGCGTCGAGGGTATCTCCGCGACGGACGTTATAGGTAGACCCATAGCTTCCAGATTGCTTTTTAACTGCCTTCCCATTGGCAACATCTGTACCCAGCAAAGTTGCCAGAGCACTGTCCACCGAATCGTTTCCTGCCGCTAGATTAATCGGTAACAAGAAGACAAGGCACGCAAAACAATATTTCCAAGAATTCATATCTATCACCTCAAAATGGTATGGCTATGAGACTTCCGGAATCTGGGGCATTCGGTCCGGCGATCACTTTAATCGCCGACTCATTTTTATAGACAAACTCCACTCTCGCTAACGCCAATTCCGCAACATCGTTAATATCAAGTCGGTCACGATCCCAGATCGCCGTCCTCACTAAAATAAACTGATCACCAGAAGTTACTCCCGCTGCTTGTCCAGCAAGCAACGAGTATGTTCCGTCTTGGGCACGTCGTGTGACGATTCTTTCAGGCTCGCATAGCAAGCCGCCCAAAACTTCTTCAAGGATATCTCCAACTGATCCCCTGATTTCTTCTCGAAGCTTACTCGGCAAAACCGTAGCTCGAGTTGGCTCTGGCTCACTCCTAAAACTAATTTCTTCATTTGCAGCAAATACTATTTTGGGCTGGTCTACCTGGTTTACTTTAAGTTTGTAGTTTATACCTCCAGCTATATTTGCCGGAGATCCTCGGTAAACGTTAAAGAACGGAACATATTGCCAAATGCTATTCGCTGCTTTACCTGCCTGGTAAATCCCTTTGTCAATTTTCCCGGCTTGAGTAGTGCTTAAACCGATTTCCACATTTAGCTTATAAGAACCGACTCCTTGGTCGACTCGTGCTAGGATCGCGTCATATTCTGTTTCATACAAACCCTCATCACTTTCTACAACAACCACTTGTGAATTATTTCTTAGATTTTCTAGTAATTTTTCACGCGTCTCAGATACCACAGCACTTAAGTAAACCGAACCCACTCTAGTGTTTGGATTGCCACGGGGAATCGCCGAAACAACCAACTGGGGACGGTAACGTTTTGAGACACAGTTATCCTTTGAACGCCGGCGGGGTGGAGCAGGCGAACTGGAAGGCTCCGGATTCACGTACCCTACTACCCTAACACCTCGAACAGACTTATTTGCAGTAATATAGGCCGACTCATGCATTTGGCCATCTGAGCCTACATAAGCACTTGACACAATGTCTATTTCACCGCTCAACGCCTCGTCTAGTAAGGACTGACGTAAGGCTTCCAATCTCTCCTCCGCAGATAATTTATCATCCGCATAGGCGTACCCTCCGAAAAAAAACACGAAAAAAATCAGGGTGGACACTAACCTGAGCCAATTTTTATACCCTCTGGGATCACTCATCGCACTTCCGAGCGCAAGAATTTTGACTTATGAAGCCTTTCTTGCAAATTGGTTAGAATATTTTAAGTATAATTTTCTCAAATCGTTTACTACTCGCGGGTTCAGACTGAGTGTGACAGCATAAGTATCATCACCTACAGTTTCAATACTTACAAGCTCCGCACCATAAATCACGCCCTCGATTCTCGCTCTGAAAACATCACTACCGACTATCAAGTCGCCAAGGGTAGTGGTCGAATTCACATGCTGACCATATACTTGAGCTGCAAGAGATCGATAGGCATCCATCTTTCCTGCCCTTATCGCCATCAAACGCTGCTGCGCAGGATTACTATGGCGCTGAACCGCAATTACTGCATAACCAGTGGCTGTCACAGTGTATTGGTCTTCGACCAAAGCTCTAACCGAACCACCCGAACTGGCAGTAGGTCGAACGTTTTTGTGAGAAGCACGATGATCTGCAAAAATGGCAGAGCTAAGCAACATATTGCTTAGAAACAGCAGCAACGCAGCGGATAAAGCTTTCTTTTTTATCTTCATATCTCGTAATCCTCGCACTACAACAAAAACTTATAGGCTAAACCTAGTCCAACACTCAAGTAAATCGACATTCTCAATAAATTCTTTAGTGATTCAAACATAGCCTTAGTAAGGCATGAACAACGTTTTTGGCACAACCCTTGCAATACATGTAGTTGATATTTGAATAAAAAGCACTAGTTAATATTAAGTAATTGTTTTATAGGGGTTTTATTTTTATGGCAACGCTCTCTATGTCATCATTTCGACAATCGATGTCGACTTTTGAACTATCTACGCTAGGCATTCCATTACTTCTTTTGCTCATCATTTCGATGCTCGTGCTGCCTTTGCCGCCATTTCTACTCGATTTTTTGTTCACTTTTAACATAATACTAGGGCTCGTAATCATCATGATCGCAGTTCACGTCAAAGCTCCTCTTGAATTTTCATCTTTTCCACTCATATTACTTTTCGCGACCATGCTTAGACTTGGTCTGAATGTCGCTTCTACGCGAGTGGTGCTAGTTCACGGACATGAAGGTTCTGATGCCGCTGGAAAAGTTATACAGGCATTCGGAGAATTTGTAATAGCTGGTAATTATGTGGTCGGTTTCATCGTTTTCGCCATATTGATGATCATTAACTTTATTGTAGTAACCAAGGGTGCAGGGAGAGTATCCGAGGTCATCGCTAGATTTACTCTTGATGCGATGCCAGGAAAACAAATGGCTATCGATGCCGATCTGAATGCTGGTGTAATCGACCAAAATACGGCAAAGATTAAACGGGAAGAGCTCTCTCAGGAATCCGATTTTTATGGTTCTATGGATGGTGCCTCTAAATTCGTTCGAGGCGACGCTATTGCAGGGTTATTAATTCTTGTCATCAATATCCTCGGGGGATTAATGATTGGAATAGCTCAACATGACCTTAGCTTTTCCGAAGCAGGTCGGATATATGTGCTTTTAACCATAGGAGATGGATTGGTAGCGCAGATCCCTTCTCTTTTACTATCTCTCTCCACGGCCATCATAGTAACTAGGGTTACCACTCAAGAGACCGTATATTCACAAGCAGCGACGCAACTATCGAACCCACTTGCTTTCTTCGTAGCCGCAGCAATCATACTCACCCTTGGTCTTGTTCCCGGAATGCCCCATTTCATATTTATTGCTATTAGCGGTGGTGCTATAGCGATCGGCGTTTCGATTCTTCGCAGAAATCAAGATACAACCGCGGCAATCGATAGTACGGAAAAACAGGAACAATCCGAGGAAGAAGAGTTAGATTGGGCCGATCTAGATCAGGTAGACCTGGTTGGGGTGGATATCGGTTACGGCCTCATTCCATTGGTAAGTCCTGAGTCGGGCGGCACTTTATTAACAAAAATAAAAGGTGTTCGGAAAAAACTTTCGGCAGAGTTAGGTTTCTTAGTTCAGCCAATAAGGATAAGAGATAACCTTGAACTACAACCTGATGCCTACAATATCGTCATCAGTGGTGTAGTGCGTGGAAAAGGTGAAATTAAGGTCGGTCAGGAGTTAGCAATAAATCCAGGTGACGTACATGGAGAACTTAACGGGACACCAACAAAGGAACCCGCATTTGGCCTCGACGCATATTGGATTGATAGCTCTCAGAGAGACTATGCACGGACCCTTGGTTATACGGTTGTCGACCCTGCAACAGCAATCGCCACGCATCTAAACACCATTCTACTGGATAATTCATCAGAACTTCTTAGCCACGATGAAACTCAGCAACTGCTTGATAAAGTTGCAGAGAGATCGCCTAAGCTAGTAGAAGAACTGGTACCAGATAAAATGTCGCTATCGATAATCACTAAAGTTCTTCAAAATTTGCTAGCTGAAGGCATTAGCGTAAGAGACATGAGATCAGTCATCGATGTGCTATCCTCAGAGGCTGGAAAATCTAGCGACCCCGACCAGTTAACTGCTTTGGTTAGACCTAGATTAGGTCGCTTCATTATGCAAAATTTGATTAGCGTCGACGAAGCATTACCAGTAATGACCCTTGAACCAAAACTTGAGCAGATAATCACTAATGTGCTGCAACAAAGCGAAAGGAACGGTTCACTTATTATCGATCCAAAATTAGCAGAAAGCCTATTTAAAGCCCTCAAAAAAGAATCGGAGTCAGTCGAGCAAAAGGGCCTACCAGCCGTACTGGTGATTTCGCCAGCGTTGAGACCTTGGCTTTCTCGTTCAGCACGCCAACGAATACCAGGCTTAACGGTCTTATCCTATACCGAAATTCCGGAAGATCAGGACATTACCGTAGTCGCCACAATAGATACCCAAGAGCAGGAGAATGAAGAATGAGACTTGAAAAAATAGTTGGTCCGGACTCTCGGTCCGTGATGGAAAAAATACGGCGTTCATTTGGAGATGAGGCACTAGTGATTTCCAACTCTAGATCAGAGAATAAAAATGAAATTATTATCGCCATCGAAGGAGATGGACTTGTCGATCTAGTCGATATGGCCAAAGAGCCACTCGAAATTAAACAAGTCCCAGATAAAGAAGTAACTGATACAGATGATGAGCGAGCTGGTGTTACCCTCGATATCTTGAGGAAAGAATTGATGGAATTCCGCTCTGAAATGGAAAAGATGAGTAAGAAGACGTCTGCTAACTGGCTTTATAGACCAAAGTTGTCTTCATCACATCAGCAGATCTTGTGGAGCGAGCTTGAAGAAATCGGGATCCCTGAGTCTATGAGGAAAGCTTGGATAGACGCGATTCCCTCTCACGCCACACCTAATGAAGTAGTTGATCACATAGTATCGGTGATTCACAACGGGTTGATCAAGCCTGAGATTAATGTTCAACCCGGACAGAATCTTTTAATTGTTGGCAATCCGGGTTCAGGAAAAACATCAATGGCTGCTAGGTTGGCTTCTAGGATTTTAGAAACAGATAATGAGGGAAGGGTTGCTATTGTAAGTTATTGTGACAAAAGACTTGGATCCTGGAGCACCTGCCAGGTCATCGCCAATCGACTTGGCGCAGAGAGTTATCGCATTCAAAATACCAACGAACTAAAAAAGGTATCCAACGAGCTAGGAAAGGGAGTGATGATTATAGACACCTCCGGAGCAAACACCAAAGAAGATATAACTGCCATAGAGAAAGTATTACCAAATGTGGTAGTTTGTCCTGTAGTGGCATGTGATTCTAGTGAAAGCAGTACTCGTGAGATTATTAGCTCTATTGGAGAAGATAAAATCCATTCAGTTATGCTTACTCGTCTTGAGCAAGATCATGTGCCGTGGGAGACTTTAGGTGTGCTTCTGGAAAAAGGTGTAAATATTTCTAGCGGAACCTTTGGAAGGGATGTCGCAGATCCCAAACAAATAAAATTCGACAAAGAATTGGCCGAAAAGATTGAAAATCTTATTTGCGAAGACTTTGACCTTGAATGGTCGATAAATCATAATCAGATACCATTGGATATGACGCCAAGGGCGTCATCGTGAGCATAATTTATGTCACTTAAAAAACCTACAAAGGTAATTGGTATATCGAGCGGAAAAGGCGGAGTTGGGAAGACTACTGTTTCGGTAAATATAGCAGCAGCTCTAGTGAAACAGGGTCTGGACGTACTTTTGCTAGACGGAGACCTAGGCTTGGCGAATGTTCAGCTTGCTTTGGGGGCTGCAAGTGAATATAACTTTAGCCACGTGCTGTCTGGTGGTAAAACACTTGATGAGGTAGTAGTAAAGACCAGCAGCGGTGTGGATCTCGTCCCTGGCGCAAGTGGATTAAAGGATCTAGCGTCCCTCTCTGAAAAAGAAACTGGTTCGGTTATACAGGCATTTTCTTCCCTTACCAAGCAGTACGATATTTTTATTATTGATACGGCTGCAGGTATATCTACTTCTGTCGTATCTCTTTTAGGCGCTTGCCACCATCGTATTATTGTTCTAAAGGACGACCCGTCTTCCATTGCAGATGCCTATGCGACGATTAAAGTTTTATTCTTAGAAGGTATAACACAAGACATATACTTGTTACCTAACGAAGTAACGGGAATGGAACATGGGAGTCAATTATTTAGGAATTTAAATAAAGTCATTGTTAAGTTTTTGGGTTTCGAAGCATCCTATGCTGGGTTTGTGAAGCAAGACGACGCAATACCTCTGGCTTGGAAGAAAGCTTTGCCAATTGTATCCTGCCTTCCGAATTCTCAAAGTGCTCGAGAATTTAGAAACCTAGCCAACTTCGTTAATAATCTTAGTAGTAAGATGGATGACACTGGTGGACTACAGTTTTTTTTCAACCAATTACACTCGCCCAGCCGGAGCGCTTCGTTAGGTGGTTAGGGATGGAGTCAGGACCTACGGTGAAATCCAGAACGAGGCGCTGGGAGATAATGCGGTATTACATAATCTTGCGTTGGTCAAGCGTATAGCTCTTCACTTAAAGGCCCGTATTCCCGATATCATTGAACTCGATGACATGATTCAAGTAGGCACGATCGGCCTAATGGAGGCGGTTAAAAATTTCCGTTCTGATGAAGGCGTAGAATTTGATTTCTTTGCAAAAACTCGAATTAAAGGCTCTATTCTGGATGAAGTTAGGAGACTTTCCAGTCTTCCGAGATCGGCTATTTCAAATATAAAATCTCATAACGAAGCAATAAAAACTCTTAATAACAAACTAGGTCGAGAACCTAGAAATTCAGAGGTTGCAGATCATTTGGGGATTAGTTTGGATCAATTTGAACATGAACGAGAGCATGCTAATCGTTTTCAAACTATAACCGAAGAAAGCTCTTCTGCACTCAGCGAGAGAGTCGACACCCGTTCTCACTCTATAAACCCTCAAGAGTCTGTTCAAGATGATGAAGTACGCTCAATGCTTGCCGATGAAATAAAAAATCTACCTGAACGAGATCAACTTGTGCTTTCTCTATATTATGAAAAAGAACTTCACCTGAAAGAGATTGGAGCAATTATAGGTGTAAATGAGTCCCGAGTTTCGCAAATTCTTTCTGCGACTGCTAAGAAATTGCGTGCTACTATCAATAAAAAAATTAGTTAGAGCGTAGGCAAAATATGTCTCTTTTCTCAAGATCAAAAGGCAACCAAAGGGCCATGGCACAGGCCAAAGGAGAGTTTGAAAAAATTCTCGACGCAATTAAGGAAGATAAACGCGTAGATAGAGCGCTAAGGTCTAGAATAGCCTTTAGAACACGTTCACACATTGACCTAACTTTTATCGAAGGAGCCAAAAAGGCGGAAATTTATGACCACCTTTGCCTGCAGGCAATCGCACAAGGAGAAACAAAACCTGAACCACCCGAACCAGCGCTATTTAAGGTCATAAAGACTAATACTGGTAACTTTTTTGCTTATCTACCTAAGGAGCCCGCAGACAAGATCTTCTTAATTGCCGGGCTCTATCAGACTATGGAAATTTCCGGAGAAAAAGCTATTGAAAAAGTTCAAGCTATTGCGGATGAGATTTGGGAAGAGTTAGGTGTTGCTCAAAGTTTACAATGCCTTCGCTTTCTTGCTACAGAATTAGGTCTGGAAGATCAAGAAGAAGATACTGCAGAGAAAGCCAGTTAATGTCAGTAAGCTTCACACTAATGTTGGCTACTGGCTTGGCAATAATAATACTACTACTTTATATTATTGGCCGTATGGGTAAGCTCGAAGAGGTTACGAGGAGCATACTACAAAGCAAAAATAAATCTTCGATAGAACCTGCATCAGGAAATAAAAAAAACCCTTCAGAAAATAGCGACGATTTGCAAGGAAAAGAATTATGGGATGCATTGACGGGCAGAAACACTGATATCGAAGCAGAAAATATTGAAACAGTTAGGCAGCGTTATGAAATTATCCTAAAAAAACATATACAAATTCTCCTTCAATCAGGTTATTCAGATTCACAAAGCGGTGGCATAAAAAAAAATCCGGGGAATTTAGATTCGATAAATACTCTGCGAGGAGCGGTGCAATCATGGCTACCTTCTGAGCATTGCGCTGTGCTTTACAATTCGGGATACGAGCTAGCAAATACGGATGAAAAGAGCGACCAGGATCGATTACGGATGAGCATCGATGATTCTATTGCTGCTCTTTTTGACCAAGCTAAATTACCATTCCCCGGAGATTTTTCCCAAGGGTTAATTAGTGCTATGGGCAAATAATGACAATGTTTATTAATCTAATCTGCCTTGTACAAAACAATATCAGAAGGCTCTTCAAGCTCGACTTCATCTTCTACGGCATCATTCTTCTTCTCTAGTACGTCAAGATATCGTTCTCTAGTTAATGTAACCAAAGCCTCTACTTGGTTTTCTAGAGAATATAGATTTGTCATCTTTCCCTGCATAGCACCAACAGTATTCGTTAGCCTTTTTATCGACCCAGACAAATCGGATACCGTGCTGCGTTGGGTGGTGAGAGTCTGCTGAAGCTGCTCTATCTCTTTGTTAACTTCACTCACTTCTGTAGAAACACTGGTCGCAGTAGCCGCCGGAAGATCTGACTTAAGCTCTACCAAGGTATTTGAAGCTCCCATTACTACTTCTTCAAGGCCTTCATATTTCAAAGTAGCGTTAGCTTGTTTTTCCGCTAAGATACGAATATCAAACTGAAGTTCTTCAAATAGCTCCAAACTTTGATTCATTTTCACTACTCGCTTTGTAACCGCCATGACCAAAGCATCTACCTCAGAAACTCTTGAAGAAAGTTGAATTATCATAAAAATGAAAACCATGACGGCCACAGCTAATACCGAGCTCACGGCAGCTAATATAAGCTTAATTTGGTTAGACTGTTGCGCAAAAAGCAGGTTATTTCTTTCCAGCCTTCCATCAAGTTCAGTCTGCGTCAACGACAAACGTCTCATGGTGCTCAGGCTTGCTTCACTAGCTGAAGTAGATGCCTCAGCCGCATCAAGCGCCGTCGGTATTAAGCCTTCTAGTTGACTAATAACTTCAGCACCCGTCATTATAACCTCAGTTATATCTTCGGCGGAGTTCGTTTCTTCATTGTTGAGGTCGGAATCTTGGTCATTTACTTCTGTGGACTCTTCGGCTTCCGCTTCAGATCCTTCACTCGCTTCAGAGACTTGCGATCCCTGATCATCGAGAGTCTCTTCAGTTTCAGAATCAGCTTCTACAATTTTTTCTTCTTCATCCGCCAAAATAAAATCCTCTATCCCTTAGTGCTCCGCAAATTCTCCATTATTGAAGCCACCGTGCTTCGCAATTTCTTTATGCGCTCTGCAAAGGGGCCGACTGACACATCTTCTGAAACCGGAAAGCGTGCTTTGCCTTGCATTAATAGTTTTGCTCTAGTATCCGGAATGTCTTGTAAAGCCTTAGACTCCGCAGCTTCCTCAATATCTTTATCTTCACTTGCGGGATAATCCAGGGTAACTGAGTTATCAAGAGGAAGTGTTTTTTCAATAGGGCTTCCTGAAATACTACCGATTTTTTCATTTTCGCCAGATTTTCGGTAGATTTCACCTTCCGTCATCTTCTACCTCGGAAGGAACTCTGGAAGCCACATACGTTCCTCTTACTATGACAACATCGGCAGTCACCCCATTTTCTTTAGCAACATTCATAGCTTCTGTACGCGTAGCATAAGGCCCAGAAAAAACTACATGCCAGAGTTTTGCTTGCGAAAACTGTGGCAGTGAAAATGCGGTTGAAAAATTAGTAAAGGCTTCTCTTGCGGCTGTGTTTGCAGCAGACTCAGAACTCAACGCCGCATGCTGCAGGTAATAGGCTGCAATATCGATCGAAGACTCAATCTTGTCTTTGGATAAATCATCATCTTGCTCTTCCAAAATTTGCTCATTAACCTCTTCAACCTCTTGTGAGTCCTCGGACAACGAGATTGCATCAACCGTTATAGATGATATATCTTCTTCTACCGTTTCAGCTTGCTCTTCAAATGCAACTTCATTTATTGGGTCATTCGTGTTTAATTCCTTAATTTGAGACTCGACAACATCCTCTTCCTTAGACAAACCAACCATCTGGACGGCAATATTTCCCTCCGAGAACGAAATGATTTCTTCCATTTCCTCTTCAATTACAGCATCCGATAAATGATTGCCACTTTCTTTGGTGGTCAACTGATCTCGATCTTTTTGAGCTAAAATTGAATCATTATCATCATTAGCGATAGTTTGATCGACCACCTCAAAGTCAGTATCGTTATCATGATTTAATAGGTAAGCAACTCCAAAAGCGACAACCAAAACAAGAACAAAGGTAAAGAATAGAAACTTATTAAATTTCTTTTCTCCTGAAGCCTCCGGAGAAATATCCGCATCACTTTCCTCTGAATGACTTTTTGAGTGATCTACTTCTAGATCTGCTCCTGTTATCCCCAAAGCAGCTAATGTTTTCTTATTGTGAGAATGATAGGGGGTCACAGAAGATGCATCTAGAAAACTAACAAGCTCACGAGTATCTGGAAAATTACAATAACAGCGCGTCAAACGAGAACCTAAAAGTTTAAAAAATGCTTCCACTTGTTGGTTGAAAGGTTCCTCGCATATTATTAATACACCACAGTTTGCACCCGGAAAATCAATCAGCAGCCTAGCCAGTAAATCCCACTCGTTTTTAGCCATACCAGTACAATCACTGATGACTAAAATTTTTCTATATAACTCGGAATCAGTCGCACTTTTCGCTGCATTTACGCTAATATCTGCTAGGCGCTTGTTGTAAAAATCCAGCAGAGCATCTGTAGTTACAGAAAAAAATACTTCTAGCTCATATTGGTCACTGCCCTTTAATTGCGCGTACAAATATTCAAAATAATAATTTAGTAAATCCACCTTGGGCCCACATATAACAACGTAGGGATTATCCTGAGATAGACGCACTGGAATTGAGCTTATTTGCATCTTGTCCTGCTCGCGCAAAAACAACATATCACCTTCCATCCAGCTATCTATGGATTTTTTTTGTTTGTTATTTTCTATATCGGAGTTGCTCATTGAATGACTTCATCCTTTAATTTACCTGTTTCATCGAAGTCCAGTTCAGGTGGCACTTTGGGTTTGGGACGTTGATATTCTCCAGAAGCGCTAAATGTTCCAATGGAAAAAACATAAGCTATTACCTGGGCGACTGCGTGATATAACGCCTCAGGAATAAAACTACCAACATCGGTGGTAAAATACAGGGCCCTAGCCAAAGGTGGAGCTTCAAAAAGCGAAATGCCTTCTTGTGTAGCGCGATCACGAATACGTAAAGCCATGAAGTCTGCTCCCCTTGCTACGACTCTCGGTGGATCACTGCCATTAGGATCATAAGCAAGTGCTACTGCAAAATGTTCAGGGTTAGTTACAACAACGTCTGCAGTAGGTAAAGCTTCAAGCATTGATTGCATTGCCATATCGCGCTGGCGTTGCTTTATACGAGCTCGCACCTCCGGCTGTCCTTCCATCTCTTTGCGTTCATCCTTGACCTCCTGTTTAGTCATTTTCATGCGATTTTTAAAAGAGACAATCTGGTATGGCACGTCGACTAACGCTACCAATATGAGACTTATACAGACAAATAACATTCCCAGCGACAGCATGTTGGCGGCACTTTCAATCGCCGGCTTAATCGCCATCACAGACAAATAAATGAAATCTTTTGCATACATCGTATAGACGATAAACAACGATGACCCTATGAGAAGGAATTTTAAAATTGCCTTAGCTAATTCTATGAGCGCTTTGGTGCCAAAGATTCTCTTAAATCCATTAATGAGGCTTAATTTAGAAAGCTTAGGTGCCACAGCTTTGAAGGAAAAAATAAACCCTCCCAGAGTGGCTGAGGGAATAATGGCCAAAATAATAGTTAGTACCAGTATAGGTGCAATGACCCAAAATGCATCTCTAAGCTCTGTACCGACCACGCCAGAGAATAACTGCTCCGAAAAAACCAACCTTCTATCGAATACAAAACCTCTCGAGAATACTTCCAGTAACGAATCTATTAGTGCTCCACCAAAGGCGTACATAGTTATTACAACCATCATGACCATGACCGCAACATTCAAATCCTGAGAACGAATGGCCTGGCCTTCCTCTCTTGCTTTTTCAAGACGCTTCGCTGTCGGTTCTTCTGTTTTGTCTTCTTGTTGACTCTCTTCAGCCATAATTATATTCCGTAAGTCTCTCTAATTCTGTCAAAGGCTATAAACCAAAGTGACTCTGCTCGGCGAACAAATCCCGGCATTGATATAACAATGATAACCATACCCCCTAAAATCATGGCAGGAAACCCAAGCGAAAAAATATTCAGTGCAGGGGCTGATCTAGTTATCACACCCAAACCTAGATTAATAAACAACAAAGAAGCCAAAACAGGCAAAGCAATCATTAAAGCACCAACAAACATACTACCTGACCAGAAGAGAACTCCCTGAATCAAATCTAACATTGACAAAGGGCTGCCTATAGGAAGCGTTTGAAAACTATTAGCCATAATTTGAATGACTATTAGATGTCCTCCCAAGATCATGAAAACTAAAATTCCGCAAATCAATAAAAATTGCGAGAGAACCGGCACGTTACCCATATTGGGATCAACCATATTTGCCATAGCCAGCCCCATTGAAGCACTCATCGACTGACCACCCACTACAAATGCAGCATTAACAAGCTGTAAAATGATGCCCCCAATGGCTCCAATCGCTGCCTGGACAAATACTTCGCTTATTCCAAGTGGCGAGAGAGGATCTATTATTGGAAGGTCCAAAAAAGGATAGACTACCCACGTCAACAAAAACGCTAAGGTAATTCGAATCCGCACGGAAACAGCCGCCAAAGAGAACAGAGGAGCGGTTAGAAAAAATGCGGAAAAACGAATAAGTGGCCATAAAAACGTGTAGAACAGCGATACGATTTCTGAAACTAAAAAATCCATTACAAAAGTATGGTAGGAATGTACTCAACGATGTATTCAAAAAATCTTATAATTGTCGAAATCTGCCATGCTCCAAAAAGTGATAAAGCTAAGACCATTCCAGCTAATTTAGGTATAAAGCTTAGCGTCATCTCTTGAATGGAAGTTGCAGCCTGCAGAACACCAATTACAACGCCCAGAACCAAAGCAGTCCCTAACAAAGGACTTGCGATAAGCACAGCTGTCCATAGCGCATCCTGCCCAATCGTTATTACATCACCAACATTCAAAAAGACCTCCTCGCTCTAGGTGACAGCAAAACTAGTGGTTAAAGATTGTGTTATTAATGCCCAACCGTCCGCAAGAACAAAAAGCATTAGCTTAAATGGCATTGAAATCATCATAGGTGAAAGCATCATCATACCCATTGACATAAGAACTGAAGCGACCACCAAATCAATAATCACAAATGGAATATATATTAAAAATCCTATTGTAAAAGCTGTCTTTAGCTCGGAGGTCATAAATGAGGGGGCTAGTACACGAAACGGTATATCAGCTGGATCTCCAGTCAAATCATGATCCGCTATCTCCGCGAACATAAGAATATCGTCTTCCCTTGTCTGGGCAAGCATGAATTCACGTAAGGGAATTGCAGCCTTATCCATAGCCTCTTGTGCGGAAATTCTTTCATTTACATAGGGATCAAAAGCTTCTTCGTATATATTTGTCAAAACCGGCGCCATGACAAAATAAGTCAGAAAAAGTGATAAGCCAATGAGAACTTGATTTGGAGGAGTTTGCGCTGTTCCTAATGCCTGTCTCAATAACGACATAACAATGATTATACGTACGAAGGAAGTCATCATAATAACGATCGACGGTAACAACGTAAGCACCGTCATTAAGACCAGGATCTCTAAACTCAGGCTGTACTCAGAGCCTCCTGCGGCATCTTGGACAACATTGATTAAAGGTACACCTGTTTGGGCAGAAATTGGCATGGGAGAAAAAACTGCCAGTAATAAAAAAGCCCTATGCGATATTTTGGAAGCGCTCATTCAATCACCTGACGCCGCACCATTGCGAGTCTAATCTAGAACCTTTTCCTCTAATTGAGTTTCTGAGGATCGCTTTTCCACCTTCGCAATCGAAGTAATAGAGTACTGAGTTACGCCCAGAAGATAGCATTCCTCTTGATACTCTACAACGACTATCTGCTGTCGCGGACCAAAGCTGTGAAGTCTCCTGATCTTGAAGTGCTCTCCATCCTGTGCAACCTGGAATTTATTTACGCGAGTGAGAATAAAAAGGGTCCCTGCCAGAAGGATTAACACCAACAGCACAGGCCCAACGTATGAGACCCAATCAAGCATTGGCAACTGCTATAAATTCCTAATTCTTTCTGCTGCCGGAACTACAGAAGTAAGTCGAACTCCATACCTGTCGTTAACTAAAACTACTTCTCCCTGAGCCACCAACGTACTATTTACGAAAAGATCTAAAGGTTCACCGGCGAGTCTCTCAAGCTCGACTACACTGCCTTGAGTAAGACGCATTAAATCTTTTATTTTTAGTGACGTCCGCCCTACCTCTACCGAAATTGTCACGGGAATATTTTGAAGTATATCCGGATCTATACTTGCCTTACCATCTTCGGAAGATCCGATGTCAGTTCCTTCTTCAGTCTGGACTTCTTCTTCGATTGCTTCCTCATTTTCCATGTTGAACTCCTAATTCTCTAATTCTTGGGGGGAGATATTGCATCTACAATCTTAACGGCAGCTTGTGGTCCACTAGTACCTACATCTGCTGAAAACATTGGCGTACCAGCCACTCGAACTGTTGCATGGTCAGGATTGGAGAAATAAAGTACATCTCCGTCCTTCCACCGCTCCATTTCCCCTATTGATGCATTTATATTTGCTAAGGTAACGTTGATATCCAGCTTGGCATCGCCAGAAGCTGTCCTTAATTGTTGGCTCCACTCAGAAGCCGAGGCATCGTCATCATCGCCAGTTTGCACTCTGCTTCTCAGCAAATCTCTTATCGGTTTTAACGCTCCATGGGGATAGACAATGTCTACTGATCCTTCGACAGTATCGCCTATACTCATCTTAAACTGACTCCATACGACCAAATCCATTTCATCAGCTATCTGAGCGAATTGCGGATTAACTTCGGTGCTTACCTTCTCGCAAGACATCGGCATAACTGGCGCCCATGCTTCCTGTAAACTTGCGAACATAATATCTACCAGTAAATTTATTATAGAGTTTTCTGTGGGAGTAAAGAGGCGGCCTTGTGGCAATTCGCCTATGCCATGACCAAAACCACCGAAAAAATTGTCAAGACAAGCAAAAATAAGATTTGGATCTATTACCATCAAAGAATAACCCCGCATAGGGTTTAATCTTACGATATTGACTGAGAGCGGTGCTTCGAGAGGGTTTAAGTATTCACTGAAAGGAAGTGTACTTACCTCGCCCTGGGCCATCTTGGGAGTAGTTCGCAACACGTCAACCAAACCGCTTCGAAAATGTCGGACAAAGCGCTCATTGATCATATCTATCGCACCGGTATTAATGCCCAGCGAACTATCTTCACTCGCTATATCGTGCCTGACTACCTGAGCTCCAGTATTAATACCTGTATCCACCGCAATGGACCCATCGTCTATACCTGCGGTGAGCGCACCTAGCTCTTCAGTAGATAATAAATTTCCATCAGCAGCCATTACATCAATTCCATCCAAAAACTAAAATTACTGAATAATAAATTCAACGAAGTAAACATTCTCAATACCACCAAAGTCTTCTCGCTCCTCAAGTGTCGCGTTCATTACCAACTTAAGATCGTCAGCCAATATTTGCTTAAACTCACTATCTTTTATATCTTTCTCCGTTATCCCACCAAGAACATTAAGCATCTCAGATATCAACGCAGGAGAGTGCTTTTCTATATTATCGATCACCTGTTGGTCGTAATGAGTAGATACTTGAACTGTAATTTGCATTACCTTTCTTGAATCTTTCACATTCGATACGAGCGACTGAGGTATCTTGAAATACACAGTATCAAGCTTTTCTTTCTCAGGTAATTCTAAAAGCTGTGGCCCCGAACTTGCCAATGCTTCAGCATCGGCTTCCTCTTCCTCTTCTAAGGCTGCTATAGCTTCTTCTGCTGTTTCTTCCTCGGCATCAAAAAATCCCGTGGCAAACAACGTACCGAACATTGTAATACCAACAAGCAGAAGCACGCCGACAATTACTAAAACAATCATCACTATCGGGGGTTTTTGCTTTTCTTCTTCCTGTACTTCTTCTTCAGCCATTTTGGTTCCTCACGATCATCCTATTTAGACAAAAACGTCTAATTCACCATCATTACTTTGTCCCGCATCATCAATCTCACTTTCATCGCCATCTGCAAGTTCGGTCTGATTTTCTTGATTACCGTCACTCGAATCAAATGACTTTTTAGAATCCTGTCTTTGTTCCAAACCTACTTGTACCATACTTTCCTTAATCCCACCGTTTTGTAAAGATTCTTCCAACCTTGCAAGATGCTCATTCAATAAATCTCTTGCAGCGACGTTACTCGCCAAGATACGAGCTTCCAAGCGGCCATCGATCATCTCCATTTGAATTTCTACACTACCTAACTCTTCTGGGTGCAAGTGTACTTGATAACGCCAGCCTTCCACCTTTAAACCATTAACTATTCGTTGCTGAACTAACGCTGTTAATTTGCCAGGCAAATCATCTACGGCTACCCTTGGACTTAACCCTTTCGGTTGAGTAAGAGTGTCTAAAGTTGTATTCGAATCTGAGCTTGATCCCACTACCTCTAATCCAGCTACCTCTCCAACTGGTACTGAGCCAGTTAAATTAGCCTGCTGTATTACTGGTTTTGCTGGTCCGATGGAATTAACATACTGAGATTGAGGCACTACATCATTAATCGTTCTTGTCGCCTGCAAAACAGAAGATGGAGCACTCGATATTTTGTTATCTTTTGTTAACTGTATTTCTTCAAATTCCAAGAGTTGCTCCGAATCTGATCTAGCCTGTACTTTCTCATGACGCGGTCCTGAAGAATTTACGAATCCAGAATTAATTTCGATCTCTTTCTTTAAACCTGTTTCTGGCCTAGGACTCGAGTTTGCATTGGTATCAACCGCTGAGCTTATATTTAACTTCTTAAGATCAATCCTGGTCAAATCCGATTCAGAAGTATCGATTCCTGAGGTTACACCTGGTGCCGTTCTTAAATCTGAGTGCCCAGGCTTAACACCTTTATTGGAAGAAATCGCAACAGAATCTTTTCCGATCACTGCTGATTCTCGCGCAACAGACTCTAACTCACTATCTACAGCATCTATAGCAGTATTATTGTGCGGAAAATCTGCACTTTTACGAGAAGCCATACCACGCACCTCGGTCGAATTTACTGCGTTTTCTCCAGTCCTAAGGTTCAACCAATTATTAGTTATGTTTTCGACTTGTCCATCTGCTCTTTGGAACATAGATTCTGCTTCGGAAAATTTTTTTCCAGTATCTACGTGGCTTTTCAAGTTGATTTTACCGTCGGAAATATGTTCAAAATCTAGTTTTTCTTTTAATCCTCTAATGGGAATCTCAGGTAAAAGACCTTGTTCTTCAAGCGCCCTTACAGTCTGTTCCACAGATCCAGGAGGCATTCCAACAAATTCGTCCAACGAATTATCAGTCAATATTTTTACATTCTCTGAGGCGTCTTTCATCTCCTCTGTATCACCTAGAATAGGTTTCTCAAAGAGCGTTTTAAGTGATTCAGCGTCCATACCCTGCAATGCGGCAAAAGCGATAACCGTTTGATTGCTTAAATCAGCATCTCCGATTAGGACAGTTGAATCTGAACTGAGCTTCTTTTGCGTCAAAGCCATGCCGGCTAACTTTTCAGGATCAAACTCTAGTAATTTTTTTGGCAAGTCCTTGCCACTTCTCGACCTGTCAATGGCGGCCAGCGCTTGCCGAAAAGTGGTCTCAAACCCCTGCACATCTGAGTCGACTTCGGGACCTGCTATGGAGGCAATACCGTCCAAACCCTTATCTGCTGCGGATGTAGAGAGGAACATGTTGTCTATTGTGTTTTTCAAGGCTCGGCCTCTTTTTTTTCAATCAATTTATGTACTAGGTATATAGCAAATACTGTGCCATCAAACATTTCTTAGGTTAAATTGATTGAGTGCTGTTGATTCAAAATCCTTACGCTCGTGTAAATTATTATTTTTCTCAGTTCGTTCTTGGTCTCTTTCCAGCATTTTTTTTGCTTTCATTTCCTCTAAGCGAGTCTCTTGTAGCGCTTCTCGGGCCACTCGAAGATCAACCTCCAACATGGAATTTTCGTGATTTAGACCGTCCCTAGCTTGCTGAACTTCTGCTATAAATTGACGTCGAAGATTGCTTGCTCCAACGTCAGCTAGACCATCTTGCTTAGCTCTGAATAGTTCCTTACTATATTCACTTATAAGTTCATCCAATTTTTCCATTTGTTCCTCAATGGTCTTCTTCTTTGCAACGCAGGTGGCGACTACAACCTGAGCCTTTGTAACCTCTTGGGCACGCTTTTCAGATAAAACTCTCCATGCCTGCGTCATCGTTCATCCCTTCTAATGCAGGCTTTCAATGCTTTCCAGCAATCTTCAAAAGAAAAATTATCTTCGCTTTCCTGGCGCAGGAATTCAGTGATGTTTCCAATTAATTCAATAGCTTCATCAAGCTCGGTATTCGTACCTGCCTCATATGCTCCAACTTGTATGAGATCTATGTTTTGTCTGTAAAGAGACCAATAACGCCTCAATCGATTAGCTAGATTCACCTGTTCCTTATCAACAAGGTTGTCCATTATCCGAGAAATGGATCCGTTAAGATCGATTGAGGGATAGTGAGCTGCATCAGCTAAATCTCTCGAAAGCATAACTTGTCCGTCAAGAGAAGCGCGGGCGATATCAACTATCGGATCTGCCCTATCATCACCTTCAGCTAGTAAGGTATAGATGGCAGTAATAGAACCATGTCCATGTGCCCCAACTCCCGCTCTTTCTATCAAGCTCGGCAATAATGCAAAAACAGAGGGAGGGTAGCCTTTTGCTGTAGGTGGCTCGCCCACCGCTAGCCCTATCTCACGTTGCGCATGCGCAACTCGCGTCAAACTATCAAACAATAGCAAAACTCTTTTTCCACGATCTCGAAAATACTCAGCAATAACATGGGCTAAATGCGCAGCCTTTAAACGAGCAACTGGAGGATCATATGTGGGTGAAGCAACTACAATTGATTTTCTGAGTCCCGCTTCGCCTAGGGTGGTACTAACAAACTCCTGTACTTCTCTGCCCCGTTCCCCTACAAGCCCAATAACCACGACATCGGCAGCAGTATTTCTTGCCAGCATAGCCAAGAGAACGCTCTTACCCACGCCGGAACCCGCCACCAACCCGATTCGTTGACCTTGACCAAGAGTCAAACAACAATTAATCGCCTTTATCCCAGTATCTAGAGCGTGTTCCACCGGCCCGCGCTCCATAGGATTAATTGGAAAACCAAATAGCCCGCAAGATTCAGAAGATTTTATTTGACCGAGCCCATCGATAGGCTCACCCTGGGCATTCACTACTCTGCCTAGCATGTCTCTACTAACATTTACCATTGGGAATCGGTTAACCACCGTTACGCTCGCGCCTGGTGCCACACCCTCAATAGAGCCGTACGGCATTAAAAAAAGAACGTCATTATTAAATCCCACCACCTCTGCCTCGATATAACCATTGTTAGATGCTGTAGATATGCGACATTTCGCTCCAACTGGCGCTGCTACTCCTGAAACTTCGACCGTCATTCCTACAACTCGCAAAAGCCTTCCAGAAGGTTCCAGAGGTGTCGGATTGAGCCTTCCAATATATTGATCTACCTGGGTCGAAAACTCAGTGATCATCGTTATTCTCTGAATCGAATTCAACTTCTTCAGGCGTTTTGCCAAAGCCATCTTCGGTCGCAGTAATTTCTGCACTTGGCTCTTCCGATAAAGGAGGTGAAGACAACTCATCAATTAAGTTGTCGTTTTTCAAATCATGCCCTTCATCAGCGGAGGCTATCGGTTTTGACATTATGGTATCGCTAGGATCGGATACTTCTCCGTCTGAACTAATTAATTTCTCTCCATCATTATTTATATCTGAGCCAAGAAATTGCTGACGACCTGAATTTAACTGGTTTTGCGATAGAAATAATTGATCAGAAAGAGCATCCAGCCGATTTTCAATTAAATCTTCTATCGACGTATCGTCCATAACAACACGCAAGCTACCCGAAGAAAAGTCATGATCGATCTCAAATTTCACATTTGGATAAGTCTCGCCTAAGATATTATGTGCATGCTCGAAATCTTCTTCTGCTAGATATACAACTACTGAATTTTCAGTAGAACTTTCAATAGCAAAAAGGCTCTGACGAACGAGTTCTTCTATTGCTGTGCCATCAAGTCTTAGCTCAGCTCTCGCTAGATGATTAGCAAGTGCTAAAGACAATTTAACTAGCGGCGAATGAAAACCCTCCAGATTCTCCTTAAAACTAGTAAATCCCTCTATCAATTTGTTTAGTTTAAGAAATTTATCGGCTAAATCAGATTCTGTAGCTGCTTTACCTTCATCAAAACCTCTTTGATAGCTTTCCTGTATTTTCGATATCATTTCCTCTTCCGGAACTAGTTTTTCCTCAACAGTTGGCTCCAAAGATTCTTTTTTATCAGGTAAATCAATAGCCGAATCGACTTGCTGGTTCTCGGCACCAGCTTCTACTATCTGATCATCTATTAACTTAAGCATTGTAGGTGTCCAGGGCAGAAATTCCTGTTCCTTATCTGAATGCTCAAGAGATTCATATCGCCGATAAGCCGCTCGTCGGGAAGCGTGAATCAAATCATTCAGCTTCCAACTTACATTTCCATCTTCACTAGACAAAATCATCACCCCTTCCGGCCAAAACAAGCTCGCCCGCATCGGACAGCTTCCTGGCTATACGCACGATACTTTTTTGAGCTTCTTCCACATCAGTGATCCTAATAGGTCCTTTAGCTTCCATTTCGTCAAGAAACATAACTTTCGCTCGGGAGGACATATTATCCAAAAATTTATCTTTAACTGGTTCATCAGCCCCCTTAAGACTAATCATCAACATGTCAGATTCAACATTACGCATAAGTACCTGTACCCCTCGATTATCTAGAGCCGATAAGTTATCAAAGGTGAACATGTTGTCTTGGATTTTTAAGGCTAGCTCTTCATCAACATCCGCCACACCCTGAAGAACCGTACTTTCCAATTCGACTTTCGTAAAATTCATGATTTTGGCTGCTGCACCAATTCCCCCAAAGCTAGATGATTTAGCAGATGAGCTGTTTGAAAATTGCTTCTTCATAATTGATTCAAGTTTTTCCATGGCATTTGGCTGAACGGTGTCAAGCATTGCAATACGTTGAACAACTTCAGCACGTATATCCGCCGTCAGAAAATTTAGCACATCTGCTGCAACATCGTATTCGAGCACTGATAAAATAATTGCTATTACCTGAGGATGTTCATCTTGTATCATCTCACCGATTGATCTTGCATCCATCCACCTTAAAATCTCCAAACCTTTACTTGTGGACCCCGGCATAATTCGTCCAAGCACTGTGGCGGCTTTGTCCTCTCCAAGTGCTCGTTTGAGAATGCTTTCAACGTAATCGGTTGTTCCAAGACCTAAATTAGTCTGATTTTTAATCGTCGAAACAAAATCATCCAAGACAGCACTAACAGCCTCCTGGGAAAGGTCCGCTACTGCAACCATACATGCACCAAGATTTTGAACTTCTCTGGGTGACAAATATCGAATAATATCTGCCGCTTGTTGTTCACCGAGCAAAAGCATAATAACCGCAGCGCGGTCCGCGCCAGTCAATGCTTCAATTTCTGCTTTAACGGCGTCTGACAAGGGTGCCGCAGCACTTTTACTATCTTGTTCTTCTTCGTTTGCTTCAGCCATCTAATTTTCTCCTAATCGGTTTCAACTATTGATTTGTTTACTCAGGTGAAACCATTTTCTTCAACACGTTTGCAACCCTGCCTGAATCCTCTGAAACTAATAACCTTACCAATGCTACCTTGTCATCATAGGTGTTGGCCGTATCAAGCATTTCTGGAGAAATACTGGATTTTTTAGGCTTGAGCTTTGCCTTTATATCTTCAAGTGTTTCACCTTCTCCCATTTCAAGCATGCCATCAGCTCCGATCGCTCCTGCTCCATCGACACCTCCAACGGTCTCTAATGGCAATCCAGTCACAGGATCTATTTCACCCAAACTACCTCCGCTTAGGAAATGACCCAACACCGGCCGAACAACCATTTGCATTAGCAAGCCAAACACCAAAAGACCCGCTATTACCTGGACAACACTGAGTAAATAGTGGCTCTCATACCATTTCGTTGTATCAACAATTTCTTCTGGTATATCAAACGTGGATGTTACTAAGGTTACATTATCTCCTCGAGCTTCATCAAAACCTACAACCCCGCGAACCAGATTCTCTAACCTAACGAGTTTTTCCTGATCTACTGCTCGAGCTACCTCTGATTCCTCACCTTCTGCCTCAGGGAGCATGACCTGTTCCTGATTTACTACAACCGCTACCGATAATCGCTGTATCGATCCACCTGGTTGCTTAATGTATGTTGTCTCTTTATCCAGTTCGTAGTTACGAGTTGTACTACTGCTGGTTATCCTGTCTTCGCCTTCCTCATCCTCGTCAGCTTGTGGCGCAGTGGCGCTCTCTAACACCATAGTAGTAGCTCCGGGAATACCTCCTGATTCGTCCCCCCCTGAGTCTCTTTCTATACTTATAGATTCAGATCTGGCCTCACCTCCAACGTTATCTCGATCAAAATTTTCATACGTTGACTCAAGCTGAGTGAAATCAACCGCTACGTCAACTTCTGCCCTAATATTCTGCAGTCCTACCAACGGTCCCAAAATAGCGTTTATTCTGCTTCTGTATTGCTCCTCGAGATCACGCTCATATTCAGTAAATATACCTACGATCTGACCTATACTATCTTCATCTTTAGTTAGCAGTTCTCCCATCTGATCTACAACCACAACGTTATCAGCGGACAAATAAGGCACACTTGATGAAACTAAATGTGTTATCGCTTGAACCTGTGCATGCGAAACCGCTCGACCAGCATGGGGAACTAAAATAACTGACGCACTTGATTCGGTCTTTCTTCGCATAAATGGAGATCTTTTGGTCGTCGCCAGGTGCACGCGCGCGGCATCTATAGTCGAGATTTTCACTATGCTTTTTGCCAACTCCGCTTCTATAGCTGCACTATAGCGAGCCTGCTCCATAAACTGGCTTGTCATCATTGAAGAATCGGATGAAAGCGCATCCACAGCGGTCGTATTTGCCTCACGCGGCAATCCTGAGGAGGCCAATAACATGCGCGCCTCGTAATACCGCCCTACCGGCACACTTATAACACCCGTCGATGAATCGACTTGGACATTAAAATCTGCTGCTCGCAACGCGTCGTAAGCTGCCTGTCGATCAGAATCTGACATCTCTGGATACAAAGCTCTGTGACCACTATCCTGAATCCAGAGGTAAGCTAACATTAATAACATTAGGGAAATAACCACTATTATACCCGGCATAGCCTTACGCACTAATGGAGTGTCAAAGATCTCTGAAACAGTAGGAAAAGCACTACCGGCTGGTGAAGTTTGAGTTTTTGCCGGTGGAGCGCCTGCTGAAGCCGCAGGCATATTCGCCGCATCATCAGCCCCTATCTGCAAAGGCGTTTGGCCTGGTAAAGTCGCTGTCGCTTCCATTTAAATCATCCCCTAAAGTGAATTTGTTAAACTGGCATATTCATTATGTCTTCGTATGCTTTTAGTACTTTATTTCGTACTTGGAGCGTCGCTTCAAAAGCTAACGATGCTTTTTGCATATTGACCATTACATCAGATAAGGGGATATCCACCCCCGATTCATATGCCGCCGCTGAAGCCGCTGAGGACTTCTTTAGCGCATTGACCTCGTCTAGAGCGCTACCCACTAGCTCTGAAAAATTAACCTGATTAGTCTTTGAATCGACCTCAAAACCAGCTTCTATTCGAGTTTCACTTATCTGTTGCTGGTGCTGGCGTATCTGCTCGAGCAAAGACTGTGCTATTGGATTTTGTTCTACTTTCATAACTACCTCCTACCGCGCATAAGCCTGTGGCACTTGCATCCCACCATCTCTTAGCTTCTTAAGCTTATGCCGCAAGGTTCTAGGACTAATTCCTAATTTGACAGCTGCTTCTGCTCTATTTTTACTCGCCTGCAATGCAGCCAGAATGGTGTTGCACTCAGTTTGCTTCACTGAACTACCCAAAACACCGGTATTTATTTCAAAACCATCCTGAAATGGGTTGGAAGATATTAATTTCTGCATTACCGAGGCTGTTTGATCACCTAGCTCCTGCCAACCATCATTGGGTCTGATATCATCAAGGAGTATGTGACAAGCATCGATGTGATCACCATCACTCATTACAATGGCGCGTGAAATAACGTTTTCAAGTTCTCGTACGTTACCAGGCCAACCGTAATGCATTAGCTCATTCATAGCAGAAGTAGTAATACCAACTTCACGGCCAAGCGATTCGCTGTGCTTTGAAAGCATCAGATCAACCAGCGGCGCAATATCTAAGCGTCTGCTGGCCAATGGTGGAATGGTTAATTTAAATGCGCTTAATCTGAAATATAAATCTTCACGAAATAATCTTGCACTAATCAGATCGGTAAGATTCCGATTAGTTGCCGCGATTACTCTTACGTCTAGATTTAAAGATTTTTCTCCACCAATCCTAGTTAATGTTTTTTCTTGCAAAACACGCAATAACTTTGACTGCAACGCAAGAGGCATCTCTCCAATTTCATCAAGAAAAATTGTCCCTCCATTCGCTTGTTCAAAAAGGCCTTTTTGAGTTCTTGTAGCGCCTGTAAAGGATCCTTTTTCATGACCAAAAAGCATTCCCTCAGCCAAGTTTTCTGGTATCGCAGCACAATTCATGCTGATGTACGGTTGCTGTGATCTTTGAGAGGATTGATGAACAACCTTTGCCAGCACCTCTTTACCGGCTCCTGTCGCACCCTGCACAAGCACTGATACATCTGCTCTGGCAACGCGTTGCGCAAGTGCAAATAAACTTTGAGATAACGGATCGACAAAAACATAAGAAGATTCATTAGTAGATTTCGTTTCAGGAGAGTCAATAGGAGCTTCTATGCTGTCGACAAATTCTGTCGATACTGAAATAGTTTCTTGGCTATCAGAAAAATTATTGTCGAATGAGGAAAGTTTCTTGACCAATTTGGCGGGCGTTAGTTCTTCTTTTTGAATGACTGCACTGGCTCCAACAGCCATTGAATTAATACCAATTTCAAAATCATTCCTTGAGACAAGGGCAATAATTGGAGTATTACCTCCAAAATCAGTTTCCCTAATTAAATGCTCTAACTCTTTTACATTTTTGGACAACTCAATGATAATTGCCGACCACTCACCACCCTGGTCGACTGCCTCTTCCCATCCTGACAAAGGTATGATTTCCGCCTCTATTGATGCACTCGTCTCAAGCAGGCTAGTAACATCACCATCTCCATAAATCCAACCTATACGTGGGTTAATATCTGAACTCATAGCATTTCCTTTGGCTAAAAACAGTAATTGAGTACTTATTTAAAGCAAATAGGATGCCAATTTATTTTTATTGTTTAAAAACAATAATTTATGTTTATTTAAGGGCTTTAAAAATAGAAAATTGTCACTATTAAGTCGGGAAAAGACGAGTTTTTGACAGCTTTATAAAAGGACAAAAGTTACCACGGAATACTCAAAACACTGCTCAGTCTCTTAACCCAAGCTTTGCAATCCGCTGAATTAATGTTGTCCGTTGCATGTTAAGCCGCTTGGCAGCAGCGGAAACATTACCATCTGAATCTTCTAGAGCCGCAGATATAAGCTTCGATTCAACATCTTGAAGTATCTGCCGCATTTCTATCTCACCGTCTCTTTCTCCGTTATCAGACTGCCAGCCTTGTGCAAGTCCAATAATAGCTTCCACCTCGCTTTGGCTGTCATTCAATGCAATATTTGCGGAGGCATCGACTCCAACTGAGAGCGAAGATCTCATCCCAGGCGGCAACATAGACCTTGGGATAGTCGAAATATCTATTTCCGATGCTGGCCAAAGCGCGTTAAAGCGTGCTACCAGATTTGATAATTCACGCACATTGCCTGGCCAGTGATAGTCTCTGAGTCGCTCCCTTGTTAAAGAAGAGAAAGTAATTCGCTCATTTTCACCAGCATGTTTCTTAGAAAAAAAATCGAGAAAATCATCAAATTCTTCTCGCCTTTCTCTTAACGGTGGAACATTAACCGGTATTACATTGAGTCGATAATAAAGGTCTTCGCGAAAACTACCTGACAGGATCATTTTCTCCAGATCCTGATGCGTTGCAGCGATAATTCTTACATTCACCTCAGTTTCTTGGATAGCGCCAACAGGGGTAATCGCCTTATCTTCAAGGACTCTTAGGATTTTCACCTGAAGATGCGCTGGCATATCTCCAATTTCATCAAGGAATAATGTACCACCATCAGCAATCTCGAACCGACCTTTATGATCAGAGATAGCGCCTGTAAACGCACCTTTTCGATGGCCAAAAAGCTCACTTTCCAAGAGCTCTGATGGAACTGCTCCGCAGTTGATAGGCACGAACGTGCCACCGGCCCTGCCAGAGCGCTGATGAACCTGTCTCGCAGCCACTTCTTTGCCTACACCAGTCTCTCCGCGAATCATAACGGGCGCATCACTAGCTGCTGCCGCATCCACAATCTGCCAGATCTCTCTCATTGCGGCGCCAAATACAACATCCTGAAGCTTAATTTCGCGTTTCTCCCAACTAATTTCAAATAGCAGCAAAAACATGCCGCTCCACTCATTCTATTACATATGAGCGAAGCTCGCGATGATATGAAGATTTAGGGAGGAACTAGTGCGCCAGTATTATATGCGAAGTTAAATGAAATTAAGCTGCTGCAGTATCACTAGGCTTCATGAGAGACGGGATCAACTGCCAGGCTGAACTTATGTCAGAGATGATTTCCTTGACTTCTCTAAGCGCCTCAACATCGTTACTTGCACTAGCGTTAATGAGCCGTCTATTAGCATACTCATAAAGATCGTCCAAATTTCGCGCCAGCTCACCGCCTCGTTCAAAGTCTAGAGAAAGTCGCAATCCGCTAACAATTTTCTGGGCACGAGTGATACTGTCTCCCTTTTTGACTAAGTCGCCACGCTGTATATGGCCATCTGCATCACTAATTGAATCCATGAGCGCAGAAAATAACATTTGGATAAGTTGTACACCGTCGGCATACTCTGCGGTAGCTCCTGTATCCACTCCCTTGTACTGGTTCATTGCTAAGAGTCTGTTTCTAGGGCTCATGTCTAAACGCCTTATTGTTGCGATTGCTTAATGCCTTATAAATCGGTCGATCAACGCGTCGCTTTAGGGGACTGAAGCCTTTTAAGAAAGTTTTTCTTACTTATAAACCTAGTTTTTCGACCATTGATTCGTAAGCATCCTGAGCCGCGGCCTTAAGTTGACTAGCTTTGAGGGAAGTTTTCGTCTCAGGGGGTGACGCTGAATCAGTATCGATAATCACTTTTAACGGGCCATTCTCAAGCAGAGGGCAATCCGTCAAAGCAGAACCAAAACATAGGCTCGCAATTGCCTCCGCCTGCAAGATTTGTTTTTTGTCTAATGACAGAGCAGCCAGATTGTAAATTGCGTCTGACTCGGGTTGCTTATTTAGCTCAGCCAATTTCGACCAGGCATAGGCGCGCATGGGATCTGGCTCTATTCCTTCTGCTGCTTGAAACATAAAACCGTACATGAATTGAGCAGGCGGGTGATTTTGCTTCGCCGATTTAGCAAACCACGAGAGGGCTTCCCTATAATCAAGGCGAACGCCTTTTCCTTCGTGATGCGCGAGACCCATCACGTACTGCGCCTCTGGAAGGTTCTTTCTGGAAGATAATTTGAACCATTTAATTGCTTCTCGGGGGTTTTTCGCCACACCGTAACCATGATAATAAAGCAATCCTACATTGTACTGAGCTTCTGGCAGCTTGCTTTCGGCGGCTTTTTTATACCAGCTCATAGCCTCCGCGTAGTTTTGAGCGACACCTAGCCCCTCTTCGTACATGTGGCCGATATTATTTTGTGCCGGCGGATCTCCTTTTTTTGCTAGCGATTTCCAGGCACGAATTGCAGTCGCGTAGTGACCACGTTCCTTGGCTCGTATACCAGCTTCCAGAGACGCTTCTAACTCAACACTAGTAAAAGCTGACGAAATTAAGAAAACAAAAGCTAAAATCGAGGAAAAGCGGCAAGACATTAGCCCCGCTCCTGCTTGACTATCTCACCTTGTACCCCAATGACCGCGTTAAACAAATCTCCTTCAGTTACAGTTCCAATCAAGATACCTGTCTCCTTATCTACTATTGGTATGCTCTCTCCAACGAAATTTGCCACTTTTGACATGGCATGTGCAAGGGTATCAGTGCCAGAAAGAAAGAAAGGATCTGTATCCATATAGTCCTTTACAGGGTTATTTTGAGCTTTAAGGGTATGAAAAAGAGACACTTTACCCATTAGCACGCCGCCTTCTCCACAAATGTAAGCCTCTGTCAGTGACCTTTCCTCTAGTATAGCCCTTGCCTGATTCCCATCAGTAGTGCTATCTAAAACGATCCCATCGTTGGTGGCTAATTCCGATGAAAAAATTTGGTTTAGATGAATCGCTTCGCGACCGCCGCGCAAATCGACACCCCTATCCAAAAGCTGCCGATCAAAAAAAGACAAAGCAAAAACCCGCTGCGTAATTAGATTACATAACATTACAGTTACCATGGCGGCAACGGCAAATTCATAAGACTGTGTCAATTCAAGGATAATAATTGTTGCAGTGATGGGCGCACCAATCACTGAGGCACTAACCGCTGCCATAGAGGCAACACTTGCAACAAGAGCAAAGTTTGAAAGTCCCAACGCCTCTGCCACACCACCTAAAACACCGCCCGCGGCAATACCAATAAAAATTGCCGGACCGAAAACACCTCCGAACAAACCAAAACCAATACAAAGGGTAGTAGCTACAAGCTTACCCAGGAGCAATAAAACCAGCATGCTGAGTGCGAATTCTCCCGACAACATTTGTTTTATCTGAACCATACCAAGCCCAAGCACATCGGGAAGAAAAACACCAAGTAGACCGCACAATGTAGCCGCCAAGAAAGTAAGGACAAAAGGAGGTCCCCTAAATTTTGCCGCCGTGCGCTGCGCGGTGCGCAACGAAAGCATGAATGCCAAAGCCACCAGCGACAAAATCGGGGTGATGGCAATTAAAGCAGGTAGTATTTCAATCAAAGGCGGAAGAACTGCTTCAATGGCAAAAGTCACGTCACTGGGGAAAAGAAAACGATCCACCGCGCTGGCAGTAATTGCCGCAATAGAGATAGGTGCAACAGCGCGAATAGAAAACAATCGAAGAATCGCCTCATGGGCAAAAATAATCCCAGCAATCGGTGCATTGAATCCCGCTGATATCGCTGCGGCCACACCGCAGCCAAGATAGACCTCATTAGACAAGGAGGGTGATAGAAACCGCTTTACCCATACCCCCATTGTGGCACCAAAATGGACAAGGGGACCATACTGACCAACCGCCGCTCCTCCACTAGCCGACAAAAAAGCGGCAAAAGTCGAACCAAATCCTCGTTTTAGATCAAGGGGTTCGCGACTCTGATGAGCTGCATAAATCGAGTCTGCAGGACCAGCCCATGCCTTGATACCGAGTGATGTCTTGACAAAATAGACTGCAAACGCCGTGATCCAAAGAAAAACCACGCTACCAACCGAGAAAAGTTGACCTTTAATCTCGAGCTTAAAAAAAGTGTCTTGAGCACGAAGTGCACCAACCGCTTCCACACCAGAGACAAACATATTGGTCACCAAGGACATTGCAGCGCCAATTAAACAAGCGACAAATATAATAGTGATCAATTCTCGTAACGTTTTTAAAATCATAAGAGTTCTCCGCGTATGCGTTAGGACGCTACACGGAAAAATAGACTACTTCTTTCTCCACGAAAGTCGACCTATCGTGAAACAAGTATAGCCTACAGAACCTGATCGAACAGTATTCCCTTCAAGTTCTCTATATTGTGCGCTACTTTAAGCACAGCATCACCAGGAACTTCTCTTACCACCTTACCAGTACTTTCATCCCTCACCGTAACCATCCATCTATTAGAAACCTGATCTAATCGGAAGTTAAGGTTTTTGGGTGTCCTGGCATGCGCTCTTAGGCGATTTAAAGCATCCTGAATTTGCGCCTCAGTAGTTCGCATCTCAGAAATATTTTGTGCTCTGGAACTTCTCTGCTTCGAACTGATTGCTGATACGTTGCCAGTAACTGGCGCTGGACGCAGTGATTCTACCGTCCTTTTATGTGAAGCATTAGCCTGCGCTATTTCCATGCTTGATGCGGGCGCAATAGTGCCCTCTATACTAGCCATTTCTCACACCTTTTGGGACCAGTTTGAACTGGTCTCCCCCTTTTATTCCCGAGCGAATCGCGTGCGGGCACTGCCATACATAGTGGCAGAAATAATTTTTCTCATAGCTGAAATCGACACTATTCATTAAAACTTTAGGGCAAAAGTGTATTTTTTTAGTTTTTATTTCAAAAGAGTAGATTTTTACTATAACTAATTGATTTAAATTAAAAAAAACCCGGCCGAAGCCGGGTCAGGAGGGGGACCGTTCACTACTTAAGTAGTGATAAAACTGTCTGCTTGATCTGGTTAGCCTGGGCCAGCATCGCAGTTCCTGCCTGCGCAATGATCTGGGTTCGGGCTAATTCTGTAGTCTGACGCGCATAGTCCGCATCGAGGATTCGACTCCTTGATGCTGCGGTATTCGCCGAGACATTAGTTAGGTTTTGAGCTGCGTGCTCAAGACGACTG